>JBEEJQ010000092.1:0-11036 GCA_041169105.1 Pseudomonadota bacterium | reverse complement strand
GCCACCAACTGCAAACCCTGCTGGGCGCAGCCCTGCAAGAGCGCCAGGCCTACCCCGACGTGGCTGAGCGCTTGTTGGTCGATCTGCCGCAGGCACAGGCCACACCGCATGATTTACCGAACGTGCATTTGCAAGACGCACTCAGTGGCCTCTTGGTGGGCGCGGGCGGGGCGCTGTCGCTCACCGTGCGCGCCAGCAAACTGGCCAACCTGGTGCCCAAAACACCGCAGGCCTACCCCGACAAACTGATCGACATCTGGCTGCTCTCTTTGGCGGCAGCTGCCATGCACCAGCCCTTGCCCTGTGTGGTGGTGGGGCGCAACGCCGTGCTGCGCGTGCCCCCGCAAGACCCCGAGCAGGCCCGTGCCCAGTTGCAGGTTTTGCTGGACACCTGGGTCGAGGGCATGCGCTGGCCCTTGCCCCTGCCGCCCGGCTTGGCGCTGCAATGGCTCAAAGACAAGGACAAGGACAACGCGCTGGCCGATGCCTACGAGGGCGGTGACTTTAAACGCGGCGCTCTGGGCGAAGACCCGGCGCTGGCACGCACCTATCCCACGCTGGCGTCCTTGCTGGACACGGGCGCGTTCGAGCGCCTGGCCGAAGCGGTCTATGCGCCCTTGCAAGCCTGGGCTGCAGACATCGCGATCGAGCCCTTGCCCGATGCCGACAGTGGCGATGATTCCGAGGAGCAAGCATGAGCAGCGCACACGCCCTGAATGCCAGCACCTTTCCGCTGCGCGGCAGCCACCTGATCGAGGCGAGCGCTGGCACCGGCAAGACCTGGACGATTGCCGCGCTGTATGTGCGCCTGGTGCTGGGCCACGGCAGCGCAGAGACCGCGCCCGTGCGCCCCATGCTGCCGCAAGACGTGCTGGTGATGACCTTCACCCGCGCCGCCACGCGTGAGTTGTCGGACCGCATCCGTTCGCGCCTGACCGAGGCGGCCCAGGTGTTCCGGGGGCTGTTGACTGTCGAAGATGATTTCTTGAACAGCCTGATGGCCGAATACCCCGAAGGCCCGCAGCGCGAACAGGCGGCCTACCGCCTGGCGCTGGCCGCGCAGGCCATGGACGATGCGGCGGTGTTCACCATCGACGCCTGGTGCCAGCGCATGCTGCGCGAACATGCTTTTGACAGCGGCAACCTGTTTGAAGAAAACCTGGTCGGTGACGAAGCCGCGCTGCGCTTGGAAGCCGTGCAGGACTATTGGCGTCAACAGCTCTACCCCATGTCCACCACCGGCGTGGCACAGGTGCAAGGCATCTGGCGCGATGTGGCCGCCCTCGATGCCGACATGCGTGCGCTGATGGGCGTGCTCTTGGCCGATGCCGAACCCGGCACGCTGGCGCAGGTGTTCGGCGCAGCACAGGCCGAACGCGCTGCGCAATTGCAGGCGCTCAAGCAGGGCTGGGATGTCAAAGCCGACAACTTGCTGGGCTGGATCGAGGCGCAGCTGGAGCAACACAAGTCCGGCTGGGATGGCCGCAAGCTGAGCTACAAAAACTGTGCCGCCTGGCTGGGCGTGCTCAAGGCCTGGGCGCAGAGTCCGGCCGATGCCCAAGCCCTGCAAGCAGACATGAAAACCGGCTGGGACCGCTTCACGCCCGATGGCTTGCTGGCGTGCCGCAAGCCCGGCGAAGACGCGGTGCAGCTGCCACCCGAAAGCCAGGCCTATGCTGATTTGCAGGCCTCATTGCTGGCCTTGCCGGACCCGACGCAGATCGCCCGCTTGCACGCCCGCCAGCATGTCATGCAGCGCATGGCCGAGCTCAAGCGGGGCAGCGGCCTGTTTGGCTTTGCCGACATGCTGCAGCGCCTGGATGTGGCGCTGGCCGACCCCGAAGCCGGTGAGCGCCTGGCCCAGCGCCTGCGCGAACAGTTCCCGGTGGCGATGATCGACGAGTTTCAGGACACCTCGCCACTGCAGTTCCGCTTGTTTGACCGCATCTACCGCACGGCCGAGAACAGGCCAGACACGGCGTTGCTGCTGATCGGTGACCCCAAGCAATCGATTTATGGATTCAGGGGCGCAGACATCCAGAGCTACCTGGCCGCCCGCCGCGCCACGCAAGGCCGCCACCATGTGCTGGGCACCAACTTCCGGTCCACCCAAGCGGTGGTCGATGTGGTCAACCGCTGGTTCGAGATCCCGCTCGATGCCTTTGGCTATCGCCAGGGCGCAGACGACCCGTTGCCTTTCCAGAGCGTCGATGCCAAAGGTCGATCTGAAGTGCTGTACGCCAGCACCGGCCCGATCGATGCCATGACGGTGGTGCACGACGACACGCTGCGCAGCCAGCGCGATGCGCGTGCGCATTTGTCGGCCCTGTGTGCCGAGCAGATCGTGGCCTGGCTCAGCGATCCGCAAGCGCGCTTTGTCGATGCACAAAAAGGCGACACCCCGCTCAAGCCCAAAGACATCGCGGTGCTGGTGCGCACCGGTGTGGAGGCCGCTGCCGTGCGCGACGCGCTGCGTGTGCGCGGCGTGGCCTCGGTGTACCTGTCCGACCGCGACTCGGTGTTTGCCAGCGACGAAGCACAAGACCTGTGCCTGTGGCTGCGCGGCGTGGCCGAGCCGCAAGACATGCGCCGTGTGCGCGCCGCCCTGGGCACGCGCACCGTGGGCCTGAGCCTGGACGAGTTGCACGATCTGGCCACGCAGGACGAACTGCTGGACCAGCGTGCCGAGCAGATGCGCGAGCTGCACCAGACCTGGCAAAGCCAGGGCGTGCTGGCCATGCTGCGCCAGTCGCTGCATGTGCTGCAGCTGGCCGGGCGCTGGCGTGGTCAGCCCGATGGCGAACGCCGCCTGACCAATGTGCTGCACCTGGCCGAGCTGTTGCAAACGGCCAGCCAGCAGCTGGACGGTGAACAGGCTTTGATCCGCTGGCTGGCCCAGCAGATCGACGAGGCGCTGGACGGCAGTGCCAGCGAGAACGAAGAGCAGACCGTGCGGCTGGAAAGCGACGAAGACCTGGTCAAAGTCATCACCATCCACAAGAGCAAGGGGCTGGAATACCCGGTGGTCTGCCTGCCCTTTGCGCACAGCCACCGTGTGGTGACGGCCGACAAGGCCGCTGTGCTGCAAGTGAGCGATGCCCAAGGCGAGCGCCGCTGGACGCTGGCTTTTGACAAGACCGATGCCAAGGGTGCCGACCGGGACCGCCTGCGCGAAGACCTGCGCCTGTGGTACGTGGCTCTGACCCGTGCGCGGCATGCCTTGTGGCTGGGCTGGGGCGCGATCAAGCGCGGCAATGGCAAAACCTGTGTGAACCACGACAGCGCAGCGGGCCATTTGCTCAGCGGCGGCCAAGCGCTGGAAGCCAGCGATTGGGCCACCCGGTGGCAGGCGTTGGAAACGAATGCGCAAGGTCAGCCCCTGTCGGTGCAGCTCACGCGGGCCCCGCAAGAGGTGCCCTTGAGCTGCTGGCAACGCACCGAACAACAGGCCGCGCTGCGCGATGCGCTGCACAGCACCGCCGTCATCGACAAGCGCTGGACCATTGCCAGTTTTTCGCGCTTGACGCGGGACTTGTCTTCGCAGCCGCTGGCGCACACCGGGCTGGACATGGCCACGCCGCGCCCGGCCGACGACGAGCCTGTTGTGGACGAAGTGCCGTGGCCCACCACCGCTGTTGCGCAGGCCTGGCATGGTTTTGCACGGGGCCCCAGTGCGGGCAACTTCTTGCACGACCAGCTCGAATGGCTGGCCGCCGAAAACTTTGCCTTGCAGCCCGGCACACCCTTGGCAGATCGTTTGCTCAAACGCTGCGAACGCGCAGGCTATGTGGCGCAGGCCCCCGACGTGCTGCACTGGCTCAGCCGCGTGGTGGCCCAGCCGCTGCGCGGGCCCGAGGCTGCATTGAACGCGCTGGGCACCTTGTTGCCCGAGATGGAATTTTGGTTGCCCGCCGAGCGCTTGCACGCGCAGGAAATCGACGCGCTGTGCCAGCAGCATTTGCTGCCTGGCGTGAGCCGTCCGCAGCTGCCCGATGCGCAATTGCACGGCATGCTGATGGGCTTTGCCGATCTGGTGTTTGAGCACGAGGGGCGCTACTGGGTGCTGGACTACAAATCCAACCACTTGGGCACTCATGATGCGGCCTACACCGCGCAAGCGCTGGACCAGGCCATGGCGCACCACCGCTACGAGGTGCAGGCGGCGCTGTACATGTTGGCGTTGCACCGCTTGCTGCGTGCCCGCTTGGGCGATGCCTACGACCCGGCCCAGCAATTGGGCGGCGCGGTGTACCTGTTTTTGCGCGGCATCGACGGGCCGGCCGGGGGCTGTTGCACCTTGCCCGCGCCGGTGGCTTTGCTCGACGCGCTGGACGCCATGTTGACCCCCGAGGAGGCCGCATGAACGTGCGCAAAAACCCCCGCGCCTTTGTGGTGCCTGCGACCCAGATGGATTGGCTGCAGGACTTGTCCGCACAAACCCTGAGCGCTGCGCAGGCCTTGCAGTGGCTGCACCACTGGGCCGACCAAGGGCTGCTGCGCCGCCTGGACAGCGCCTTGGCCGAGCAATTGCACCGGCTGGACCCGCACGCCCCGGCGGCGGTGCTGGTAGCCGCTGCCGTGCTGGCGCAGATGGAAGGGCGAGGCCACACCTGTTTGTCGGTCGCCGCCTTGAGCGATGCGCCGCTGGACCTGTTGGGCTGGCCTGCGCTGTGGGCCGATGGCCCGATGGGACTCAAGGCCTTGTGGGCGCAACTGCCCGCCGATGTGAGTGCCTGGCGTGCGCAGTTGCAGGCCGCTTGCCTGCGCGCACCCGGCGCCCCCGATGCGGGGCAGCCGCTGGTGCTGGGCGGAACGGCCGATGCACCGCTCTTGTATCTGCGCCGCTATGCCGCTTATGAGCAGCGGGTGGGGCAGGGCCTGTTGCATCGCGCCTGCGAACCCCTACCGGTGGCCGAGGCCCCTGCGCGGGCCTGGCTGGACCGTTTTTTTGCACCGCGCGATGTTGCACCGGGCGATGCGGCACCGGCCGATGCCACGGCGGTCGAGATCGATTGGCAAAAAATGGCCTGCGCTGTGGCCCTGCGGGCCCGTTTGTCGGTGATCACCGGCGGGCCGGGCACGGGCAAGACCTACACCGCGGCCCGCTTGTTGGCCTTGTTGCTGGCGCTGCACGACACGGGCAGCCCCTTGCGCGTGGCGCTGGCCGCGCCCACCGGCAAAGCCGCAGCACGTTTGAAGCAATCCATCGACAAGGCGCTGCAGGACATGACGGTGCCCGCAGATGCGGGGCTGGACCTCAAGGCCCTGGTCGAGCGCATGGGGCCAGCGCGCACCTTGCATTCGCTGTTGGGGGCGCGGCCCGATTCGCGCCAGTTCCGCCACCATGCGGCCCACCCGCTCGATGTGGATGTGCTCATCGTGGACGAAGCCTCGATGGTGCATCTGGAAATGATGGACGCCTTGCTGCAAGCCCTGCCGCCGCATGCGCGTCTGGTGCTGCTGGGCGACAAGGACCAGCTGGCCTCGGTCGAGGCCGGTGCGGTGCTGGGCGATTTGTGCCGCGACGCGGCGCAAGGCCACTACAGCGCCGACACGGCCCAGTTTGTGCAGACCGTGGCCGGGCAGGCGCTGGGTGCGGTGTATCTCGCAGTTGGCTCGTCAGCGCCGCCTTTGGCCCAGCAAACCGTGATGCTGCGCGAAAGCCGCCGCTTTGGTGGCCCGATTGGGCAACTCGCTTTGGCCGTCAACCGGGGTGATGCGGCCGCTGCAAGCCTGGTCTTGCAAGGCGCTGATGCTGGCGCAGGCACGCATCCTTTGTGGGCGCAGCATGCACTCAGTCCGTTGGCGGTGAGCGATCTGGCGCGGGGCTTGAGCGGCAAACCGTCTTATGCCGATTACCTGGCCTGCATGGCCCGTGGCCCTGGCGAGGGCGCGCACGAAGCTTGGGTGCAAGCGGTCTTGCAGGCCTTTGATCGCTTTCGCGTGTTGTGCGCCGTGCGTCAAGGCGAATGGGGCACCGAGGTCCTGAATGCCTCGGTGCAAAAAGCACTGGCTGATCAAGGATGGCTCAAGCCCCAAGGCGAATGGTTTGCTGGTCGCCCGGTCATGGTCACGCGCAACGACACGCAGCTGGGTGTGTTCAACGGCGATGTCGGCGTGGTCCTGCCCAGCCTTCAGGGACAGCTCAAAGCCTGGTTCCTCGATGGCGATCAGCTGCGCTCGGTCAGCGTGACGCGCCTGGCGCATGTGGAAACCGCGTTTGCCATGACGGTGCACAAAAGCCAGGGCTCGGAGTTTTTGCACACCGCACTGGTCTTGCCACCGGGCGGTGCAGAAGTACTCTCACGCGAGCTGGTCTACACCGGCATCACCCGCGCCCGCGAACAGTTCACCCTGATCGAAGCCCAAGCCGGTTTGCTTGAGTCCGCCATTGCACGACCCAGCGTGCGGGTCAGTGGCTTGCGCCAGTGGTGGGCTCAGTAGCCGTAACCCTCGCAAGCACCGGCGTTGGGGCGGCCCTTGCATTCGCGTGCGAGGCGTTTGTCGCGCTCGGCCCGGGTTTCAGCGGGGCCTCGGTCGATGGCTTGTTTGGGGGCTTTTTTCCGCACGCCGCTGGTGGAAGCGGCTGAGGCTACGGACGGTGCCAAGCCTGAGGCGAGGAGGGCGGACAGCAGTCCGATGAGCAGCACGGTTCGGCGGTGTTTCATGAGGTCTCCCTGAACTGTTTTTTGTGACAGCCATGATAGTCCTGCGCATAAATTTCGCAAGCTCGCGCCGCCAGTTGCATGCTCAGAAGTTAGGATGAAGGCATGAACCACCCGACACCCCCTTTCATGCGCCAGACCGTGCTCGATCTGGAAGAGTCCCGTATCCGCGAAGTGGCCAACGCGGGTATGGGCCGCCCCGATGTGCTGGCTTTCTGGTTTGGCGAGTCCGACGAAGTCACGCCCGATGTGGTGCGCCAAGCCGCCATCGATTCCATGCAAAAGGGCGAGACGTTTTATTCGCACAACTTGGGCCTGCCCGAACTGCGCCAAGCGGTGTCGGATTACATGTCGGCTTTGCATGGCCCCATAAGTACCGACCGCATCGCCATCACCTCAGGCGGCGTCAATGCCTTGATGTTGGCCGCACAAGCCTTGATCGATGCAGGCGACGAAGTCGTCGCCGTCACGCCCGTGTGGCCCAACCTGACCGCGCAAGCGCTGGTGATGGGGGCCAACTTGAAATGCGTGGCCCTGAGCCCGGTGAATGGCCAATGGCAGCTCGACATGGCCGCCCTCAAAGCCGCCATCACGCCCGCCACCTGTATGTTGATCGTCAACTCGCCCAACAACCCCACCGGTTGGACGCTCAGCCGCACCGAGCAAGCCGAGATCCTGGCGCACTGCCGCGCCACCGGCACCTGGGTTCTCGCCGACGAGGTGTACGAGCGCCTGTATTACGAAAGTGACACCGCCAACGGCTGCGCCCCGTCCTTTCTGGACGTGTCCGAACCCGACGACCGCCTGGTCGTGGTGCACAGCTTTTCCAAAAGCTTCTTGATGACCGGCTGGCGCCTGGGCTGGCTGGTCATGCCCGAGGCGATGACGCACCATATGGGCAAGCTGATCGAGTTCAACACCTCGTGTGCCTCGGTCTTCACCCAGCGGGCCGGTGTGGTGGCTTTGCAAAACACCGCCAACATCACGCCCCGCGTGGTGGCGCACCTGAAGGCTTGTCGCGACACCCTGGTGCCGCTGTTGCAGGCCGTGCCCGGCGTGCAAGTGGCCCCGGCCAAAGGCGGCATGTATGCGTTTTTCAAGCTCGAAGGCCACCCTGACTCGGTCGCCACCGCCAAACGCCTGGTGGCCGAAGCCGGCCTGGGCCTGGCTCCCGGGGAAGCTTTTGCTCCAGAGGCGGCGGGCTGGCTGCGGTGGTGCTTTGCGTCCAAAGACCTGAGCCGTTTGGCGCAGGGCGTGGAGCGGCTCAAGGGGTGGTTGTCGGCCCAGTAAGCCGTCAAGCCAAATTCACTCCGCCTTAGCACCCGACTCTTTGACCACTTTGGCCCATTTGGTGATTTCAACCGCTTGGTATCGGGCCAGCTCTTCTGGGGTGGACAACACAGGGTCCAGGCCCAGGGTTTTCAGGCGGTCTTGAACTTCAGGCAGGCGGAACACGCGCACGACTTCGGCGTTGAGCTTGTCGATGACCGGCTTGGGCACGTTGGCCGGAGCGAACATGGCGAACCAGGTGGTGGCTTCGAAGCCGGGCACAAATTCAGCCATGGTGGGCACATCGGGGGCGGCGGGGGATCGTTTGGCGGTGGTTTGGGCCAGAGCGCGGATCTTGCCTTCGCGGGCCATGGGCAGGGCCGAGGGCATGTTGTCGAACATGAGCTGGATGCTGCCGCCCACCAGGTCGGGGATGGCAAATTGGCGGCCTTTGTAGGGCACATGCGTCATGCTGGTGCCGGTCATGGATTTGAACAATTCACCCGAGACGTGTACCGATGTGCCGGTGCCGGGCGAGCCAAACGACAGTTTGTTGGGGTTGGCCTTCATGTAGGCGATCAGTTCGGGCACGCTTTTGACGGGCAGGTCGTTGTTGACCACCAGCAGGTTGGGGGCCGAGGCGACGAGCGAGATGGGGGAGAAGTTCTTCACCATGTCGTAGGGCATCTTGTCGTACAGCGCCCCGTTGATCGAGTGCGTGCCCACCGTGCCCATGACCAGGGTGTAGCCGTCGCCGGGCGATTTGGCCACGATGTCGGCCCCGATGTTGCCGCCCGCGCCGGGTTTGTTGTCAATGACGACTGGCTGGCCCAGCTGGGCTTTTTCGCTGAAGAGCCGGGCCAAAATGTCGGGTGCCCCGCCCGGGGTGAAGGTGACCACCAAGCGAATCGGCTTGGCTGGGTAGGTCTGTGCATGGGCTTGAGGGGCCTGCAGGGACAACAGACTGGCCAGGGCAAAGGCGAGAGGGGCGAAGGCAAGTTTCATGAAAAAGCTCCTTGGGAACTACTTTAGGCAGTTGCCGGGGCCCATCGGAGGGTGAAAACCCTTTAACTGTCGCCCATGTTGATCGGCGGGTTTGCTGTAGGTCGTGAGCTTTAGCTCCGCCATAAGTTCTGAGCTGAGCCCACCCATGTCGGAGCTGAAGCGTCCGACCTACGGGTTCCAAGGGCTGTTTCGGGCTATAATCCGCCTGTTTTGCGATTTGCAAAGCGCACGCCATCCGCTTTTCCGGCAGCTGGCGCAAGTCATTAACCCGCTGAAATTCATTCTTGAATCCAGGCGAACAACAAGGAAAAAAACCATGATCGCATCTTCGATCAAGGCCGAGGTCGTCAAGGCCAACGCACGTGCCGCCAACGATACAGGCTCCCCAGAAGTCCAAGTCGCTTTGCTGACTGCTCGCATCAACGAGTTGACCCCCCACTTCAAAACCCACGCCAAAGACCATCACGGTCGCCGCGGTCTGCTGCGCATGGTGAGCCGTCGCCGCAAGCTGTTGGACTACCTCAAGTCCCGTGATGCTGACCGTTACGTTGCGCTGATCGCCAAGCTTGGCCTGCGTAAGTAATCGTCTCTCCAGATGAAAAGCGCCTGAGTTAGCTCGCTAGCTCAGGCGCTTTATTCTTTTTTCAGTCGAAATTTGTCAGGAAGAACCCGCGCTGTGTCATTCCACAAGGCTTTTGAGCCAAGGTTTTGTGGAATGGCATCGAGTTCAGAGCGTCAGATTTCGGGCCCCGGGTGCAGCCTCATGCCCTTTTTGTTTCAGGAGTTCTGAACATGTCCATTTTCAACAAAGTTACCAAAACCTTCCAATGGGGCCAGCACACGGTCAAGATGGAAACCGGCGAAGTCGCTCGCCAAGCTGGCGGCGCTGTGCTGCTCGACATGGAAGGCACTGTGGTGCTCGCCACTGTGGTGGGTTCCAAGATCGCCAAAGCCGGTCAAGACTTTTTCCCGCTGACGGTCGATTACATCGAGAAGACATACGCCGCAGGCAAGATCCCTGGCAGCTTCTTCAAGCGTGAAGCCAAGCCCAGCGAGCACGAGACCCTGACGAGCCGTCTGATCGACCGCCCGATCCGTCCTCTGTTCCCTGAAGGTTTCTACAACGACGTGCACGTGGTCATCCACACCGTGTCTTTGAACCCTGAAGTCGATGCCGACATCGCCGCGATGATCGCAGTGTCTGCCGCATTGTCCATCTCGGGCATCCCGTTCAACGGCCCCATCGGCGCCGCTCGCGTGGGTTACATCAACGGCGAATACGTCCTGAACCCCGGCCAGACCCAGCGCAAAGACAGCGTGATGGACCTGGTGGTGGCCGGCACCGAAGCCGCTGTGCTGATGGTGGAATCCGAAGCCCTGCAACTGTCCGAAGAAATCATGCTGGGTGCCGTGGTCTATGGCCACGAGCAAAGCCAGACCGCCATCAACGCGATCCACGAGTTGGTGCGCGAAGCCGGCAAGCCTGTGTGGGACTGGCAAGCGCCTGCCCGCGACACCGCTTTCGAAGCCAAGTTGGCTTCTTTGGCTGAAGAAAAACTGCGTGCCGCTTACCAGCTGCGCAACAAGCAAGCCCGTACACACGCTTGCCGCGAAGCCTACGCTTCGGTCAAAGTCGCTTTGGCCGAAGAGGGCGTGGCGTTTGATCCCGTCAAGCTCGACAACCTGCTGTTCGAAATCGAAGCCCGCATCGTGCGCAGCCAGATTTTGGCCGGTGAGCCCCGCATCGACGGCCGCGACACACGCACCGTGCGCCCCATCGAAATCCGCAACAGCGTGCTGCCCCGCACACACGGCTCGGCCTTGTTCACACGTGGCGAAACGCAGGCTTTGGTCGTGACCACCCTGGGCACCGAGCGCGACGCACAGCGCATCGACGCACTGGCTGGCGAGTTCGAAGACCGCTTCATGTTCCACTACAACATGCCTCCCTTTGCCACCGGCGAAGTGGGCCGCATGGGCTCGACCAAGCGCCGCGAAATCGGCCACGGCCGTCTGGCCAAGCGTGCTTTGGCCGCTGTGTTGCCAAGCAAAGAAGAGTTCCCCTACACCCTGCGCGTGGTGTCCGAGATCACCGAA
>JBEEJQ010000091.1:0-11205 GCA_041169105.1 Pseudomonadota bacterium | reverse complement strand
CTTGTATTCGGGTTTGAGCAGGTCGCCCCAAGTCTTGGGCACAGGCAGTTTTTTCTTGGCCAGCAACTCGGTGTTGTAGCCAAACCCCAGCGGGCCGGAATAAATGCCCACGGTCTTGTAGCCCGATTGCGCGGCTTGCTTTTGCGCCCAGTCGTGCAGCTTGGGCAGCGTGGGCGATTTGTATTCGAGGCTCAGGTTTTGTTCTGCCGCCTGCAGGTGCGGGTCGCCTGTGCCGCCAAACCAGATGTCGGTTTTGGGATTGGCTTTTTCTGCGGCCAGCTGGGCAATGGCTTCACCCGAGCCCTTGGCCGTCATGTTGACCTTGATGCCTTGGCTCTTTTCAAAAGTGACGGCAATCATGCTGCACCAGGCCGCTTGGGCCGAGCAGATGATGTTGACTTCGCGGTTTTGGGCTTGGGCACCCGTGGCACACAGGGCCAGCACGGGCCAAAGTTTCAGAAAACGCATCTCAATCTCCACTCATGAACCGATCTATTGTCCCGGCAAAAGACAGGAGCTGCCAGAGTGAAAACACCCATGCTCAAGCGGCTTCGATGAACTCGGTCACCCATTCCAGCTGCTGCAAGACATTGAGCGCCGGGGCATGGCCGCAGCCGGGCACCTCGATGGTTTTGAGCAAGCCCCAGACACCCGGTCCACGCCGACGCATCTCGATCACAGTTTCAGGCAAAACCAAATCAGAGACCACGCCCCGCAGCAGCAGCACCGGCAGTTTGAGCGCGTCGTAATGCGGCCAGATCAAGTAGTCGTCAGGGTGCGCGGTGAACTGCGTCACCATGGCCGGATCGTAATGCGGCGTCACACGTCCATCGGGCAAGCGGCGCACCGAGGTTTCGGTCAGGCGTCGCCACTGCGCATCGCTCAACCAACCAAAGGGCTTGTAGACCTGGCGCAAAAAGGCTTCGAGCTCGGTCACCGTGGCAAAAGCGGGAGGCGTACCTGCATAGGCCTTGATGCGCTCGATGGCCGCTTGGGCCAACTCGGGCGCGTTGTCGTTGAGCGTCAGGCTCAGGATGCGGTGCTTCAAGCTGGGCTCGACCAGGCCCGCCGCGCACAGCGTGCCAATCGCGCCACCCATGGAGGTGCCCACCCAATGCACGGCGCGCAGCTGCAAACCGTCCATCAGCTCGCGGGCGATGCGGGCATAAAACGCCAGGCAATACTCTTGCTCGGGCGCACGGCTCCATTGCGACAAGCCGCGCCCCACCGTGTCGGGGCAAATGACACGCCAGCCGCGAGCGCTCAAGTGCGCAGCCAGCTCGTCCATGTCGCGGCCCGTGCGGGCCAGACCGTGCCAGGCGATCACCGTGCCTTTGTCGGCCTTGCCCCAATCGGTGTAATGGATTTCCAGCCCGGCGCAAGTGATGTAGTTGGATGTGAATGTCATATCAACCTCAAGCCTGTTTCGACGATGCCAAGGCATTCAGCGCTGCACGGCTGCGCAAGCGCCCCACCACCCCGGTGGGAAAGTAATACACCGACAGCACAAACAAAAGACCCAGCCACAGCAACCAGCGGTCGGGCGAGAGCAGTGCCGACAACATGGGCACCGCCGCCGTGGCCTCACTGGCCAGGCGCAGCAGGTCCTGCAAATAGCTTTGCGCCAGCAAGAACAACACCGAGCCGATGGCCGCGCCATAGATGGTGCCCATGCCGCCGATCACCACGATCAGCAGCACATCCATCATGATTTCAAAACTCAGCGACGTATCGGGCCCGTTGTAGCGCAACCAAAGCGCCAGCATGGCCCCGGCCACACAGGCGTAAAGCGCCGACAACACACTCGACAGCGTGCGGTAAACCACCACGCGGTAGCCAATGGCCTCGGCGCGGAATTCGTTTTCGCGGATGGCTTGCAAGACCCGGCCAAACGGCGAGTTAACGATACGCAAGAGCGACAAGAGCATGCCCACGGCCAGCACAAACAGCAGGTAGTAGCAGAGCAAACGCCCATCGAGCGACACGCCGAGGAAGGGCTCTTCGCTGAACTCGGTGCTGGGCAGCAGCAGCTCGGGCAGCTTGAAGCTCAGGCCGTCTTCACCACCGGTGAAGTCCGACAGCTGCGAGGCCAGCGTCTGAAAGGCCGCCGCCACGGCCAAGGTGATCATGGCGAAAAAGATCGCCCGCACCCGCAGCGAAAACAAGCCAATGGCCAAGGACAGCACCAGCGTGAGCGCCAGCGACAAGGCAAAGCCTGCGGCCAAAGCGCCCCAGGTCGGCCCCCAGGTGTTGGACGAAATGGCGATGCCATAGGCCCCGATGCCAAAGAACATGGTGTGCGCGAAGCTCACGATGCCGGTGTAGCCCAAGAGCAAGTCAAAGCCTGCGACCAGCACCACAAAGATCAGCACCTTGGCTGCGACCGACAAGGCCTTGACGCCCGGAAATAAAAACGGTGCGAAGGCCAGCCCGAGCAGGACCAAGATCAGCAAGGCGGCCAGCAGGAGGCTGCGTGGCGGGTCGTTGGAAATCAAACGGTTCAACATGTCTTTTCCTCAGCGGTTGGCCACCGGGTACACGCCCTGCGGACGCCACAGCAGGATGCCCGCCATCAGCGCGATGTTGGAAAACAGCGCCAGCTTGGGCGCCAAAAAGCCGGTGTAGTTGGCCATCAGGCCCACCAGCAAAGCGCCAATCAACGCCCCACCGGTCGAGCCCAGACCGCCAATGATGATGACGATGAAGATCAGCACGTTGACCTGCGCGCCCATTTGCGGCACCACGTTTTGCTGGTACAGGCCCCACATGACGCCGCCCAAACCAGCCAGCGCGCTGCCCGCCACAAACACGCCCACAAACAAGCGGCGGATGTGGTAGCCCAGCGACTCGACCATCTCGCGGTCTTGCACGCCCGCACGGATGAGCAGGCCGATCTTGGTGCGGCCCAGCACCCACATCTGCACCGCAAACACGGCCAAGCCCACGGCCACGGCCAGCAATCGGTATTTCTCAATCGCGGCGTCGCCCCACAGCACAGAGCCGCGCATGGCCTCGGGCAAAGGCAAGGCGATCTGCAGCGGCCCCCAAATGACCTTGATCAGTTCTTCGCCAATGATCATGCCGCCCATGGTGATCAGGATCTGCTTGAGGTGCTGGCCGTACACAGGCCGCACGATGAAGCGCTCAAACGCCAAGCCCACAGCCGCAGCCACGGCCATGGCGATCAGCATCGCGGGCAGCACGGCCACCATGTTGCGCCACCACTCGCCCGAGCCCGTCCAGTCGCCCATGGCGCCCAACACGCTGGTGGCCACGAAGGCACCCAGCGCGATGAACAGGCCGTGACCGAAGTTCAGCACGTCCATCAGGCCAAACACCAGCGTCAGGCCCGAGGCCATGATGAAGATGATCATGCCCATGGCGAGACCCGCCACCGTGAGCGTGAGCCAGGTCGAGCCCGAGCCGATCAAGGGCCAGGCCAGCAAAGCCAGCACGGGCACGAGCAGCAAGGGGCGTGTATCGATGTCTTGAAAGAGTTTCACAGTGCCAGCCCCAACAAGGATTGCTGCAAGGCCGTGTCTTCGGCCAGCGCCTGCATGCGGCCTGCATGCACCACGCGGCCGTTGTCCATCACGGCCACGCTGTCGCCCAGCTGCTGGGCGAAGTGGATGTTTTGCTCCACCAGCAAGATCGTCACGCCGCTAGCCTTGAGCTGCTGGAACGCGTCGATCATGTTCTGGATGATGGCTGGAGCCAGGCCCTTGCTGGGCTCGTCGATGATCAGCAAATCACGCGGCTCCACAATCGCCCGCGACACCGCCAGCATCTGTTTTTGCCCACCCGACAACTTGCCCGCTGGGTGGTTCCAGAACTTTTCCACCGCCGGGAAGAGTTTGAAAATCCACTGCAAACGCGCTTCGTCCATCTGCGCCGCATGCTTGGCGCTGCGGGCAGCCAAAAGCATGTTTTCTTTCACCGTGAGGTCCGAGAAGATGCCCATGTTTTCAGGCACGTAAGCGATGTTCTTTTGCGCAATGGCGGGCGTGTTGAGCTTTGTGATGTCTTCACCGCCAAAGCTGATGCGCCCTTGAGAGGCTTGCCACAGGCCCATGATGGTGCGCAGCGTGGTGGTCTTGCCGGCGCCATTGCGTCCCAGCAGCATGGTCAGCTCGCCACGCGGCACGACCAGATCCACCCCGTGCAGGATGTGGTACGCCCCGATGTGCGTGTGCACACCTTCGAGGGTCAGCAAATTCGTACTCATGCAGCCTCCCTGGCTTTGCCCAAGTAGGCTTCCTGAACGATGGGCGAAGCGATCACTTCGTTGGGTTCGCCATCGGCCACCAGCGTGCCGTTGTGCAGCACGATGATGCGGTCGGCCAACTCGCGCACCACATCCATCTTGTGCTCGACCAACAAGATGGTTTTGCTCTTGTCTTTTTTCAGCTGGCGGATCAGGTCGAGGATGACTGGCGCTTCATCGTGGCTCATGCCAGCGGTGGGCTCGTCGAACATGTAGACCGAAGGCTCCAGTGCCATCAAGAGCGCCACTTCGAGCTTGCGCTGGTCGCCGTGCGGCAAGCTGGCCACCGGGGCGTCTTGCTGCGCGATCATCGATACGGACTGCAAAATTTCCAAAGCGCGGTTCGTCAAAGTCGCGTGGTCGCTCCAGATGCTCCACAGGTTCAGGCCCCTGCGGTGTGCGCCTTCTTTCGTCGCCTGGACCGCCAAACGCACGTTTTCGAGCACCGACAAATTAGGAAACAGGTTGGTCAGCTGAAACGCCCGGCCCAAACCAGCGCGGGTGCGCGCCGATGCGGGCAAGCCGGTTAACTCACGGCCGTTCAGGTGCACCGAGCCAGCGGTGGCCGACAGCTGACCTGAGATCAGGTTGAAGTAAGTGGTTTTGCCCGCCCCGTTGGGGCCGACGATGGCGGTGAGCGTGCCGGGCTCAAAACGGCACGACACCGCGTTGACGGCCACATGACCGCCAAACCGCACAGTCAGGTTTTGGGTTTCAAGCATGCGTTCAATTCAAAAGTAGGCGATCCCGCCAAGACGACAGAACATAATTTTTTTGTAGGTCGGCGGCTTCAGCCCCGACACAGGCTTTTGCTCAACCTGCACGTCGGGGCTAAAGCCACCGACCTACAGTGAGCCCATCAGCGCTTGTTGCGAATCGGCACATCCATTTCTTCGGGCTTGATCTCGCGGATCAGCTCGGGCACGCCCCAGGCGAAAGCCGGG
The DNA here is from genome assembly GCA_041169105.1 of Pseudomonadota bacterium. GTDB lineage: Bacteria > Pseudomonadota > Gammaproteobacteria > Burkholderiales > Burkholderiaceae_C > Limnohabitans_A. Next base: position 5,997 of record JBEEJQ010000091.1, on the reverse strand, counting down.
TCCACCTTGATCTTGAAGTGGTACATGCTCTGCATGGCTTGGTGGTCTTCCTTCCGGAAAGTCATCTTGCCCTTGGGCGTGTCAAAACTCATGCCTTCCATGGTGCTGATGAGCTTGTTGGCGCTGGTGTCGCCATTGGTCTTTTTGAGCGCGGTGACCAAGGCCATGGCCGACGAGAAACCACCTGCGGTGAAGAAGTCAGGTGGCGTTTTGAACTGGGTGTAGTGCATCGACACCATGGCGTCGTTCACCGGATTCTTGGGCATGCCGAAGTAGTAGTAAGCCGCGCCCTCCATACCGGGGAACTGCTTGTAAGCCACCATGGCGGGCAGGATGTTGCCACCCGTGGCGATCTCGATGCCGTAGCGCTTCAAGTCCATGTCGGCGATCTTGAAAGGGTTGCCACCGGCCCAGATGATGAAGATGATCTTGCGGCCAGGCTGGCCCTTGAGCTTGTCGATCATGCGCTGCGCACCGGCGGTGAAGTCGGTGGTGGCGGGCGGCAGGTACTCTTCGTGCACCAGCTTGGATTTTTTCAGGGATTCCTTGAAGGCCTTGACGCCGTCACGACCAAAAGCGGAGTCTTGCGCCATGGTGACGATGCTCACGCCGTCTTTGTCCACGGCCACAGCGTTGGCAATCGCGTCCTGGCTGCTGTTGCGGCCGGTGCGGAAGATGTATTTGTTCCACTTCTCGCCGGTGATGGAGTCGGCCACGGCAGGCTCGACCAGCAAAATCTTTTTGTACTCTTCGGCCACCGGCAGCATGGCCAGCGCCACGGGAGATGCGGTCGGACCGACAGCCAGGTCCACCTTGTCGTCGCCATAGGCGGCGGCCAAGAGGTTTTTGCCCAGGTCAGGCTTGCCCTGGTCGTCTTTTTCGATCACCACGATCTTGCGGCCGCCCACGGTCATGGTGCCGCCGGTGGCGTAGTCCAAGCCCATCATCAGACCGACCTGGGTCTGCTTGCCGTAGGCCTCCAGCGGACCGGTCTTGCTGTAGATGTGGGCAATTTTGATGTCCTTGCCCTGAGCCATGGCTGCGGGGGCCATCACCGCGCACGCGCTCAGCGCGGCCAAAGAAATGAGATGTCGACGGATCATGCAGGTCTCCTGATAAGTGGTGTTGCACCTGCATCTTTGCACAAGCCGTGCCAACCGATCAGTCGCCCATGCGATGGGGCAAGTCCTTGTCACTGCGATGTTTTTGGGCTTTCAGACTTCAGGCCGCGCTCAAAATGTCTTTTAAAAAGACAAACTTGATGCACGAAAAACAGACAAACGTCCATTAAATAGACAACTCAAGCCAGGCGCTGGTACAACTTGGCGCGGGACATGCCCAGCAGTTTGGCGGCCGCCACCTTGTTGCCCGCGGTAGTCTTCAATGCAGCCGCTATCGCCTGAACCTCCAGCTCGCGGACTTGCTCGACCAAGGGACGCAGCAATCCCTGAACATCTGTCGATCGCGCAGGAGGAGCGGCCATCGGAGTCTGGACAGGCACGGCGATCTGGCTCAAGCCTGACGCTTGCAGGACCTGGGCCACCGAATCGTCATCGATCACTCCACCTTCGCCGCGCAAGAGCAGCTGCTCAATGATGTTGCGCAACTCTCGCACATTCCCCCGCCAGTGCTGAGCACTCAAGAGCGCTGTGGCCTGAGGCGTGAATTCGGGATGCGGCAAGCCATTGCGCAGGGCCAGTTCCTCGGTCAGCACTTCCAGCAAGGCCGGAATGTCCGATGCCCGTTCTCGCAGCGGGGGCACGCGCAAAGGCAAGACGTTCAGGCGGTAGTACAGGTCTTCTCGAAAACGCCCTTCGCGCACCAAGGCCCCCAGGTCTCGCGAGGTAGCTGCTATCACCCGCACATCCACATGTTCCAGGCGGTTGGAGCCCAAGGGCTCCACCTCGCTTTCTTGCAATGCGCGCAACAACTTGGCCTGCAAACCCAGGGGCATGTCCCCGATTTCATCCAGCAACAAGGTGCCGCCATCGGCCAGTTTGAATTTGCCCTCTCGGCCGCGGCGTTCGGCCCCGGTGTAGGCCCCCGGTGCCACCCCAAAAAACTCGGCTTCCAGCAAAGTCTCTGGCACCGCCGCGATGTTCACGCTCACCAAAGGCCCACGCGCCCGGGGCGATGTCGCATGGATGGCATGGGCCAGCAGTTCTTTGCCTGTGCCGGTCTCGCCCAGCAGCAAGACAGGGCTGCTCGACTGCGCAGCCCGGCGCGCCTGGCGCTTGAGGTCGGCCACCACGACGCTGCCACCGACAAAGCTGGCAAAGCTGTGTTTGGCCTGGCGCAGCCCCGCATTCGAGCGTCGTTGCACCGCCAAGGCATCGCGCGCTTCGTCCAGCTCTCGCTGCATCTGCGCAAACTTGGCCATCAAGGGTTGAAGGTTCGATTGCGGCTGATCAAACAGCACCACGCCCAAGGCCCCGATGACGCGCCCGGCATCGTCGCGCAAGGGGTAACGGCTGACGACAAAAGTGCCAGCCTTGTTGATCAGCAAGTCGATCAGGATGGGCTTGCCTGTTTCCAGCACCTGATGCATCTGGGTGTTTTGCACCACCGACGAAACCGCCTGCCCGACAAAATCCTCTTCACGGGCAAAACCCAGGGCCGGCAAATAGCGACGGTATTGGTCATTGATCCAGACCACACGGCCTGAGCGGTCCACCAACAACATGCCTTCGCTGGCATTTGCAAACACATCAAAAAGCGAACGCGCCGCCAGGTTCAGGATGCTTTGGGCATCTTTGGGCAAGTCGATCATCGGTGCTGATTGAATTGAAGACATGCCGCTATCTTATGTTGCTCATGCTCAGGGAATTTTGCCCGTAATGCACCGAATGAATGTTTTTGAGTTCTTATTAATTCAAATAAATGGCACCGCATACGCCAATTAGCGTATTCAAATCAAAAGAAAAGCAACTAACATTCTTTTATGAATTTTGATGATTTCCGGGGCCATATTTATTTGATCGATGATGATCCATCGGTTTGCCGCAGTCTCGCGTTCACGCTCAGTTCGTCACACTATTCGGTGCAGACCTTCGATGGTCCGCGTTCATTTCTCAGGGATTCCTTGCCCATCTCACCGGCCGTGATCCTTCTGGACATGCGCATGCCGGAAATGTCCGGCATCGAATTACAAAGCAGCTTGCTTCAGACGGGGCGTGAAACGCCGATCATTTTCATCAGCGGAGAGAGTCAGCCTGCCGAAATCATCTCAGCCATGAAGCAAGGCGCAATCGACTTTCTTCTGAAGCCCTTCAGCATGGAGTCCTTGGTCAGAGCCATTGAAAATGGCCTCAACAGCGACCGCGTACGCCAACACAATCTGGTGCGAGACATGGACATTCGTCAACGCTTCAACCGATTGACCGAAAAAGAGCAAGAAATTTGCCTTCTGATGATCAAAGGCTATGGCAACAAGGAGATTGCCGATCTCAACGGATCGGCCGCATCCACCGTCAAACTGCACCGCAGTCGCGTACTGGACAAGATGGGGGTTGAGACCTTGCCCGAGCTCATCGAATTGACAATTGATGAAAAACGGCAGGTGATTGATGTCTTCAGCTAGAAATGGCATGGCCCACCCGAGCGCGGCTGACATCGTAGCCAAACCATTTTTCAGATATCGCCTTCAAGGAGCCATCCTTGAGCATGGTTTTCACGGCCTCTGACAGCTTGACTTGCATCTCTCGCTGTCCCTTGCGAACGGCCAAGCCCACTGGCACCGGGGACGCAAAAGGAGCCGCCACTTTGACGGGCAAACCATCGCGCTCGATGTAGTACTCAGCAATCAAATTCTCTTCCAGCACCGCATCCAGTTTTTTGGCCGCCAAATCCTTCAAGGCATCTTCGATCCGCGCATACGCCACCACGGTTTTCCCCAAGGCACCCCTTGCTTGGTCTTCCACACCGGTTTGCGCCAGCACACCTAATTTTTTGCCTACCAGATCATCCAGGCTGAGGAAGTCCCGGTTGTCATCCACATGCTGAACACTGGTGAGCTGAATGGACGCATAGGACGGGCGCACAAAGTCAAATTCACGGCGATTTTCCGGCGTGGCCAGCAACTGGTTGCCGATCCAGTCGATCTGGCCACCTCGCAGCTTTTGCGACAAAGTGGCCATGCCCTCAGGCACCTGGACCAAGACCACACCCATGATGGCACACAGCCGCTGCATGACATCCAGGTCAAAGCCTTTCAAGGTGCCATCACGGTCACGAAAACTGAAGGGAGGGTAATGGTTCAAAAAGCCCACCGACACCGATTCTGCTGATTGCGCTCTGATCTGCGACAAAGGACAGGACGCCAACACGGCACAAGCAGCCTGCGCACACCATATGCGTCGCGTCACAGGCAAAGCCCGAGGCACGATTTCACGATCAATCATGAAAGCTCCCCTCAAAACAATGTCTCAACTCATGCCCCAAATAGTTGTAGCCCGTCTCCACTGGCGTGACGATCGTGCACTCTTTGCGCCGGGTATTCCAAAAAGCACAAGCCATGGGCCGTGATGTGGGCGTGACCGGTATACCCGTGATTCGCGCGCAGTAGTCGTAGCCATCTTGCCTCACCAAGTATTTGACTTTGGGTTCCGCAATAACTCTCATGCTGAACTGCGCTGGCAGAAAACGCACTTTATCAACGGTTGGAGGCTGAAAAGTCTGACATGCCGTACCACACAGCAGCAGCAGCATGCCGAATGCACGCATGACCCACGGCGCCAATATTGACGACATCCTGTAAGAGATCACGATCACTGTCCTTGGATGCATCTTAGAAACAAATGCCCCAGCTGTGAATGCGTGGTGGAGCTGGTGGTCACGATAGTGCAGGATGATGTCTGGACATACCAGTACGCACACCCATCCGCGCGAGAATGGAATCCGTCCTTGGGCGCAGCATGTTCACAATAGTTTTGAGCATCCGCTCGAACCAGCCAATTGACGATCGGCTCCGTAATTTTTCGTTGATCTAAAACAGGTGGCTTGAAAAGTGTGAAATCAAGCAATGCATCTGCATGCACATGCGTGGATACGACGAAAACACTCGACATGGACAACCACCCAATGAGCATCTTTTTCGATACGTTTGGCATGCTGACAATGAATTTATCAAGGCTCACACTACACATATCAACCTAATAATTTAACTCAAATTATTTTTATGGAATAGAAAGTCTAGCTATATTGCACCATCACTAGAGAATTAAAATAGACCAATTGGCGTATAAAAAACCAATAAAAACGATTTAAGATGAGATGTATTGAATGATTGAAGGACGTTTCCTTTGTATCCTTGGGCTTACCTGTCAAGTGCACAGTTTGAGACCAGACACATTCCGCTCAAACACCCTGCGACAACACAAGAAAAACATCAATGTGCGTGTTGCATTTTCAATACGATTAAAAGATTTCGCCTTGCGACTGTGTCGAGAAACGTCGTGGATAGAAGGATGAAGTCCAGCACATTGGTGTGATACCAAGGGACTCAGCCAGATCAAAAAAGAAAAACCCTAAGCAGATCAACTACTTAGGGTTCAGTCTTGGCGGAAACGGAGGGATTCGAACCCTCGATGAGGCTCTACACCCCATACTCCCTTAGCAGGGGAGCACCTTCGGCCACTCGGTCACGTTTCCAACAGGCCAAATTATAGCTCAAGCTTGGTCCAAATCGAAGGCTTTGTGCAACGCACGCACGGCCAATTCCATGTATTTTTCGTCGATGACCACCGAGGTTTTGATCTCGGATGTGGAAATCATCTGGATGTTGATGCCCTCTTCGCTCAAGCTGCGGAACATCTTGCTGGCCACGCCCACATGGCTGCGCATGCCGATGCCGACGATGGACACTTTGCAGATCTTGGCGTCGCCCGAAACTTCTGTCGCGCCCAGGCTCGGCAAGACTTTTTCTTTCAGCAAGTCAATGGTTTTGGCATAGTCGTTGCGGTGAACGGTGAAGCTGAAGTCGGTCTTGCCGTCTTTGCT
>JBEEJQ010000090.1:0-11235 GCA_041169105.1 Pseudomonadota bacterium | reverse complement strand
CAACCCGGCGGCCTTGCCCGCTGCGCTGGCCAGCGTGCAGGCCTGGGTGACCGAGCGCGTCTGATCGTCAGATTGAGCCCCATGACACGGCGTTCCATGCTTTGGCGGGAACGCCGTTTTCTTTGCGCGGCGCTGTGGTGCATGGCCGCGCTGCTGGCCTGGCCCCTGCAAGCCCAGGCCCAGTTTCAAAAAACACCGTGGCCCGCCAAGCAAGCCACGCCAGCGCTGGACCTGAGCGACCTGCAAGGCCAACGTTGGACTGCTGAAACCCTCAAGGGCAGGATGGTCGTGCTCAACTTCTGGGCCACCTGGTGCGCGCCGTGCAAGGAAGAGCTGCCCTCGCTGCAAACCCTGCACGACACTGGCGGCGGCAAGCTGGTGGTGCTGGCCATCAACGTGCGCGAAACCGCCAGCCAGGTGCGTCGCTACCTGGCCGCCACGGGCCTGACCTTGCCCGTCGTGCTCGACCCCCAGGCCGAACTGGCCAAACGCTACGGCGTGAGCGTCTACCCCACCACCTTGCTGATCGCTCCAGACGGGCAGATTCGCTGGCGTGTGCTGGGCGAGGTGGACTGGGCCGGGCCCGAGGCAGGGCGCTGGATCGGTGAGTTGCAAATACCTGTGAACGCAACTCGACGATAATTCGCCAGCCTCGCGCACTGTGCGCCGGGCGACCTGCCTTCGGGGCATTGGTGTTTTGTTCAGACGAACAGCACCTTGCATGTGCCGACAGGTCTTTTGTCTATTTCGGAGTTTCCATTCATGACTACCGCTCGTCGTTCCTTGCTCAAAGGCGGTGCCGCCATGGGCGCCTTGATCGCTGCACCTTCCTGGTTGCATGCCCAAACCGCTGCGGCTGAACGCCGTTTTGCCCCCGAGGCGGGCACTTGGCGCACTTTTGATGTGACCACCCGTGTCGAGATTTCCGACCCTCAGGGCGCAACCCGCGTGTGGTTGCCCGTGCCCAGCATGGACACGGCTTGGCAGCGTTCTTTGGACACCCGCATCAGCAGCAATGGCAACGCACGCATGGGCGCTGACCTGGTGGAGGGCGCACGTTTTGTGTCGGCCGACTTCGCTGCAAGTGTGCGTCCGGTGATCGAGATCATCAGCCGCGTGATGACCCAAAACCGCGCAGCCGAGATGCAGGCGGGCAATGCCGTGCCCGAGGCCGCTGACACTTTGCGCCACTTCACCCGCTCCACCAAAATGCTGCCGCTGGACGGCATCGTGCGCAACACGGCATTGGCCGCCACCAAAGGGGCCAAGACCGATGAGCAAAAAGCCCGTGCGATTTACGACTGGGTTGTGACCAACGCTTACCGCGACCCCAAGGTGCGCGGCTGTGGCGAAGGCGACATCAAGGCCATGCTGGAGACCGGCAATCTGGGCGGCAAGTGTGCCGACCTGAACGCCTTGTTTGTGGGCCTGTGCCGTGCGGTGGGTTTGCCTGCGCGTGATGTGTACGGCATTCGCCTAGCGCCTTCGGCCTTTGGCTACAAAGAGCTGTCGGGCAACTCTGCCAGCCTGAAAGGCGCACAGCACTGCCGCGCCGAGGTGTATTTGCAAGCCCACGGCTGGGTGGCGATGGACCCTGCAGACGTGGCCAAGGTCATGCGTTTGGAAACGGCCGAGTGGATCAAGAAGACCGATCACCCCGTGGTGGCCCCGGTGTACAAGCACTTGTTTGGCGGCTGGGAGGGCAACTGGATGGCCTGGAACACTGCACACGATGTGCGCTTGCCAGGTGCCCAAGCCGGGGCGGTCAATTTCCTGATGTACCCCGTGGCCGAAACTGCAGAGGGTCGTCTGGATTCCTATGCCCCCGATGCATTCAAGTACACCATCACCGCCACCGAAGTGAAGGTCTGATGTGAACGCTTGAGCACCAAGAAAAAGCCCCTGCATGCCAGCGCATGCAGGGGCTTTTTGCTGTCGGAGCGGGACTCAATCGGGCATGGTGATGCTCAGTTTCAACTGGCTTTCAAACCCCCGCTGCCTGCCGGTGACCGGATCGGTCATGGTCACCGCTTGGGCGAGCAGCTGCAGGGGGTGGCTGAAGTCTTCGGCCTCATCGGGGCCGCGCAGCACATGGGGGTAGAACTGGTCGCCCTCGATCGGGATGCCCAGGGCGTTCATGTGCACGCGCAGCTGGTGGCGTTTGCCGGTCACCGGTTCGAGCCGGTACAGGGCCTGGCTGCCTGTGCGGTGTAGCAGGCCAATGCGGGTTTCGCTGTTGGGCTCGCCTGGTACTTCGCGCATTTTGAAAAATTGCGCAGGGTCTTCGGCCATTCGGCTGGTGTGTACACGCGGCAGCGCCAAATCGGGGCGATAGGGGGCTACCGCTTGGTACACCTTGTGGATGCTTTTGTCGCGGAACAAGGCTTGGTAGGCATTGCGGTCTTGAGGGCGTTTGCTGAACAAGACCAAGCCGGCGGTTTCCCGGTCAATGCGGTGCAGGGGCGTGAGGTCTTCGCAATCCGTCAATCGCTTGAGTTGCACCAGCAGGCTTTGCTGCACATAGTGGCCCGAGGGCGTGACCGGCATGAAATGGGGCTTGTCGGCCACCAGCAGCAGCTCGTCCTCGAACACGATGCTGGCCGATACAGGCAATACCGGTTCGTCATCCAAATGCCGGTAGTAATACAGGCGTTGCCCGTGCTGGTAGGGCAGGTCGCCCCGCAGGGCGTGGCCGTCTTCCAGCAGCACCAGGCCTTGGGCCATGCGTTCGGCCCAGATGCTGCGCGTCACATTGGGCAGGCGCTCGCTTAAAAAATCCAACACCGTGGCCCAGGGGCCTGGCGGCAGGGCCACGCAGCTGGGGCTGACCCCATCGCGCATGCCAATGAGCGGGTTTCGGGGAGGGCGCGCCATGGCCGCGTGTTTTCAGCGCCGCGTCAGACCCGGCGAAAGACCAGGTCCCACACGCCGTGGCCCAGTTTGAGGCCGCGGTTTTCAAATTTAGTCAGGGGGCGGTAGTCTGGCTTGGTGGCAAAACCGTCGGCGGCAGTGCTGGTGTTGGCCAGCAGTGGCTCGGCGCTCACGACTTGCATCATCTGCTCGGCATAGGGCTGCCAGTCGGTGGCCAGGTGCAGGTAGCCGCCGGGCTTGATGTGTTGTGCCAGGCGCTGCACAAAAGGCGACTGGATCAGGCGGCGCTTGTGGTGGCGGCTTTTGTGCCAAGGGTCCGGAAAGAAGATGTGCACGCCGTCCAGGCTGTCTGTGCCCAGCATGTGGTCCATCACCTCCACGGCATCGTGCTGCACGATGCGGATGTTGCCAATGTGCTCTTCGCCGCAGCGTTTGAGCAAAGCGCCCACACCGGGCTCATGCACTTCGCAGCACAGGAAGTTGTCACCCTGGCGCACTTGCGCGATCTTGGCCGTGGCATCGCCCATGCCAAAGCCAATTTCCAAAATCAGGGGTGCAGTGCGGCCAAATGCGGCCTGCACATCCAGGCGCTCGGCGCTGTAGGGCACAAGGAACTGAGGGCCGAATTGCTCAAACGCACGCACTTGACCTGAGCCCATGCGACCGGCACGCAGCACATAGGTCTTGATGGTGCGCATGAAAGGGGTGTCGGCCTGGGTTTCGGTGGTGGTTTCGGGCGTGGTCATGGACGGGTCAAAGGTGTTTCGCAAAAGCTTGGATTATCGCGGGTCTGCTGCCTGACTCAGGCTGCGGCAAACGGGTTGACCAGCTTGACCCCGGCCAGCACCTCACCCGTGCCCATGTCTTCGGTCAGCAAGACAGCGCATCCCGCAATGTGGGCGCTGGCCACGATCAGGGCGTCCCAGTAGCTCAGGCTGTGTTTTTGGTGCAGGTCGAGTGCCATGTCGATGGTGTCAGGTGTCACCGCCGCCAGATCGAGTTGGCGGTAGCACTGAAGCTGTTCCCGAATGTGGTTGTGTGGCAGCCCCAGCTTGCGCAGCCCCACCTGGATGTACTCGTTGAGCACTTGCGTGGACAGCACGCCCAGCCGCTCAAAGCGCAGGTGTCTGAGCAGGTCGATGGCGATGCGTTGTTTGCTGGGCTCGTCGGTGCTGTCGGCGTAGACCAGCACGTTGGTGTCGATGAAGCAGCGGCCTTTGGGCATCGTCAGCCGCTGGGCCCAGGGCGGCGAGGGTTCAGCCGCGATCATGCACGGCGTCCCGGTCAAATTTCCAGCCCTGTAGGCGACCGCCGCCGCTCAGGCACCGTTGTTCCCAAGCCTGCCATTCGGCGGTTTGGCGCTCCTCGCCGGCCAGTTGCTCCAGATAGTCGCGCACGGCTTGGTTCAGGCTTTTGCCCATTTTGCGTGCCGCTTCGCGGGCCGCTTCAGCCACGCGCTCGTCCACAGACAGGGTGATGTTCATGGATAGACCTCCTTTTGTCGCACATATTATGTGTGAATTTCTCGAGGGGTGCAAATCTGTGGCCGATCTGGACGACACGTGGTGCAGGTCCCAAGAACGCAGAAATGTTGATCAGGGCCAGCGGCTGGCCCAATCCTGCTGCCACTGTTGGAGAGCTTGATGGATGCTGCCGTTGGGTGCTGCTGACAAGCCCAGCGCTTGCGCAGCCGCTGCCAGCGCGGCCAGCGGATCGCGCAGGTCCAGCGCTTGCGCGCCGTTTTGTTTGCTCAGTTTTTCGCCGTTCTTGCCCAGCACCAAAGGGGTGTGCAGGTATTGCGGCGTGGGCAGGCCAAGGGCCTGTTGCAGCACGATTTGGCGGGCAGTGTTGTCGGCCAGATCTTCCCCACGCACCACATGGGTGATGCCTTGCGCGGCATCGTCCACCACCACCGCCAGTTGGTAGGCCCACAGGCCATCAGCCCGGCGCAGCACGAAGTCGCCAACGGCTTCGCTCACGTTTTGGGTTTGTGTGCCCAATCGCCTGTCGTGCCAAAGGGTGAGGGCGGGCAAGCCCAGAGCTTGTTGGACGGCCTGCACATTCAGTCGCCAGGCCCGTGCGGTTTTGCCCTGCAGGCCGTGGCGGCAAGTGCCGGGATAAACCGCGGCCTGGTGCCGGGCCAGGGCCTGGCTTTGGGCGGCTTCGATTTCCTTGCGTGAGCAGCCGCAAGGATAGGCCCAGCCTTTTGCGATCAGGGTGTCCAGTGCCTGTTGGTAAGCGTCATGGCGCTGGCTTTGCCAGAGCACGTCTGCGTCTGGCGGCAAACCGCAGGCGGCCAGTTGCTGCAAGATGCGCTGATCAGCCCCGGGCACGCATCGCGGGGTGTCCACATCTTCTATCCGGACCCACCAGCGGCCACCATGGGCACGGGCGTCCAGCCAGCTGGCCAAGGCCGCGACCAGCGAGCCCGCATGCAAAAGGCCGGTTGGCGATGGCGCAAACCGGCCTGTATACACCTCAAGCATCGACGATCAACGTCCTTTGAGGACCGACAGGGCCAGCTCCAGTCCCGAGACAAAAGCGTCTTCGACGCGGTGGCCCAAGCACCAGTCGCCACACAGCCCGATGCCTTGGTCCTTGAACCAGAGATGGCTTTGGCCCAAGGGTTGGGCGGTTTTGGCATACAGCCAGCGGTGCACTTCGGAGTGGGCCGGTGTGGCGCGGATGCCGGTGATTTCGGCAAAGGCCTTGAGCAGTTTGCCGCTGATGCGCTCGGGTGTGTCGTTGATGTGCTCAGCCGACCAAGGGGCGCTGGCTTGCACTGTCCAGCGCTCGATGCGTTCACGCCCGGGTTTGGACGACTCTCGGGCCATCCAGGCAATGCGGTGGTGCGTGCTGCGAGCGGCATTCCATTGGGGGCCAATGGTGATGAGGCCTGGCTGCACCGCTTGGGGGTAGGCCAGCATGAGCGTCCAGCAAGGGTCCACGCGCACGTCGTTTAAAGGCTTGGACAAGTCCGTCAACTGCGAGGCCCGCAGCAGATCGGTCGCTTGCGAGGGGGGAATGGCCAGAATGACTTTGTCAAAGCCGCCGTACACATGTTGAGCGCCGTCTTCGGCGTCGGTGTGCAGCTGCCAGCCGTTTTTCTTGAGCGGGTCGGCGCTGATTTTGGTGACACGCGTTTGCAGCAGCACATTGTTGTCTTCGACCAGCGGCTCGGCCCAGGCTTTGACCAGACCGTTCATGCCGGGGGTGGCCACCCAGTGGCGTTCGCCGCCGGGCAGGCCCGCTTCAATCACACGGCCATTGGGGTCGAGCACGCGCACCGCGTTGGCGCTCCAAGGCTTGCACAAGCCCGGCACGGTGCTCAAAGCCAGTTCAAATCGCGGATCGCGCACGGTGAAGTATTGGGCCCCGTGGTCAAAGCTGCCAAAGGCGCTGGCGCGTGTCGACATGCGACCGCCGAGCCCTCGGCTTTTCTCAAACAGGGTCACGTTGTGACCGGCTTGGCGCAAAGTCCGTGCGCAAACCACGCCGGCCATGCCGACGCCGATGATGGCGATGTGTTGTGTGTTCATGCCTCACACTCTACACGCGATGGACAGGTTGGAGCAATGCGTTGCGTGTGGCCTCGCGTTCCAATTGCGACAGCCACCAGCGCAGGGCCTGTCCGGCAGGCGCTTGCTTGCTGTCGCGCCAGGCATAGTGGCCGGTGCTGATGCGCGGTTTTTGCACGGTTTTGGCCACCAGCAATCCGCTGTCGATGTAGGGCCGCGCCAGGCTTTCAGGCAAGAAACCGCCGCCCAGGCCGCGCAGCTGGGCTTCGAGCTTGCTGGCCATGTCCGGCACGGTGAACACGTCTTGTCCGCCCAACAGGCCGATGGTCAAGCCGCTGCCCCGGCTCACCGAGTCGGCCACCGCTACGGCGCGGTGTTGTTGCAACAGCTCGTTGGTCAGCGGCTCTGGCGCTTGTGCCAGTGGGTGGTGGCTGGCCACGGCAAATACAAAAGGAATGGGGCCCAGCACCATGTGCTGGATGTCTGAAGGCAGGCCGTGCTCCAGCACCGCGCCCAAGGCCAGGTCGGCTTGGCCCGAGGTCAGGGCCACCAGCGTGCCCGACAGCGTTTCGTAGCGCAGCTTCAGCCGCGTTGGTGCACCCAGTGCCAGGAAGCTGGCACACAGGTCCATCACCACGCTGCGCGAGACCACGCTGTCCACGGCCACGGTGAGCACCGCCTCCCAGCCGGTGGCCACGCGGCGCACCCGGTTGGCCACGGCGTCCATATCATCCAGCAGGCGGGTCGCTTCGCGCAGCAATTCGCGGCCTGCCGCAGTGAGCTTGGCATGGCGCGAACTGCGGTCAAACAGCAACACGTCCAATGCGTCTTCGAGTTGCCGCACGCGGTAGGTCAGGGCGCTGGGCACCAGGTTCAGCGCCCGTGCAGCGGCCGCAAAGCTGCCCTGCTGGGCGATGGTTTGCAGCATCGTCAGGGCTTCAGGGGTGAGCCAGTCGCGGGGTGTTTGCATGATGGATGTTTGTTCATTCAATTTAATTGAATGATGCCAGCAAACTTGGGCAACGGCCAAAGGGCGCTGAGCCGGTAAAGTTCAATCCATCGCGCAAGGCATGTGCCGCAAGCGCAGGAACAGGAGATCGTCATGTTGACCGCCCGTAAATCCGCCGAACGGGGCTACGCCGACCACGGTTGGCTCAAGTCCTTCCACAGCTTTTCATTTGCCAATTACTTTGATCCGGCCCACATGGGCTGGGGCAATCTGCGCGTGATCAACGAAGACCGCATCGCCCCCGGCACCGGCTTTGGCACGCACGGCCACCGCGACATGGAAATCATCAGCTATGTGCTGTCGGGCAATTTGGCTCACCAAGACAGCATGGGCAATGTCAAAGGCATTCCGCCTGGCGATGTGCAGCGCATGAGCGCGGGCTCGGGTGTGCGCCACAGCGAGTTCAACCACGCCAAGGGCGAGCAAACCCACTTTCTGCAAATCTGGATCGAGCCCAATGTGACCGGCATCGACCCTGGCTACGAGCAAAAAACCGTGCCTGAAACCGCCAAGCGCGGCCAGCTGGCCTTGGTGGCCGCCCCCGAGGCGGCAGAGCACACGGTGAAAATCCATGCCGATGCTCGCATGTATGCCGGCTTGTTCGATGGCGCAGAAAATGCCACGCTGGCGCTGAACCCTGCGCGCAAGGCCTATGTGTTTTTGGTGCGCGGTGCATTGCAGGTCAATGGCCAAGCGCTTCAAGCAGGCGATGCAGCCATGCTGCAGGCCGAATCTTCACTGGCCTTGAGCCAAGGGCAGGACGCCGAAGTGTTGGTCTTTGATCTGGCCGCCTGATTCTTTCTCTTTTTCAACCCCTCTTTTTCAAGGAGCTTTTCATGGCTAAAACTGTTGTTGTGTTTCATTCTGGCTACGGCCACACCCAGCGCGTCGCGCAATTTGTGGCCCAGGGTGCCAATGCGCAACTGGTGACCATCGATGCCGATGGCAACATCACCGACGCAGATTGGGAGGCGCTGGACGCCGCTGACGCCATCATCTTCGGCTCGCCCACCTACATGGGCATGGCCTCCTGGCAGTTCAAGAAGTTTGCCGATGCCACCTCCAAGCGCTGGTTCACCAGCGGCTGGAAAGACAAAGTCGCAGGCGGTTTCACCATCTCGGCCAGCCCCAGCGGCGACAAGCTGTCGACCATCCAGTACTTCATCACTTTGGCCATGCAGCAAGGCATGGTTTGGGTGGGCCAGCCTTCCATGAACGATGGCACCATCAACCGCATCGGCTCCAACTCCGGCGTGATGGCCCAAGTTGGTCCCACCAGCCCAGCGGAAGACATTCCCCGGGGTGATCTGGACACCGCCAAAGCCTACGGCGAGCGCGTGGCCGCTGTGGCTGCCAAACTGCGCGGCTGATCAGACCTGGCATTTGCCCAGCCGTTGACCAAGCCAGGGCGATCCAGCATCGCCCTGGCTTTTTTTTCATGCAGACGGTCTGACTCTTGCTAGGATGCAGGCATGAAAATCATCTCGATGCTGCCTTGGGGCGACTGGCTGGCGCTGTGCACCTTTTTCGGTCTGTGGGCCGGGTATGCCTGGTTTGCCCGCGTGCGGGGTCAGCGTGACCAGAGCCTGATCGCCACGACCAATGCCTACCGCGTGAAATGGATGCTGCAGACCACGGCCCGTGATCCGCGCATGCTGGACGGGTTGATCACGCAGAACCTGTCGCACACCCCTTCGTTTTTCTCGTCCACCACGATCATCATCATCGGCGGTCTGTTTGCCTTGTTGGGCACGACCGACAAGGCCGCTGAGCTGGTGCGTGAGATCCCGTTTGCCCAACCCACGCCGATGTTGGTGTTCGAGTTCAAGGTCTTGGTGCTGGTGGGCATTTTTGTTTATGCTTTTTTCAGGTTTTCCTGGTCGATGCGCCAGTACACCTTTGTGGCCTTGGTGATCGGGGCCATGCCGCCGCCTGAAAGCTTTGACGAAGGCCTTCAAGACCGCCAGCAAGTGGCTGAACGGGCAGGGCGCTTGGTGGGGGCTGCCGCGGAAACCTTCAACGATGGTTTGCGGGCCTACTATTTTTCGTTCGCGGCCATGGCCTGGTTCTTTTCGCCGCTGGCGCTGGTGCTGGCCACGGCCTTGGTGGTCATGATCCTTTACGGGCGTGAATTTCACTCGGAAGTGCTGCAGGTTCTGCGCGACTGAAAACACCCTCAAATTTGGCAATTTGAGGGTCCCCAGCCTTCTACAATGGGACCATGTTTGCCCACCTGCGCCTCCACTCTGAATTCTCGGTCGTTGACTCCACTTGCCGCATCGACGATGTGGTCAAAATGGCCGCCAAAGACGGGCAACCGGCCCTGGCCATCACCGACCTGAACAACCTGTTTGGCGGGGTCAAGTTCTACAAAGAAGGCCGAGGCAAGGGCGTCAAGCCCATTTTGGGTGCTGAAATCAACCTCGAAGGTCTGGGCGGTGATGCAGGTGCACTGTCCCGCGTGATTTTGCTGGTGCAAAGCCACCAGGGGTATCTGAATATTTGCGAATTGCTGGCCCGCGCCTGGACACAAAACGTGCTCAAGGGCGTGGCCGTCGTCAAACTGGACTGGCTCAAGGAGCTGTCCGAAGGCCTGATCCTGTTGTCCGGTGCACAGGCCGGGCCGGTGGGGCAGGCCATCGTGCAGGGCGATCACGACAAGGCCGCCGATGTGGCGCTGCAATTGGGCTCGATTTTCCCGCACCGGTTTTATCTGGAGCTGCAACGCGCAGGCCGTCCTGAGGACGAGACCCAGGTGGCTGGCGCGGTGGCTTTGGCCGCCCGTTTGCATTTGCCGGTGGTGGCCACGCACCCGGTGCAGTTTCATGCGGCAGATGACTACGAAGCGCACGAGGCACGTGTGTGCATTTCCGAAGGCGAGATCCTGGCCAACCCGCGCCGGGTGCGCAAGTTCACGCGGGAGCAGTATTTCAAGTCCGCCCAAGAGATGTGCGCCTTGTTTGCCGATGTGCCCAGTGCGATTGCCAACACGCTGGAAATTGCCAAGCGCTGCAACCTGAGCTTGGTGCTGGGCAAGCCGCAGCTGCCCAACTTTCCGATTCCGCCGGTCGATGGCGTGGTCATGTCGGTGGACGATTATTTCCGCCACGTCTCGCACGAAGGTCTCAAGGAGCGCTTGCTGCACCTGTACCCCGACGAGACCAAGCGCGAAGCCGAGCGCCCGCGTTATGTGGAGCGTCTGGAGTTCGAGCTGGGCACCATCTTGAAGATGGGGTTCCCTGGCTACTTCCTGATCGTGGGCGACTTCATTCAGTGGGCCAAAGCCAACGGCTGCCCCGTGGGACCTGGCCGGGGCTCGGGTGCAGGCTCGCTCGTGGCCTATGCGCTCAAGATCACCGACCTCGATCCATTGCAATACAGCTTGCTGTTTGAGCGCTTTTTGAACCCCGAGCGGGTGTCCATGCCCGACTTCGACATCGACTTTTGCCAAGGCAACCGCGACCGGGTGATCGATTACGTCAAGGAAAAGTACGGCCGCGATGCGGTCAGTCAGATCGCCACCTTTGGCACCATGGCCGCGCGTGCGGCGATTCGTGACGTGGGCCGCGTGCTCGACATGAGCTACACCTTTTGCGACGGCATCAGCAAGCTGATTCCCAACAAACCGGGTATGTCGGTCACGCTGCAGTACCCACCCGCCACGCCCAAAGAGGGCGACAAGAACAACTACGCGATTGCCATGGAGCCGATCCTGGCCGAGCGGATTGAGCGCGAAGAGGATGTGAAGACGCTCATCGAGCTGGCCCAAAAGCTCGAAGGCATGACGCGCAACATCGGCATGCACGCCGGGGGCGTGTTGATCGCCCCTGGCAAGCT
>JBEEJQ010000089.1:0-11887 GCA_041169105.1 Pseudomonadota bacterium | reverse complement strand
CCGGCCTGGCCCGCACGCGGTTTGCGCGGTTGGCCCAGCAGGATGCGGTCATGCAGCTTGGCCGGCAGCAGCGACAGGGCTTTGGACAGCCAGCCAATGCGTCGGGGCAAGACGATGTGTTCGCGGCCTTGTGCGACGCCTTGCAGCAGTGCGCGTGCCGCCGCATCGGGCTCCAGCAGGCCGGGCATGGCAAAGGTGTTGCCCGCCGTGAGGGCCGTGCGCAGGTAGCCGGGGCTGATGGTGTGCACGGTGATGGGGCTGGGTCGCAGTTCGGCCCGCAGACTTTGCAGATAGGCGATGAGTCCGGCCTTGCTGGCGCAGTAAGCGCCATTGCCGGGCATGCCACGCCAGCCCGCCACACTGGCCACACCGACCAATGCGCCGCTCTGGCCGCTGGTCTTCATAGCGCTCAAAAAAGGCTGAAAGGTGGTGGCCACCCCCAGCAGGTTGATCTCGAGCATGCGGCGCATGACGGCGAGGTCTGTCGCCTCGGCAGTGTCAAAGCCACCGGCCACGCCCGCGTTGGCGATCACCAGATCGGGCGTGCCCACGTGGAGCCAGTCCAGCGCCATGGCCTGCATGGCCTGAGCGTCAGACACGTCGGGGGTGTAGATGCGGCAGCGCTCGGTGGCCAGGGCGGCCAGCGCTTGCAAGGCGCTGGTGTTCATGCCCACCAGCGCCACGTGGGCGCCTTGCGCGATCAGTTGGCGGGCCAGGGCTTGGCCCAGACCGCCACATGCGCCGGTGATGACTGCGTTGCGAAACATGCCGTGTGCAAACCTGTGAATTTCTTCCAGATCATTTTGGCATGCCAAGGTCCTCAAGTCCTTTGGTGAAGACCCTTGTGTGACTCAAACGCCCAGATGTTGCTCCAGCACACTCGGGTCGTCGTGCAGGGCTTGCGATGAGCCTTCAAACACCACCTGGCCTTTGACCAAGATGACGTTGCGGTCGGTGATCTGGGTGACGTGCTTCCAGTTTTTGTCCACGATGATGGCGCTGATGCCGCTTTCTTTGATCAGGCTGCAAATGCGCCAGATTTCGCGGGCGATCAGCGGGGCCAGGCCTTCGGTGGCTTCGTCCAGGATCAACACATCAGGGTTGGTCATCAAGGCCCGGCTGATGGTCAGCATCTGCTGCTCGCCGCCCGACAACTGTTGGCCGCCGTGGTTCAGGCGTTCTTGCAGGCGAGGGAAGGTTTCCAGCACACGCTCGTAAGTCCAGTCGCGCTGGCCACGGGTGCCAGCGCGTGCAGCCATCTTGAGGTTCTCCACCACGTTCAGGTTGCCGAAGATGCCGCGGCCTTCAGGCACGTAGGCGATGCCCATCTGTGCCACTTCAAAGGTGGGTCGGCCGTTCATGGTCTGGCCCTTGATTTGCACGGTGCCGCTTTGCGGCGGCACGATGCCCATGATGGACTTGAGCAGGGTGCTTTTGCCCATGCCGTTGCGGCCCATCAGGCCAATGGTTTCGCCGCGACCGACTTGAAAATCGATGCCGCGCAGGATGTGGCTGGCACCGTAGTAGGTGTTCAGGCCCTGGGCGTTGATCAGGAGTTCGCTCATCTCAATGTTCCTCGCCCAAATAAGCGGCCTGCACGCCGCTGTCAGCACGCACCACGGCGGGCTTGTCGCTGGCGATCAACTGACCGTTGACCATCACCGTCAGGTGGTCGGCCAGGGTGAAGATCGCGTCGATGTCGTGCTCGACCAGCATCATGGCGTGGTCTTTTTTCACGCGCAGCAAAAGTTGCACCATGCTTTCGGCCTCGGCCACGCCCATGCCGGCCAGCGGTTCGTCCAACAAAAGCACCACCGGTTCGGTGGCCAGCGTCATGGCAATTTCCAGCTGGCGCTGTTCGCCGTGGCTGGCCGCACCGGCGATGGTTTTGCGGCGGTCTTGCAAACCGGCCAGCTCCATGGCGCGCTCGGCCCGTTCGTTGACGGCTTGCATGTTTGCCGCCCGGCTGAGCCAGCCCAGCGGGTTGAAGGGCGAGGGCTGCACACGCGACTGCGCGGCCAGGCGCACGTTGTCCCACACGCTGAAGGTGCGGAAGATGTTGGTCTTTTGGTAGCTGCGGCCTAGGCGGTGGCGCGAGATTTTTTCGGGCGTCCAGCCCGTGATGTCGTGGCCGTCCAGCACGATGGTGCCGCTGGTGGGCGGCAAGTCGCCGGAGAGCAAATTGGTCAGCGTGGACTTGCCCGCGCCGTTGGGGCCGATCACGGCGTGGATGTGGCCCAGCCACAAATCGACGTTGACGTCGTTGACGGCGGCCAGGCCTCCAAAACGTTTGGTCAGCTGGCGGGCCGACATCAGGGTTTGGCGTTCACTCATGGTGCGCCTCCTTGCGGGCAAAGACGCGGGTGATCAGGCCCAAGATGCCTTTGGGCGCGAACACAATCAGCGCCACGATGAACAGGCCCATCCACATTTGCCAGTGTTTGCCGGTTTCAAATGCGCCGATGGCCGGCAGGTCTTTGAAGACATGCAAGAGCATCTCAAAACTGAAGGCCCCGATGATGGCGCCGGCAAAATTGCCCATGCCGCCCAAGATGACCATCATGATGGCGTGGGCGCTCATGTGAAAGCCCATGAGTTCAGGGTTCACAAAGCCGCTTTGCGCGGCCCACAAATAACCGGCCAGACCAGCCAGGGCCCCCGCCAGCGTGAAGGCGGCCAGCTTGTGGCTGAAAGAGCCAAAGCCTAAAGCGCGCATGCGGTGCTCGTTCACGCGGATGCCTGACAGTGCGCGGCCAAACAGGCTCCACAGCAGGCGGCGCAAGAAGGCATAGACACCGACCAGGCAGGCGAGGGTGAAGAAGTAAAACACCTGTTTGTTTTCGAGGTCGATCAACACGGCATCGGGTTTGAAGTTGAGGAACAAACCGTCAGAGCCGCCCAGTGCCTTGTTGTCAAAGAACAAGAAGAACACCATCTGAGCAAACGCCATGGTGACCATGATGAAGTAGATGCCGTGCGTGCGCACCACCAGAAAACCGATGACCAGCGCAGCCAATGCAGAGGCACCGACGGCCAGTGGCAAGCTGGTGTAAAGGCTCACCGGCGTGTCTTGCGGCGTGAGAAAAGCCAGCGCATAACCGGCGATGCCAAAGTAGGCCGCATGGCCCAGCGACACCAGGCCGGTGACGCCTTGCAGCAAATCGAGGCTCATCGCAAAGATGGCCAGGATCATCATGCGGTTGACCATGTCGATGTAAAAAGGCGTGCCCACAAAGGGGAAGGCGAAAAGGGCGACCAGGCCCAGCACAAGCAGCAGTTGCACGCTGCGCGGCAGAATTTCCAGATGGGTTTGGGGGGCGCTCATGGCGATCTCACTGTTTGAAAAGGCCTTCGGGCTTGTACAAAAGCACCGCAGCCATGAGCACATAGACCAGCATGCCCGAGACTTGGGGCAACAAGACTTTGCCAAAGGTGTCCACCAGGCCCACCAGCAGCGCCGCGATCAAGGCACCACGCACCGAGCCGATGCCGCCGATGACCACGACCACAAAGCACATGATCAGCACCTGCGAGCCCATATTGGGGTAGACGCTGGAAATGGGCGCGGCGATCATGCCGGCAATGGACGCCAGGCCCACGCCCAGCGCAAACACCACCGCGTGGATCAGGCTGATGTTCACGCCCAAGGCTTCGGTCATCTCGTGGTTGGAAGCCCCCGCGCGGATCTTCATGCCCAGCCGGGTTTTAGAGATCAACAGGTAAAGGCCCAGCGCCAACACCAGGCACACGCCCGACATGAACAGGCGGTACACCGGATAGGACAGCGTATCAGTGAGCGCAATGGAAGCCGACAGGGCTTCGGGGATCTGCACACCGTGCACATCGTCGCCCCAGAGCATGGAGCGCAGCTCTTCGAACACGTAGATCAGGCCAAAGGTCAGCAGCACCTGGTCCAGGTGGTCGCGGTGGTAGAAGTGCCTGAACAACAGTTTTTCGAGCAAAAGACCAAACACCACCGACAGCACCGTGCCCACGAGGATGGCCAGCGTGAAGCTGCCCAGCATGCCCGATAAAGACCAGGCCAAAAAAGCGCCCAGCATGTAAAAGCTGCCATGCGCCAGGTTGACCACGCCCATGATGCCGAAGATCAGCGTCAGGCCAGCCGCCAGCATGAACAGCAGCAGCCCGTACTGGACGCTGTTGAGCAGCTGGATTGAAAAATTAAGGAGGTCCATCAGGTCCGTACCGCAAAGGGATATGCCAAGCGCAAGTGCTTGTAAAAACGGCGGAACAAGTCCGCCGTGGCTGAGTTTAACGGCTGGAGCGATCTCCATCGAGCTGGAGGAGCACCCTGCCGTCTTCGATCTTGACGGGCCAGGATTTGACCGGGTCGGTGGCTGGCCCGCAGCTGACAGAGCCATCACGCACATCAAACAGCGCCTGGTGGAAGGGGCACTCCACATGGTGGCCTTCGACGAAGCCGTCGCACAGTTTGGCGTTGCCGTGGCTGCACAGGTTGTTGATGGCATACACACCGCCATCGTCGAGTTTGAACAGGGCAATGTCCTGCCCCTCGGGGGCCACGGCGATGCCTGCGCCTTCAAACAAATCGGCCTTGGCGGCCACGTTAATCCAGTGGGTCATATTCAGTCTTTGCTGGGGTTGAGGTAGGTCGGCACCTTCAGGTCCGACATGCTTTGCACATCGTCGGAGCTCAAGCTCCGATCTCCAGGAGCCGACATCATTTCAGATCGGGTAAATGATGGAGTTAGGGATCATTTCGCTGTCGTACACGCAAATGCGCTCAGCGAACTTGAAGCCTTCAGGGGTCTGCACAATGGTGTCGATGTAGCGGCCCACATTGAACACGGTGCTTTCCTTGTCCAGCTTGGTGCGGAACACTGCGTAGTTGGCCTCGCTGTGGATGCGGCCGTCTTCAACGCGTCGCACGATGGGCGCTCCCACCACATGCCGCTGGTAATAAGGGTCGTGGTACAGCGTCTCTCGGATGCCGTACACGCGGTCTTTGAGCATGCCTTTGCTGGTGAAAGACAGCGTGGACAGCGGGAAGCCGCGTTCAAAGTTTTCACGCGGCTGCAGTTTGTAGATGCATTGCTCGGTGAAGAACTCGGGCCACAAGTCCCATTGGCCGCTGTCCACGGCGCTGGCGTAATCGGCATAGAGCTGCTGGATGCCGAACCAGGTGTTCATATCGACCATGATCAATCCTCCATCACTTTGCGCCAGTATTCGTACATGCCCCGAATGAGCGTTTCGGTCACCATGTGGTCCGTCTCGCCCACATCGCGCCCGCCCAACTCCACCAGCATGCGGTGTTCAGGTTTGGTCTCGAAAGCCTGCTGAGAAAACTCGATCACCTCGCCATCGTCAGCCGAGACAAAACCCGCAGGGCCAAACAGGTTGGCCTGGCGCAAGCGCCGCTCGGTCATCTCGGCGGTGTCGTCTTCAAAGCCAAAGTGGGTCCAGACAAAGTCAAACGCGCCATGGCCGTCGGGCTGGATGTGGCGGGTGGACACGCTGTTGACCTGTTGCTGAAAGATCACGCTGGGGAACAGCGTCATCATCACCGCTGTGGGCATTTGATCGCCCAGTTGCCACCAAGGCTCGGGCACGATGTCCAGAAAGCTGGGGTCATTGAGCTGCATGCTTTCTTTGAAGCTGCTGACTTGCGTGACCTGGGCTTTGTCGCCCGTGGCCTGGCCGGCGGTGCCGCGTGTGGAGATCATGGCCGCATGGCGGTGGTGTTCGTCCATGCGCAACTCGGACTTGTTGTCGGCGCGCCAAAGGCCAAAGGTCACAAACCAGGTGTGCAGCAGGCCGGGGTGGTAGGGGTCCTTGATGTTTTCTTGCATCAGCTTCCAGTTGCCCGGAATGCGCTGGCGGTTGTAGCCCAGGATCGTCAGCTTGCGGCCGTTGAACAGGCGGTCAAAGTAGCGCAGGATGGTCGGCCCCATGTAGTCTTCGAGCGACTCCACATCGTGGTCAAACGAGGCGAACACCACACCGCTGCGGCTGGCCACTTTGAGCTGTTTCAGGCCATGGTCTTTGGGGTCGAAGTCGGCGGGCATGCCGCCGTTGACCTTCCCATCTTGGCGCACGCCACGACGGAAGGGCACGCCTTGCAGCTTGCCGTCCAGTGCGTAGCTCCACTGGTGGTAAGGGCAGACCAGTTCTTTTTTGTTGCCATGCCGCTCGCGGCAAAAGGCCATGCCCCGGTGGGCGCAGACGTTCTCGACCACGTGGATTTGACCGTCCTGGCTGCGCGTCATGATCACTGAGCGCTCACCGATGGTTGTGCGCTTGAAGTCGCCGGGGTTGGGGATCTCGGCGTCCAGGCCGACATAGCTCCAATGCTTTGTGTAGAAAAAGCGCTCCAGCTCTTTGTTGTGGCTGTCCTGGTTGGTGTACACGGCAAATGGCACGCGGCTGGTGCCTTGCGTCTCCCAGTGAATGGGGTGTTCCTGCATGAGGTCTCCTGATCAAACTTGACGTGCATCATGCGCAAACTCAATAATTAAGTAAATCGGATTTCTTGTATAAATAAATTTTGAAAATCAAATAACGTGGACGTCTCGAAACTGGACCTGAATTTGCTGGTGGTGTTTCACCACTTGCTGCTGCACAAGCGCGTGTCGGCTGTGGCGCCAATGTTGGGCATGAGCCAGCCGGCTGTGAGCAGCGCCTTGGGGCGTTTGCGGGCCAGCCTGGGCGATGAGCTTTTTCTGCGCACCCAAGGCGGCATGGAGCCCACGCCCTATGCCTTGCAGTTGGCCGAGCCGGTGGCGGTGGCTTTGGACGGTTTGCAGCAAGCGCTGAATGTGCGAGCCGCTTTCGATCCGGCCAGCAGCACGCGCAGCTTCACCATCGCCATGACCGATGTGGGCGAGATGTATTTTTTGCCGGTGTTGATCGATGCCTTGGCCAGCTCGGCACCGGGGGTGACCTTGCAAGTGGTCAGCGTGACCCAGTCCGCACTCAAAGAGGACATGGCCAGCGGCCGCATTGATTTGGCCATGGGCCTGTTGCCGCAGCTGCAGGCGGGCTTTTTTCAGCAAGCGCTGTTCAAGCAAAAATACATTTGTCTGATGCGCAAGGCCCATCCGCTGGCGGGCAAAAACAGGTTGAGCCTGAATTCATTCACCGAAGCGGAGCACGTTCGCATCCTGGCTTCTGGCACAGGGCATGGCCGTGTGGATGTGGCGCTGGAAAAGCAAGGGCTGCAACGGCGCTTTCGCTTGACGGTGCCGCACTATGTGGCCCTGGGCGATGTGCTGAGCCACTCGGACTTGGTGGCGACCGTGCCCGAGCGCTTTGCCGACCGCACGCTGGTGCCCTTTGAGCTGGTCAAGCGGGACTTGCCCATCGCAGTGGATGAGAGCGCGATCCACCAGTTTTGGCACAGCCGTTTGCACCGCGATCCGGGGCACCAGTGGTTGCGCCGTTTGACGCGAACGCTGTTCGGAGACGTCAAAGCCCCCAAGGACGAACAAGCGGTGTGATCTGCGGCTGAGGCTGTTTTCAGGGGGCTCTGACGGCCCCCTGAAAACAGCTGTTCAGTGGGACTGACTTACAGGCGGCAGCCTGCGCCTGAATCGGCCAAGGCCTTGGCAGCGATGCCCAGCACCTTGTTTTCGCCCTTGACGACTTCGCGCAGGTACATGTCCTGCACAGGGTTGTGGGCCTTGCTCATGGCCCACTTGCCGCGAGGGCTGTCGATCACAGCGCCTTCCATGGCTTTGTACAGGGCGGGCTTTTGGCTCAAGTCGCCCTTGACGGCGTTGGCACCCTGGATCAGCAGCAAGCCGGTGTCGTAGCCTTGCACGGCGTAGACATCGGGCTGCATCTTGAAGGTCTTGGCATAGGCCAGGCGGAAGTCTTTGTTGCGCTTGGTGTCCAGGCCATCGGCGTAGTGCAGGGTGGTCATCACGCCTTCGGCGGCGGGGCCAGCGGCTTCGATCACGCCTTCGGTCAGGAAGCCCGAACCGTACAAAGCGATCTTGCCCTTGAGGCCCGCAGCGGCGAAGTCCTTCATGAACTTGGCGGCTGCACCACCGGCGAAGAAGCAAGCCACGGCATCGGGCTTGAGTGCGGCGATTTCGGTCAGCAGCGCCTGGAACTCGACGTTGGGGAAGGGCAGGCCCAGTTCCTTGACGATGGTGCCACCGGCCTTGGTGTAGCTGTCGCGGAAGCCCTCGAAAGCTTCGTCGCCTGCAGCGTATTTGTGGGTGATCCAGACGGCCTTTTTGTGGCCGCGCTTGACCATGGCTTCGCCCAGCGCCATGGTGGGTTGGCTGTTGGAGAAGCTGGTGCGGAACACGTTGGGCGCGCACAGGGCGCGGGTGGCGGCATGCACACCGGCGTTGGGGATCAGGCTGAGCACGCCGCTGTCGCGGGCCACTTTGTGGATGCCCATCTGCACGCCCGAGTGCACGGTGCCGATGATCACATCGACCTTGTCGCGCTGCACCAGTTTGTTGGCGTTCTCGATGCCTTTGGACGGCTCGGATTCGTCGTCCACCTTGAACCACTCGATTTCGCGGCCGCCAAGCTTGCCGCCTTGTTCGTTGATGGCCATGCGCACGCCGTTTTCAATGGCCACGCCCAATTGGGCGTAGGTGCCGGTGTAGGGCAGCATGAAGCCCACGCGGATCTTGCCGGATTGCGCCAGCACACTTTGGGGCAGCAACAGGCCGGTCGAGGCCGCGCCCACCAGGGCGGCGCCTTGGCTGAGCATTTGGCGGCGGGATGTTGAATGGGTCATGTCAAAAGTCTCCAGGTCATGCATAAAAAATTGGGGCGTCGAAATGCTTTCCGAAACGCTGCGGCACAGCATAGCGGAGGTCCATCGACCTTGAGATGAATTATGTTGCCCAGATGACAGCCTGAAGGCTAGGGGGATTCCCGCGCTGCGGTACACGGAAGGGGGAAGTTTGGCCTGTCCGACAGGAATCGAACCTGTGACCCACAGCTTAGAAGGCTGTTGCTCTATCCAACTGAGCTACGGACAGTTGTAAAAACAAAAAAGGCCCTGACGGGCCTTTGATGTTCAGTGCCCTCTCGGGTCTTGATGAATGGTCGGAGCGGCGGGATTCGAACTCGCGACCCTCTGCTCCCAAAGCAGATGCGCTACCAGGCTGCGCTACGCTCCGACTGCCGCTATTCTAACCAGCAAATCACCCATTCTTGGGCTGGGCGTCAAAAAACTTCAGCGTTTTTTGTACTGCGTGGCACCAAACAAGGCCTTTTTGGCTTTGTCGTCGAGCAAAGGTTTGCGGGCGTCGGCCAGCACCTGAACGGCTTTTTGCACGGCAGGGCGCTCGGCAATGCGGTCAAACCAGGCTTTGAGGTGCGGGTAATCGGCCCAGTCGATGCCCTGGTTTTGCCAGCTGCGCAGCCAGGGGAAGATGGCCATGTCGGCCACCGAGTATTCATCGCCTGCGATCCAGTCATGGCTTTGCAGCTGTTTGTCCATCACGCCGTACAGGCGCTTGGCTTCGTTGGTGTAACGGTTGATGCCGTACTCGATTTTTTCGGGCGCGTAGATGCGAAAGTGGTGGGCCTGGCCCAGCATGGGGCCGACCCCGCCCATTTGGAACATCAGCCACTGCAGCACATCGTATTTGGCGCGGTCACTTTGGGGCAGGAACTTTCCGGTTTTGCCCGCCAGGTACAGCAAGATGGCGCCCGATTCAAACAAGGCCATCGGTTTTCCATCCGGACCATCGGAGTCCACCAGCGCGGGGATCTTGTTGTTGGGGCTGATCTTGAGGAAGGCTGGTTTGAACTGGTCGCCGGTGCCGATGTTGATGGCGTGGACCTTGTAGGGCAGGCCGCACTCCTCGAGCATGATGTGGATTTTGTGACCGTTGGGTGTGGGCCAGGTGTAGAGATCGATCATGGTGCTTGGCTTTTGGTTGGAGTCAAAGAGGGAATGATTGCAAAAAAACGGCCTGCCACACATCTGCGCAGCAGGCCGTTTGTCTGGTCAGCGTTGAAGCTTCAGCTGCCGCGTGTGATGGGCATGTCCACTTCGCCGGGCATCAGCAGGTGCTTGGCCAGTTCCAGCTTGGCCAGCGAGTTGCGGTGCACCTCGTCCGGACCGTCGGCCAGGCGCAAGGTGCGCTGGTGGGCGTAGGCATAGGCCAGCGGGAAGTCTTGCGACACACCGCCACCGCCGTGGGCCTGGATGGCCCAGTCGATGATCTGGCAAGCCATTTGAGGGGCAACGATCTTGATCATGGCGATCTCGGCCTTGGCGACCTTGTTGCCCACGGTGTCCATCATGTAAGCGGCTTTGAGCGTGAGCAGGCGGGCCTGTTCAATCATGCAGCGGGCTTCGGCGATGCGCTCTTGCCACACGGTCTGACGGGCCACTTCGCGGCCAAAGGCCACGCGGCTGTTGAGGCGCTTGCACATCAGCTCCAGTGCACGTTCGGCGCAACCAATGGTGCGCATGCAGTGGTGAATGCGTCCAGGGCCCAAGCGGCCTTGGGCGATTTCAAAACCACGGCCTTCGCCGAGCAGCAAGTTGCTGGCTGGCACGCGGACGTTTTTCAGGATCACTTCCATGTGGCCGTGAGGGGCGTCGTCGTAGCCGAACACCGACAGTGCGCGCACCACGGTGACACCGGGTGCATTGGCGGGCACCACGATCATGGATTGCTGTTCGTGGCGGCCGGCATCAGGGTTGGTCTTGCCCATGACGATGTACACGGCGCAACGTGGGTCACCGGCACCGGACGACCACCACTTGCGGCCGTTGATCACGTAGTCGTCGCCATCGCGGCGGATGTCGCATTCGATGTTGGTGGCGTCAGACGAGGCCACATCGGGCTCGGTCATCAGGAAGGCCGAGCGGATCTCGCCTTTGAGCAAGGGCTCCAGCCATTGGTCCTTGAGTTCTTCGCTGGCGTAGCGCTCCAGCGTTTCCATGTTGCCGGTGTCAGGGGCCGAGCAGTTGAAAATTTCAGCGGCAAAAGGCACGCGACCCATGATCTCGCACAGCGGTGCGTACTCCAGGTTCGACAGGCCTTGCGGTGCGCGCTTGGACTTGGGCAGGAACAGGTTCCACAAACCGGCAGCCTGGGCTTTGGGCTTGAGTTCCTCGACGATTTTGGTCGGGATCCAGGCGTTGCCCTTGGCGCGGTTTTCCGCGATTTCCTCGAAGAACCTCGCTTCGTTGGGGTAAATGTGCTCGTCCATGAAAGCCAGCAAGCGGGCCTGCATGTCTTTGACCTTGGGGGTGTATTCAAAATCCATGGTCTGTCTCCTTGAAGTGAGGGGTGGGTGTTGGTAAGGGTTGGGGGGCGGTCAGGCCTGGCAGGCAAATTGCCAGGCCAACTCGGCCATGGGCCGTGCGCCAGCGCCTGAAGTTTTGGCTTGTTCGCTCGATGCGGTGCCGTCTTCGACACGCTTGGCGATGCCTTGCAAGATGGCCGCGATGCGGAACATGTTGTAGGCCAGGTAAAAGTTCCAGTCCTTGGCCAAGGCTTCGGGGGTGGTGAAGCCGGTGCGCTCGCAATAGCGGCGGATGTATTCGGCTTCCGAGGGAATGCCCAATGCCGCAAAGTCCAGACCGCCAATGCCGCGGAAGGTGCCAGGCTTGATGTGCCAGGCCATGCAGTGGTAGCTGAAGTCGGCCAGCGGATGGCCCAGGGTGGACAGCTCCCAGTCGAGCACGGCCAACACACGTGCTTCGGTGGGGTGGAACATCAGGTTGTCCAGGCGGTAGTCGCCGTGCACGATGCTGACCAGCGAATCGTCCTTGGCGCTGGCTGGGATGTGCTCAGGCAGCCAGGCCATCAGCTTGTCCATCTCGGGGATGGGTTGGGTGATGGAGGCGACGTATTGTTTGCTCCAGCGGGCGATCTGGCGCTCGATGTAGTTGCCGGGTTTGCCGTAGCTG
>JBEEJQ010000088.1:0-11999 GCA_041169105.1 Pseudomonadota bacterium | reverse complement strand
TGGAGCATCGAGATCGAAGGCTTGGTGAAAAAGCCGGGGCGCTACCACCTCGAAGACCTCATGAAATGGGGGGCGATGGAAGAGCGCATTTACCGTTTGCGTTGCGTGGAAGGTTGGTCCATGGTGATCCCGTGGGTGGGCTATTCGCTGGCCGATCTGATCCGCCGGGTCGAGCCGCAGCCCGGTGCCAAATACGTGGAGTTTGTCACCCAGGCCGATGAAAAGACCATGCCCGGTGTGCGTTCGGGCGTGCTGGACTGGCCCTATGTGGAAGGCTTGCGCATGGACGAAGCCATGCACCCCTTGAGCTTGTTGGCTTTTGGCATGTACGGCGAAATCTTGCCCAAGCAAAACGGTGCACCGGTGCGTTTGGTGGTGCCATGGAAATACGGCTTCAAGAGCGCCAAGAGCTTGGTCAAGATCCGCTTTGTGGACAAGCAGCCGGTGTCTTCGTGGACCAAGGCGGCGCAGCAGGAATATGGGTTTTATTCCAACGTGAACCCCTTGGTCGATCACCCCCGCTGGAGCCAGGCCACCGAGCGGCGCATTGGTGAAGACGGCTTGCTCGCCAAAAAGCGCAAAACACTCATGTTCAACGGCTACGAAGCCCAGGTGGGCCAGTTGTACGCCGGCATGGACTTGAAGAAATTTTTCTGATGCGCATCCGCCCGCTGCTGCTCACGCGCCGTGCGTGGTGGCTGGTCTTGTGTTTGGGCTTGCTGCCTTTGTTGCACCTGGTGTGGCTGACCTGGCAGGATGGCTTGGGGGCCAATCCGGCGGAATACCTGATCCGCGCCACGGGCGATTGGACCTTGCGCGGCTTGTGCCTGGGCTTGGCCATCACGCCTTTGCGGGTCCAATGCGGCGGGCCTGAATTGGCCCGCTTTCGCCGCATGTTGGGCCTGTTAACCTACCTGTATGCCTGTTTGCATTTGACGTGTTACGCGTTGTTTGACATGGGCCTGGATCTGCAAGAGATCGCTGTGGATGTCCTCAAGCGGCCCTTCATTTGGGTGGGGGTGAGCGCCTGGTTGCTGCTGAGCGTGATGGCCGCCACCTCGTTCAACCGTGCCGTGCGCTGGTTGGGGGGGGCACGCTGGCGGGCGTTGCACCGCGTCGTGTACGGTGTGGCGGTGTTGGCGATCCTGCACTTTTGGTGGATGCGTGCGGCCAAAAGCAATTTCAACGAGGTGATCGTTTATGCCCTGATCTTGGCCAGTTTGCTGGGCTGGCGTGTTCACCGTGGGCTTTTTCAGCGCAGGGCGCAAAGCCTGCGCTGACACAAGGCATCAAGGCCGACTGCTGTGGGCGCGCCAGGCGTCGAGTCGGCTGCGCGGTCCTTGGTGGCCCAAATAAGTGGGGGCAAGCCCTGCAACACTGCTGGCCTGGATGCCCAGATCTGACAAGCCCGGGTATTGGCCCGATGCGGTGTTGTCCACTTTCATCGATGCCAGATTGTCTCGGCTCATCAGGGGCTCCCCAGGGGCCATCTCCATCAGCCAGGCCTGCACCCAGCCGACCCAATGGGGCAAAGACAGCACGGGGCGTCCTCGGCCACCGCGAATGCCTGCCCACTGCCCTGATTTTTTGACCAGCTCGCCCAGCGTCAGTACATCGGGGCCAGCTGTCTCATAGGTCTGCCCGATGGTGTGTCGGTCTTGCAGGCAGCGCACCACCGCCCGCGCGACATCGCCCACCCACACCGGCTGAAAGCGCGTGGAGGCTCCCGCCAGTGGCATGAATGGAGCGATTTTTTGCAGATCGGCAAACAGGTTCAGGAATTTGTCTTCCGCCCCAAAAATCACGCTGGGGCGCAAGATCGTCAGCTCCAGTCCGGCCTGACGCAAGACAGCTTCGCCTTTTGCCTTGCTGCGCTGGTACATAGATGGCCCTTGGGCATCGGCACCCAGTGCGCTGATGTGCACCAGGCGACGCACACCCGCTTGCTGCATGGCCTGCGCAATGCGCTCGGGCAGGCGCACATGCACCTGCTCAAACCGTTGTTCATCACCATGCAGCACAGCCACCAGATTGACCACGGCATCGTGCCCGGACATCAGCCTGGCCAAATCGGCGTCCTGGTGAACCGATGCCTCGACCACCGTGAGACCTGGCAAGCTCTGGATGGCGGCGGCCTTTTCGGCGCGGCGCGTGGGCACGGTGATGCGCCAGCCCAAACGGGCCAGCTGCTCGCACACCTGGCGACCGACAAAGCCAGTGCCCCCCAGAACCAAAATGCGCGGTGTCATGGTTTCAAGCTTTCGTCTGTTTGGACTGTGCCAGCCACTGCGTGGCCAACTCGACCCAATACGTGCCGCCCAGCGGAATCAGCTCGTCGTTGAAATCGTAGCTGGGGTTGTGCAAGGTGCAAGGGCCGCCGCCATGTCCCATCTCGCGATGAGCGCCATCGCCGTTGGAGATGAACACATAAGCCCCCGGCTTGGCCTGCAACATGTAAGAGAAGTCTTCCGCCCCCATGGTGGGCTCTTGCACCAGCACGTTGGACTCGCCCACGATGCTGTTCATGACCTGGCGGGCAAAAAGCGCTTCCGCCTCGCTGTTGATGGTGGGCGGGTAATTGCGGTCGAATTCGAACTCGCATTGCGCGTCAAAGGCCGCGCAGATCGACTCAGCCACTTGGCGCATGCGTGATTCGATCAGGTCCAGCACTTCGACGCTGAAGGTGCGTACCGTGCCCTGCAACTCGCACGAGTCGGGCACCACGTTGGTGGCTTCACCGGCGTGGATCATGGTGACCGAGATCACTCCCGCATCGACCGGCTTTTTGTTGCGCGTGATGATGGTTTGAAACGCTTGCACCATCTGGCAAGCGATCGGCACTGGGTCTATGCCGTTGTGGGGCAGGGCGGCGTGGCTGCCTTTGCCGCGGATGGTGATCTTGAACTCGTTGCTGGAGGCCATCACCGGACCGGGGCTCACGGCAAAAGTGCCGACTTCTGCGCCGGGCCAGTTGTGCATGCCAAAGACAGCCTGCATCGGGAATTTCTCAAACAGACCGTCCTTGATCATTTCTTGCGCACCGCCGCCGCCTTCTTCGGCCGGTTGGAAGATCAGGTACACGGTGCCGTCAAAGTCGCGGTGCTTGGCCAAGTGCTTGGCCGCCGCCAGCAGCATGGCGGTGTGCCCATCGTGACCGCAAGCGTGCATCTTGCCGTGGTGCTGGCTGGCGTGGGCAAAGGTGTTGAACTCTTGCATGGGCAGCGCATCCATGTCTGCCCGCAAGCCAACACCCCGGCCGCAAGCGCCGCCGTCACGTCCATGCACAATGCCCACCACCCCGGTGGTGCCCATGCCCCGGTGGACCGGGATGCCCCAGTCGATCAGTTGCTGGGCGACCACGTCGGCGGTGCGCACTTCTTCGAAGCACAGTTCAGGGTGAGCGTGGATGTCTTTTCGGATGGCCGCGATGCTGGCGGCATCGTGCAGGATGGCGTCGATGATCTTCATGATGACAGTCTAGCGACACTTCATGAGCACTGCCATCACCCCTGCGTCTTTGGGGGGCATGGCGTCAAATGGACCAGTAGATTGGGCCACAATCGGTGGCCGATGTTTCCCGGAATGCCCTCCAGACCCATGACCTCCATCACCGCCCCTGCCGCCCAGGTCGTGCGTGGCGCTTGCCCGCACGATTGCCCTGACACCTGTGCCTTGCTGACCACGGTGGAAAACGGTCGTGCGGTGCGTGTGCAGGGCAACCCCGCACATGCCCCGACCGATGGCGTCTTGTGTACCAAGGTCTCGCGCTATGCCGAGCGCACCTACCACCCTGAACGGCTCTTGCAGCCCCTGCGGCGCATCGGCCCCAAGGGTTCATGTCAGTTTGAACCCGTGAGCTGGGATACGGCGCTGGACGAGATCGCCAGCCGCCTGAAAACCATTGAGGCGCTTGACCCGCAAGCCATCTTGCCCTACAGCTATGCGGGCACGATGGGGCTGGTGCAAAGCGAGTCGATCGCGGCGCGGTTTTTTCACCAGTTGGGGGCTTCTTTGCTGGACCGCACGATTTGCGCGTCCGCTGGGGCCGAGGGCTTGACGCAGACCCTGGGCAACAAAGTGGGCATGCCGGTGCGCATGTTTGCAGAGTCGAAACTGATCGTGATTTGGGGCAGCAATTCGGTGGGCAGCAATCTGCATTTTTGGCGCATTGCGCAAGAAGCCAAGCGGCTCGGGGCCAAGCTGGTGTGCATTGACCCGCGCAAGAGCGAAACGGCTGACAAGTGCGACGAACACATCGCGATCCGGCCCGGCACCGATGCGGCGCTGGCCCTGGCCCTGATGCACGAATTGATCGTGAACCAGTGGCTGGACCAGGACTACATTGACCGCTACACCTTGGGTTGGGCGGGATTGCGCGAACGCGCCCTGCAGTGGCCGCCCGAGCGGGCGGCCGAGGTGTGTGGGGTGACCGACCAACAGATTCGGCAACTGGCGCGTGACTGGGGCACGACACCAGCGGCAGCCATTCGTCTGAACTACGGCATGCAGCGGGTGCGCGGCGGCGGCAATGCGGTGCGGGCTGTGGCTTGCCTGCCCGCGCTCACGGGGGCTTGGCGGCACCGGGGTGGCGGCTTGCTCATGAGCAGCTCGGGGCATTTTCCGGTGCGCCGTGCAGCGTTGCAGCGCCCTGATTTATTGGGCGAGCGTCGCCCCCGCACCATCAACATGTCCACCATCGGAGACGATTTGCTGCGCCCGGCATCGCCCGACTTTGGCCCGCAGATCGAAGCCTTGATCGTTTACAACAGCAACCCGGTGGCGGTGGCCCCCGAGTCGGGCAAGGTGGTGCAAGGTTTTGGCCGCGAAGACCTGTTCACCGTGGTGCTGGAACACTTTCAGACCGACACGGCTGACTACGCCGATTTCATCTTGCCTGCCACCACGCAGCTGGAGCATTGGGACATCCACACCAGCTATGGCCACACCGATGTTTTGCTCAACCGCCCGGCCATTGCGCCGGTGGGGCAGGCGCGGACCAACACCGACATCTTCAGGGCTTTGGCCCAGCGCATGGGGTTTGAGGACCCGTGTTTCAGTGAAAGTGACGAAAGTCTGTGCCGCAGTGCCATCGGCGATTCGCAGGATTTTGAGGAACTGCTCAAACACGGCTTTGCCTCTTTGCCGGTGCCGGATGCGCCCTATGCGAAAGGCGAATTTCCAACGCCTTCGGGGCGTTGCGAGTTCTTCAGCCAACGGCTGGTGGACCAGGGGCTGGACGGCTGGCCTGACCATGTGCCCAATTACGAGTTGGCTCAGGCGGGTGCTCGCTACCCACTGGCCATGATTTCGCCACCCGCCCGCAACTTTTTGAATTCCACCTTTGTGAACGTCAAAAGCCTGCGCGACATCGAAGCCGAGCCGGTGCTGGAGATGCACCCGCAAGACGCCGCCGAGCGCGGCATTGCTGACGGCGCAGTGGTGCAGGTTTTCAACGACCGGGGGCAATACCACTGCAAGGCCCGCATCAACCAGCGGGCGCGTCCGGGCGTGGTCAATGGCTTGGGCATCTGGTGGCGCAAGCTGGGCCTGAACGGCACCAACGTCAACGAGCTGACCAGCCAGCACCTGACCGATCTGGGACGGGCTCCGGTGTTTTACGACTGCCTGGTGCAGGTCGCTTTGCTCGATTCAGCGGTCCAGTCGGCCTAAAAAAAAGGGGCTGAAATGTCAGCCCCTGGGTGTGCGGTGGTCTCAGGCGATCAGTCGACCAACTGCTCCAGCGCAAAGGTGTCGAAGGCCGATTCGCGTTGGCGGATCAGGTGGATTTTTGTGCCGTCCACCAGGACTTCTGCGGCGCGGCCACGCGTGTTGTAGTTGCTGGACATGCTCATGCAGTAAGCGCCCGCGGACAGCACGGCGAGCGTGTCGCCCGCTTGCACCACCAACTGACGGTCGCGACCGATCCAGTCGCCGCTCTCGCACACGGGGCCCACGATGTCGTACACCACGCCTTCCCCTGTCTTGGCCGACACCGGCACGATCTGGTGGAAGGCTTGGTACATGGCCGGGCGGGGCAGGTCGTTCATGGCGGCATCAACAATGCAGAAATTCTTTTGCTCACCAGGCTTGAGGTACAGCACCTCGGTCAGGCACACGCCGGCATTGCCCACCAGCGAGCGGCCCGGCTCGATCATGAGCTGGCGCTGGCCGTAGCCGCGTGCGTCCAGCTTGGCCAGCAGCTGCGCCCACAGGGCATCGGCTTCGGGCGGGGTGTCGCCGTTGTAGTTGATGCCCAGACCGCCACCAAAGTCGATGTGGTGGATGGCAATGCCCGCCGCTTCGATGTCGGCCACCAAGTCCAGCACGCGGTCCATCGCGTCCAGGTAAGGCGTCATCTCGGTGATTTGCGAGCCAATGTGGCAATCGATGCCCACCACCTTCAGGCCCGGCAGGCTGGCCGCATGGCGGTAGGCCCGCAAAGCGTCTTCGTGGGCGATGCCGAATTTGTTGCCCTTCAAGCCGGTGGAGATGTAGGGGTGGGTTTTGGGGTCCACATTGGGGTTCACGCGCAGGCTCACGGGGGCTTGTTTGCCCAAGCTGACGGCCACCTCGCTCAGCACATCGAGTTCGGCTTCGCTTTCCACGTTGAAGCAGCCGATGCCCACTTTGAGGGCTTGCTGCATTTCGGCGCGGGTTTTGCCCACGCCCGAAAAAATCACCTTGGCCGGGTCGCCCCCAGCGGCCAACACACGGGCCAGCTCGCCTGCCGACACGATGTCAAAGCCACAACCGGCGTTGGCAAAGACCTGCAGCACGGCCAGGCTGGAGTTGGCCTTCATGGCGTAGCAAATTTGGGCTTGGCGTCCGGCAAAACCGCGCTGGTAAGCGGCCAGGGCTGACAGCATGGCAGCTTTGGAGTACACAAACAGTGGGGTGCCATGTGCGCGGGCCAGATCGGACAGGCGCACGCCTTCGACCATGAGCTGATCGCCCGAATAGGCGATGTGGGGTTGTCCAGGCAAGGCAGTGGCGGTGGAAGTTGCGGTCATGGTTTCAGGAAAGAAGCGGAAGGGGTGGTGTCGTTGTCAGCGTCTGGCGTGGAGGTGGACTCTGCCGGCGCTGTTGTATCGGTGGCAGCGGGTGGGCGGCGCTTAACCTGTGGCGGGGTGTGCCAGGGGTTGAGGCTTTGCGGCAAGGTGGCACGCCCTTGCGAGGCAGGGGTGTTGGGCAATTTGAGCGGGCCTTTTTGGCCGCAGCCGCTCAACGCAACCGCACCCCCCACAAGGGCAAGCGTCGTGACTAGAATCCTCTGTACTTTCAACATCCAGCGATTGTAATGACCGACCTTGAATTCATGGACCAAGCCGAGCGCCTTTTGGCGGGCGTCGAGACGAGTTGCGATCGCCTGAACGATGACACCGACGCCGACATCGACAACCAGCGCGTGGGGGGGATGGTCACTTTGACCTTTGCCAACCGCAGTCAAATCGTGATCAATTTGCAAAAACCCCTGCACGAAGTGTGGCTGGCCGCACGTTGCGGCGGTTTTCACTACCGCTTTGATGGGCAGGCCTGGCAAGACACCAAGGGCCAGGGCGAATTTTGGGCAAGCTTGTCGCGCTATGCGTCTGAGCAATCGGGTTTGACGCTCGACTTCAAAGTCTGAATTCACGGCAGGTCTCTTGTTGTCACAAGAGGCCCTCCGTCAGTTGCGGAACAGGTCGAGGATTCGGCGCTTTTCTTCACCTGCTGGCATGGGTGCCGGTTTTGCGGCGCTGCTTTCAGCGCCTAAGCCGAGCGATGTGATGCTCCCCTCTTTGGACAGATCGCTGTACATCCAGTCGCCAGCCACGTTCACGAGTCCTTCGGGGACGGCGGGTTCAGACATCGGCACACTGCGCAAGGCACTTTCCATGAAACTGATCCAGACGGGCAAGCTCAAGCCGCCACCAGTTTCGCGGTCGCCCAGTTTGCGTGGGGTGTCGTAACCGATCCAGACCACGGCCGCCAAGTTGGGGTGGTAGCCAGCGAACCAGGCGTCCATCGAGTCGTTGGTGGTCCCCGTTTTTCCGTAAACATCGGGACGTTTGAGGGTGGCTTGTGCTTTGGCTGCGGTGCCTGAGCGGGTGACTTCCTGCAGCAAGCTGGTCATCACAAATGCATTCCGGGCCGGGATGGCGCGCTGGGCTTCATCGGTTTGTGTGGGGGCGGGGCTGTCCACCAGCACGCGGTCTTTGTGGTCTGCAATGCGGGTGATCAGGTGCGGTTGCACACGGTAGCCACCGTTGGCAAACACGCTGTAGCCGGTGGCCATTTGCATGGGCGTGACCGAGCCAGCCCCCAAAGCCATGGTCAGGTAGGCCGGGTGTTTGTCTTCGTCAAAACCAAAGCGGCCGATCCACTCCTGGGCATTGCGCGCGCCCACCGATTGCAGGACGCGGATTGAAATCATGTTTTTCGATTTGGCCAGGCCCTTGCGCAAGGTCATGGGGCCGTCAAAGGTGCCGTCGTAGTTCTTGGGCTCCCAAGGTTGGCCACCGGTCACGCCCGCATCAAAAAACAAGGGTGCGTCGTTGATGACGGTGGCCGGGGTGAAGCCTTTTTCGAGTGCAGCGGAATAGATGAAGGGCTTGAAGCTCGAGCCCGGTTGACGCCATGCCTGCGTCACGTGGTTGAACTTGTTTTTGGCAAAGTCAAAACCGCCCACGAGGGCCCGGATGGCACCTGTCTGGGGGGTGATGGCCACAAAGGCACCTTCGACTTCGGGCAATTGGGTGATTTCCCAACTGCCTTTGGGCGTTTGGGTAATGCGGATCACGGCCCCCCTGCGCAATTGTTTGGCCGGTGGGGCTTTCTCCGACAGGCCGGATTGGGCGGGTTTCAGTCCCTCGCCAGCGATGCTGATTTGTTCGCCGTTCTGGCGAACCACCACCACTTTGCGGGGCGTGGCTTCGAGTACCACGGCTGACATCACATCGCCGTTGTCGGGGTGCTCTTCCAGTGCATCGTCGATGGCATCTTCCATTTTCTTGGGATCGGTCGGCAGATCCACAAACTTTTCGGGGCCTCGGTAAATTTGACGACGCTCAAAGTCCATGATGCCTTGGCGCAGTGCCTTGTAAGCGGCCATTTGTTCGGTGGACTGCACGGTGGTGTAGACGTTCAGGCCACGGGTGTAGGTTTCCTGTCCGTACTGAGCGAACACCATTTGGCGGACGGTTTCGGCCACGTATTCCGCGTGCAAGGTGCGCTTGTCGCCTGATGTGCGCAGACTCAGTGGTTCGGCTTTGGCGGCTTTGGCTTGTGCGGTCGTGATGTAGCCGTTTTCCTCCATGCGCTCGATGATGTAGAGCTGACGGGAACGTGCGCGCTTGGGGTTGCTGATCGGGTTGTAGGCCGATGGGGCTTTGGGCAGGCCCGCCAGCATGGCCGCTTCGGCGATCGTGATTTCCTTGAGTGATTTTCCAAAGTAGGTTTCGGCAGCTGAAGCGAAACCGTAGGCGCGGTTGCCCAGGAAAATCTGGTTCATGTAAATCTCAAGGATCTGGTCCTTGCTCAACATGTGTTCGAGCTTGTAGGTCAGCAAAATTTCATAAATTTTGCGGGTGTAGGTTTTTTCGGACGACAGGTACACATTGCGAGCGACCTGCATGGTGATGGTCGAAGCGCCCTGACTTTTGACGCGACCGATGTTGGCCACGCCTGCACGCAAGATGCCTAGGTAATCCACGCCACCGTG
The DNA here is from genome assembly GCA_041169105.1 of Pseudomonadota bacterium. Lineage (GTDB taxonomy): Bacteria > Pseudomonadota > Gammaproteobacteria > Burkholderiales > Burkholderiaceae_C > Limnohabitans_A. Next base: position 2,299 of record JBEEJQ010000088.1, on the reverse strand, counting down.
TTGGTAAAAACGGTTGTCTTCAATCGACAGCACCGCATTTTTCATGACATCGGGAATGTCTTTGATGGGGGTCAGGTTGCGGCGCTCTTCACCAAACTCGCCCATCAATTGACCGTCTGCCGTGTAGATGCGCAAGGGCAGCTTGGGTTTGTAGTCCGCCAGGTCCGAGATGTCGGGCAAGTTGGGATAAGCCACCACCATGGCCACACCGACCACCAACAAGATGGACAGAAAGATGGCGATCACGATGCCGACGCTCCAAATGACCAGCTTGATCAGCCAGGCGGGGACGGGCGCTGAAGACCGGGTGCGGCTCTCGCGTTCGGTTTTTTGAGTGGTTTTGTCTTGGGATGGCATAAGGGACATGGGCTGGGCAAGCCGGTCGGCCACCTCAGCGCATTATAAAAATCTTGGCCCTTTCCTGGCACTTTCTTTAAGATAAATTGAAATACAAAGAACTCAATTTTTATTGTTTAAATCCTGATTAGCTGCTACAAAAGATGCCACAGAGGGCGAAGAAGCCCCATTCAGGAGGCGAGTGATGCAAGTTTGGCAGCATCTTTGGCAAAACTGGAGGGTCCGTGGGGTGCGGCAATCCTGGGGGCTCGCCTTGATGGGGCGGTTGGGCGCGTTGGTTGGCTTGAGTCGTGATACGCGTGGTGTGGTGCGGGTCCAACTCAGCACCGTGTTGGCAGTGCCGGCTGGGACTGCGGTGACGGATCATTTTTGGGTGACCCAGACGCTGCAGGAGGCCGGCCGATTGCTGTCCGGTCGGGCGCACACTTTGGTTGTTGGCTTGGATGCGCCGGATGTGGTCATGGGCAGCATGACGAGCACTTTGGATGTCACCTCAAACGATGGGGTAGCTGACGTGCAGCTGGAAGTGTCGCAGGCACTTCATCTGCCGCCCGATGAGGTGAATTTCGATTTTGAAGTTGACACCCTTGGTCGTGGATTTGTTCGTCAGATTCATTGGGCTGGTTGTGCCAAATCGCAAGTGTCAGCGATTCAAAAGGGCGTGAATGAAGCGGGCTGGCGATTGAGCAGCGTGGAGCCAGCGATGCACGCGGCCAAGCGAGCTGCTTCGGCCCTGGTGGGTGGACTGCCCAGTCTGATGCAACAGGCACCGCAAGACTGGCAATTTCGGTGGCGTGCCATGGATGAGCCCGTCTCTTTGGATGATGAAGGCATGGCGACGGTCCGCGATGCGGGTCTTTTGCAAGAGGCTCTGACATCTTCGGTGGGACCCAGACTTGTGGCGTGTGGTCTGGCCTTGAAGGCGTGGTCATGATGGCCGATTTCAATTTGCTCCGTTACCCAACGCTGGATCGCCAGCAACGTTTGCGGCGGCAGTGGCGCATGGCTGGGATGGGGGCTGGCTTGGGCGCTGCATTGGTCGGATCTGTTTTGATGGTTTGGGCATGGCAAATAGACAGTTTGCGTGACCAAACCAGGGACTTTCAAAGTCAACTGGAGGCGCACAAGCGTTTGGCAAAAGAGCGTCAGCAGCGTTTGGCGAAAAACCAGGAGGTTCAAAAAGTAGCGGCGCAGCTTGTGCAGTTGCAAGCGCATCAACAAGCCTGGAGTCTGTTGCACACAGGCTTGATGGAGGTGACCTTGGGAGATGGACTTCGCTTGCAACGTTTGCAAGTTGAGTCAGGACGCATCGATCTGCAGGGCCATGCGCCGCAGGCTCAAACCATCGCTCATGTGGCGCAGCGCTTGTCTGAACGATGGGGGGTGTCTTTGAGCTTGCAAAGCCTGGAGGCACATCCCGCTGGTGAAGGGGCCCAAAGCGTGAGTTTTGCATGGCAAGCCTCATGGGCGGCACTGGCCGACGGGGCGGTGCCTGTGACCGTGGTCAAACCATGATCATGTGGCCACGGTCTCTGCGTTTTGATCGGTTCAACGCCGGGGCCTGGCGCTCATGGGGGGCATGGTGCGCGCGTCAGCTCCAGCGCGGTGCCGTAGCCTTGGTGGGCGCTTTTCTGGGGGGCGTTCTGGTGTGGGTGATGGCCAGCGCCGTGCGGGAGGCACATGACCAAGCTCTGCATGCCCTGCAGGCAGCTCAGGCGCAAATGCCAAGTTCAGGGGTTGCGACGCCCTTGCCCGATCTGCAGGACCCCTTGGCGCAAGCGGCCGGCTCCCTTTGGAGGCGTTTGCCCGGGCGGTTGGCAACAGACTTGGGAATGGAGTTGAGGCAGTTTTTGATAGCTCAGGGTTTGCAAGTGGCATCGCTGCGTGCCATGCCAGATGCCATGAGGGGATCCTTGCAAAGCAAAACGGTGGCGATTCGGAT
>JBEEJQ010000087.1:0-12041 GCA_041169105.1 Pseudomonadota bacterium | reverse complement strand
TCTCTTGGGCTTCTTGCTCGTTCAGGCCCACACGCGCCACCTCGGGGTCGATGAAGGTGGCCCACGGAATGACCGAGTAGTCGGCCTTGAACAGCTTCCACTCGCCAAACAGCGCGTTGACGGCGGCATACCAGGCCTGGTGCGCGGCAGTGTGGGTGAACTGGAACGGCCCCGCCACATCGCCTACGGCGTAGATGTTGGGGTAGAGGGTTTGCAGGTACTCGTTGGTGTCCACAGTGCTGTGCGTGGGGATGCCCAAGTCCTCCAGGCCATAACCCTGCAAACGCGCCACGCGACCCACGGCGCACAGCAACTGGTCGAACACGATGCGATTTTCTGCGCCAGCGTGTTCCACCACCAGGGTCTTTTCGCCGTTGACCAGCTCGCAGCGCAGCGCCTTGTGGCCGGTGAGCACTTGCACGCCGTCGGCCTCCAGCGCGGCTTTGGCGAGTTTTCTGACGTCTGCGTCTTCGCGCACCATGATGCGTGCGCCCATTTCCACTTGCGTGACGTGTGAGCCCAGTCGCGCAAAGCTTTGCGCCAGCTCGCAGCCAATGGGGCCGCCACCCAGCACCACCAAACGCTTGGGCACTTCATCGAGCTTGGAAAATTCGTCCCACAGGGTGTCGCTGGTCACATAGCCCACATCGTCCAAGCCGGGCAGGGGCGGCACGACGGGGCGGGCTCCGGCGGCGATCACGATGCTGCGGGCAGTGAGTCGTTGGCTTGTGCCATCGTTCAAAGCCACCTCCACCGTCCACGGGTTCACCAGTTTGCCGTAACCCTGCAACACCTCCACGCCCAAGCCGGTGTAACGCTCGATGCTGTCGTGCGGCTCGATGGCTTTGATCACGTCGTGCACCCGCTGCATGACCGCTTTGAAGCTGAAGCTCGGGGCCGCATCGCTCAGTCCGTAGTTCGACGCGTGGCGCATTTGGTGCGCCAACTTGGCGCTTTTGATCAACGCTTTGCTCGGCACGCAGCCGTAGTTCAAGCAGTCGCCGCCCATCTTGTGCGCCTCGATCAGCGTGACCTTGGCCTTGACGGCTGCCGCGATGTAGGCACTGACCAAACCGCCCGCGCCACCACCGATGACGATCAGGTTGCGGTCAAACGTTTGGGGGCGCTGGTCGGCCCAGCGGGCATAGACCTTGCGCTTTTGCACAGCGGCCACGATGCGCCGTGCGATCAACGGGAAGAGGCCCAACAGCACAAAACTGCCCAAAAGCGCGGGGCTCAAAATGCCCTTCACTGAATCAAGCTGCGCCAACTGCGTGCCCGCGTTCACATACACCGCCGTGCCCGCCAGCATGCCGATTTGGCTGACCCAGTAATACGTCCACACCTTCATGCGCGTGAGGCCCATGAGCAGGTTGATCAAGAAGAAGGGCACGACCGGAATCAAGCGCAAGCTGAACAGGTAAAAAGCGCCCTCGCGGTTCACGCCCGCGTTGATGTCGGCCAGGCGCTGACCAAAGCGTGCCTCCACCCAGTCGCGCAGCAAAAAGCGCGACGCCAAAAACGCCAAGGTCGCGCCCACGGTGGACGCAAACGACACGATCAAAAAGCCCTGCAACAACCCAAACACCGCGCCCCCCGCCAACGTGATGATGGTCGCACCCGGAAACGACAACGCCGTGGCCAGCACATAGACCAAGAAATAAACCACCGCCACCGTGAACGGCTGCTCGGCGTGCAGCTGCGCAAAACTGGCCTGGCTGGCTTTGAGTTGGTCAAAGCTCAAGTAGCGCCCAAGGTCCAGCGCCACAAACGCACCGATGGCCAGCGCCAGCAAGAGCAACAACAGAATCTGACGAGGACGCATGAGACAACTCCAAATAAACCAGCGCTTTCGGAGCGACTGTGCGGTGGCCTGAACCATAACCGCAGATGACGGCCCACAGATCAAGCCTGCCAAATCTGAACACATGCCTCTCGTCTGCAAAAGCGTAGATCGGCGGGTTTCCACAGGCTGGCTGTTATTCTGGCGAGCGCCTAAGGCCTCAGTAAATTTGTACAAATAATTTTATTAAAAATAATTTAATTTGAAACTTATTGATTAATAATGTGGTTTTGTGTTGAAAGGTTCAGAGGCTCCATGCCGAGTTTGTATTGGATACCAAGCATAAACTTTTAAAGACAATTTCAGCACGAAACATGCATCAAATTGGACCAACTTAACCAACCAAGTTGCTGTCTACAGCACGGTAGGCGGTGCCGTAGCGCCTCATCTACGGCTCAACATAAACTGGAAAAAATGAAAAAGTTTTCTCTTGCACTAGCAGCGATGCTCTCCATTAGTGCCTATGCTGCGGAAACAGCAGGTATTGGCGGAATGGTCATCACGAATGACACTGTTGAAAACAACAATTTCACGTATCCCAAAAACATTCACACTGTCTATTTCGCAAATGACCCATCTGAAGGCGGTATTTTCTTGTTCTATCTTTCATACAAGAAAACAGGTACGCATCAACCATCTGTCGAATTCACCGACAAGCATGGAAAAAAAATTGATCAATGCCAATTCGACCCCACAACAGTCACAAAACTTCCATGGACCCATACGCTAACTTGTCGCTGGGGCGGGCGACAACCTGACGGCGGAATCAATTTCACCATCTATAACAAGTTCGGTGGCAAGCCGGAAAAAATCGGGGAATTGTTCTTGGCGTCAAAGAATCCACAATGACTTTTCAACAGTATTAAGTGGAGCGTACACAGAAATCCAACAAGCAACTCAACATCGAAATCGTATTCACCCTAACCGCCGATACCCCCACCCCACCCGCATCCCCGTGGTGATGGCACACAAGCCCGCAAACCCATAAGCCAACACCGCAAAGTATTCAGGCCAGATGCACATGGCGGCAAAGACGGTGATGGTTTCGGTGGCTTCGGTCAGGCCGCCCAAGAAGTAAAAGCTTTTTCCCGGCAAGACGGTGTCCGTCAGGCCGCGTTTTTCGGCCAGTGCGGCAAAGGCCAAAAAGCTGCTGCCGGTGCCGATGAAGCTGGCCAGCAGGACTGCGGCGGGCAGCGCGTTGGTGGCGGGGTTGGCCACTGCAAAGGCCAGGGGGATGGCGGCGTAGAACACGAAGTCGAGCGCGATGTCCAGGAAGCCGCCCGCGTCGGTGGGTTGGGTCAGGCGGGCCACGCTGCCGTCCAGGCCGTCGAGCAAGCGCGAGGCCAGCAGCAGCGCCAAGCCCCACCACCATGCTTGCATCGCAACGGCCACGGCGGCGGCCATGCCGATGGCAAAGCCCAGCCAGGTCAGCGCGTCGGCGCTGATGCCTGCGCGCACCAAGCCGCGTGCGGCGGCGTTGAGCGCGGGGCGCAAGAGGGTTTGGGCGTGGCGGTCAAACATGGCTTGGGCTTTCTTCGGTGGCGCGCAAGTGCAGCACGCACTGCGGGTCGGCCACGTCTTGTTCGTCGTGCGTGACCAGCACCACCGGGATGCGCCGCTCGCGCACATGCGCAAACACCCACGGGCGCAGCTGAGCGCGCAAGGCGGCGTCGAGTTTGGAAAACGGCTCGTCGAGCAGCAGCGCTTGCGGCTCGGCCAGCAAGGCGCGCATGAGCGCCACCCGCGCACGCTGCCCGCCTGACAGGGTGGACGGGTCGCGATTGCCCATGCCGCTCAGCTCGGCTTCTTGCAGCGCTTGTTGCACGCGGGCCTGGCGTTGCGCGTTGGTGCCCTTGTTGCCACTGGTGTCACTGACGGGCACGACAAACAGCAGGTTCTCGGCCACCGTCATGTGTGGGAAGAGCAAGGCGTCTTGAAACACCAAGCCCACGCCGCGTTGGTGCGTGGGCAGATGCGTAAGTTCGCGGCCATTGAGTTGCACCGTGCCTTGCAACTGCAGTGGTTGCAGCCCTTCGGACACGCTGGCCAGCGTGCCTGCTATTGACGCGAGCACCGAGCTTTTTCCGCAGCCGCTCGGGCCCATGAGCGTGAGGATTTCGCCAGGCGGCACGGCTAGGCGCAGGCCGCTCACCAGCGCGTGGCGCGCGCTGCCCAAGCGTTCGATGTGAGCGTGCAGGCCGTCGTTCATGCCGTCGTTCATGCCGTGATGAAGGCCATCTTGTGGGGTGTCGGTCATGGTGTGGCTTTCATGGGGGCGATCTTCTCAAATCGGCGGGGCCTGCCCAACCACGCGGCCAGCGCAAAGGCAGCGATGGGCAAGAGCATTTGCAGCGCGGCGTAGGCGCTCATGAGCGAGCGTTGCGCGCCCGCAGCCAAGGTGACGGCTTCGGTGGTGACGGTGGCAAAGCGGCCCGCGCCCACATAGAGCGTGGGCAGGTATTGCGCCACGCTGACCGCAAAGCCCACGGCCCAGGCCGAGGCGATGGCGCGTTTGAGCAAGGGCCACTTCACACGCCACAAATACACCCAGCGGCCATGGCCCAAGCTGGCCACCAGCGCGGCTTGGCGCGGGTCCACCGCTTGATACGCGGGCACCAGCGCCAGCAGCACATAGGGCAAGACCATGACCGCGTGCGCCAGGCTCAGGCCCAGCCATTGGCCTTCAAGCCGTGTGTGCAGCGCCAGGCTGTACAAGCCCACCACCCACAGCACCGATGGCAAAACCAGCGGCAACAAGAACCAGGGTTGCAAGGCCTGCTGCCAGCGGCGCGGGGCCAGCTCCAGCCAGGCCACTGCCCAGAGCAAACACACACTGGCCGATGCCGCGCCCAGGCCCAGCGTGGTCCACACGGTGTGCGCGCTGTTGGCCACTTGTTGCCAGGCACCCAGCGTCCACAACTCGGGCCACACTTGGGGGAAAGGCCACACGCCCGAGACACTGCCCACGTTCAGGGCGAACCAGACGGCGATGTAGGCGGTGAGGATGATGGTCCACATGGCATTCGGCTGCGGGGGCAGCCTCCTACAAAAATGCAGAGCCCATGACGGGGTTTTCTGTGGGGGCGAGCACTTCTGATCTGTGGCCTGATTTTGTGAGAGCGAGCCCCTGCTCGCGAATGGGCGCGTGGCAGGGACCACTCGCAACGCCACCACCGTGAGCACACCCGAAACCAACACCGTGCCCGTCAACCACCCCGCCGCCGCCACGCCTTGCGATTGCATGAGCAGGTCGGCATCGCCAAGCCATTGCCAGGCCAGCACCGCCAGGGTGGGCGGTGTGGCGGGGCCGATGATGAGGGCCATGTCGACCACCGTGAGGCCATAGGCCAACACCGCCAGCAGCGGCCAGCGCAGGCGCGGGGCCAGTTGCGGCCAGATGATTTGCGCAAAGGCTTGTGCGGGGGTGCGGCACAGGGTTTGGGCCAGGGCGTATTCGGCTTGCCAGCGGCGGCGCAGGTCTTCGCGCTGCATTTGGGTGGCGGCCACCCACAGCAAAAACGGCACCTCTTTGAGCCACAGCGCCAAGATCAGCCCCAGGCCCCAGGGGTCTTGCGTGGTGAACCAGGGCGGCGGTGCGTCAAAGCCCGTGAGGCCCGGCGACACCAGGCGCAGCGCCCAGCCGCTGGGCGAGAGCCACAGCACCAGCCCGATGGCCATGGCCGCGTGCGGCGTGGCCAGTAAGGCCGGCAGATGCGACAGCCAGCGCCCCAATTGTTGGCGGATGAAGCCGCTGGCCAACACATGCGCCACCGTGATCCACGCCAACGCGGTCGAGGCCAAACCGGTCCACAGCGCCATGCCCCAAGCGCGCCATGTTTGCGGGTCGGCCCACAGAGCTTGCCAAGCTGCGGCATCTAGCATTTGCGCGCCCACCGCCCACAGCGCCGCGCCAATGGGCAGGCCCGCCAGCGTGGCCAACAGCAAAGGTCCAAGTACCTTCACGGACAGTAGGTCGGCGGCTTTAGCCCCGACATGGATTGCAGCAAACGGCTGTGTCGGAGCTGAAGCTCCGACCTACAACAATGACGGCAAGATGGGCTTGCGTTTAACCCGCGCTTTGTCGGGGCTGAAGCCACCGACCTACAAGGGAATGTGCTTTGCATGTCACACGCCGTAGCGGCGGGTCCATTCTTTTTCGAGCGCATCGACCCACGAGGCGTGGGGCTCGGGCAACGCGGGGGCGCTTTGGCGCACTTGCCCGGCGTAGGGCCCGGACTGAAAGCGTGCGCGGTCAGCAGCGGGCAGGTGGGCCACATCGAGCACCGTCGGATCGCCCCACACATCGATGTCGGCCTTGCGCGCTTGCGCGGCGGGCGACAGCAAAAAGTTGGCCACCACTTGTGCGCCCGCTTTGCTGGGCGCGTTGTAGGGGATGGCCAGGAAGTGCGTGTTGCCAATCGTGCCCTTGGCGAATTGCCAGCTTTGCACCGTGGCGCTCAAGCGCTTGGCGGCGATTTCGTTAGCCGCTTCGTTGGGGTTGAAAGTCAGCGCCAGCAGCAGCTCACCGTCGGCCATCATCTGACGCTGCGCAGCCGAGTTTTGCGGAAACTGTTTGCCCCCGCGCCACAGGTGCGGGTGCAGCGCATCCAGAAAACGCCACAGCGGTGCGGCTTGCGCCTCCAGAGCGGCTGCGGTCACGGGTTGGGCCAGCGCTTTCACATCGGGCGCGTGCTCGATCAGGGCCTGCTTGATGAAGGTGGTGCCATGAAACTCGGGAGGACGCGGGTAGGTGATGCGGCCCGGCTGGCTGCGGGCCAGGGCCAGCAGGTCGGCCATGCTTTGCGGCAGTTGCGGCAGGCGTTTGGCATCGGCAAAAAACGTGAGTTGCGCCATGCCCCAGGGCGACTCCAGCCCGTCGGTGGGCACCGAAAAATCCACCAGCGTGGTGGGCTTGCCCACCGTGTCCACCCACTGGAAATTGGGCAAGCTTGGCGCAAAGGGCGCAGACAACAAAGCATCGCGTTTCATGGCGGCAAAGTTTTCGCCGTTGATCCAGATGAGGTCCACGGTGCCTTCGGTGGCTTGGCGTCCAGCTTGCTTTTCGGCGCGCACGCGCTTGACCACATCGGCCGCGTCGCTGATCTTGACATGCTGCAACTTGACGCCAAAGTCGCGCTGCAATTCGCCTGCGGCCCATTGCAAATAAGCGTTGATGCGCTCGCTGCCCGCCCAAGCGTTGAAGTAAACGGTTTGGCCGCGTGCGGCACGCTCGGTGTCGGCCCAGCTGCTGGCGGCGTGGACGATTGACGGGCTCAGTGCGGCTACGCCCAAGAGCAAAAGCTGCCTGCGACCGATGTCTTGTGAAACGACGGCTTGAAGCCCTGAGTAGCTGAGGTTGATAAATTGGGACATGGGGTACAGCGATGGAACGCGCCACAAGACGCACCCTGCCGACTGTAGACCATTCAAGGCCAAAGTTTGCGCAACAGCGCATCCAGCGACAAGCGCCCCGGCCCCATGAACACCAGGGGCAGCAGCATGGCGATGTAGATCAGGGGCAGCTTGAAGTTGCCGTGGCCTTTGTCGGTCAGGGCATAGCCTTGCCATAACTCCCCCAGCGTGGTCCACGACTCGGGCCAGTGCACGCTGAGCATGGCTACCGCTGTGAGCACGATGAGTGAAGCCGAGAAAAACCGCGTGCCCAAACCGATGAGCAATGCGATCGCGCCAACGACTTCAAAGCCCGTGGCCAACGCCCAGTTGATGTCGGCCGGGATCAGCTTGAAGGGCCAGGGAAACTGGTCCTGGATGTCGGCAAACCAGTTGCTGCCGTGCAGCTTTTCAAAACCGGCTTCACCAAACTCCCAAGCCAGCAACAGGCGCAGGCTGAGCAGGCCGATCCACAGGCCCATGTGGTCAAGTGTGTTGAGGCCTTGACGGGCCAAGTGTGTAAAGCGGTTCATGGGTGTGTTCCTAAAACAAGGCCTTGCTCGCGCAAGCTGGTGAGCAGTTGCAGCCCAAAGCCCATCAGGACTTGCGGGTCCGGGTGGGCCATCTCATGGGCCAGTTGTTCAAACGCCTCTTGTCCTGTGCGGCCTTCGTCCAGCAGCGCCAGCACGCGGGCGGTGACGGCATTGATTTCACTGAACTGCACTTGGTGCTCGGCGTCGCGAAAGACCACCAGAAAGGTCGGTTCGGTTTGGCGCGGTTGCCAGGCCGGGCCGATGCGGTGCACGGGCCATTCGCTGGCCACATCGACACGCGCCGGGTTGAGCACCACGCGGCCTTGCATCAAGTCGCCCTGTGGCTTGTGTGCAGGCGGGGTGACGTCCATCACATCGACTGCCAACTCGGCCCATTCGTAACGGGCCAGATCGGCCAGCCAGCGCGGCAGCGGTTGGGCGATGTGAGCCTCTTGGAGGTAGCGCACAAACTTACGCGGGATCTCGCGAAACCAGGGTGTGTGCGAGGGCCAGTCGCGGTAGAAGGTGCGGCACAGCCTGCGCCAGCGCGACTCGCCCAGCAGCTGTCGGCACACCGGAAAGCAGCTGTCCACGAAACCACACACATTGTTGAAGAGCAGCTCGTTGTAAACCGCCATGCGGCGGGCGGGCACACCGGCCGGGCGGCGGGTGTGGTGCGGGTCGCGCAGGTGGGCGGCCAGCGCGTGCTGAAATTCTTGGAACGCCAGCATCAGGCCACCCGCCGCTGTGGGGTGGCTTGCTCGCCAAAAGCGGCTTGCTGCAAGCGCGTGATCTGCGCCACCTCTTGCGTGAGTGTGGGCAGATCGGGGATGTTGAAGTCGCGCTCCAGACAGGTGGGCACGGCGTGACCGATGTGCGCATAGGCTTCGCGCAGCAATTGCCAGACAGGGTCGATCACATCGCTGCCGTGGGTGTCCACCAGCAGGCCGTCCTCTTCCACATAGTGGCCCGCCACATGCACATAGCAGGTGCGCGCCAGCGGCAGTTGGCGCAGGTAGGCGTGCGGGTCAAAGCCAAAGTTGCAGCTGTTGACGTAAATGTTGTTCACGTCCAGGTGCAGCAGGCAGTCGGCTTGCTCGACCACGGCGCGCACGAATTCGGCTTCGGTCATTTCGGCACCGGGCGGGGCGATGTAGGTGGAGGCGTTTTCCACGCCGATGCGCATGCCCAGAATGTCTTGTGCGCGAGCGATGCGTTCGGCGGTGTAGCGCACCGCTTCTTCGGTCATGGGGATGGGCAGCAAGTCGTACAAGTGGCTGTCATCAGCGCACCAGGACAGGTGTTCGGTAAAGAGGGTGATGCCATGCACGTGCATGAAGTCGCGGGTGCGGCGCAGCAAGGTTTCGTCGAGTGCACCGGGGCCGCCCAGTGACAGCGACAGGCCGTGGCACACAAAAGGATGGCGCTCGGTGAAGGCGCGCAAGGTGTGGGCCGATCGCCCGCCCATACCGGCCCAGTTTTCGGGGGCGATTTCAAAAAAGCCAATCTCAGGCGGCACGGCTTGCTGCAATGCCGGGATCAGCTCACGGCGAAAGCCCAGACCGGCTAAATTCAAAGGTGTAAGCGCCATGTTCTTCGCCTTGTAGAGATGGGGCGTCAGCGAATGCTCGGCACAGCGTGTTGTGCAGGGCATTCGCCGACAGGTTCAGCCTTGGATCAAGACTTCTTGGCGCCGCAAGAAGCGTCTTTCTTCTTGTCGCCACCGCAAGAGCCTTCTTTGGCTTTCTTGTCAGCGCCGCACTTGGCTTCGCCGCACTTGCCGTCTTTGGCCTTGGTTGCGCCTTTCTTGTCAGCGCCGCACTTGGCTTCGCCGCATTTGCCATCTTTGGCCTTCATGTCGGCCTGAGCAACTTGGTAGCCAGCGTCCAGGGTCTTGGCAGCAAAGGGGTTGCCGGCGGCTTGTGCGGGCAATGCGGCCACAGCGGCGAATGCGGAACCCATTGCGAGGGTGATCAGTTGTTGCTTGTTCATGAAAAATCTCCTGAAGTTGAATGGTGGGTTGTGACTGCCAGGGCGGGGTCCGGTAGGGGGCCTTGTCCGTGGCTGTCATGGTGTAATCCGCTGCGATGCATTCCAAAGTTTCGAAAAACTTGCCGAACTTGTTTCTTTTTGTATCTGTAACTTTTTTGATCCCCACCACGAACTCCCGTCATGAGCGAAAGCCTGCAAACCATTGAAGCCCAGCTGCACAGCCTGTGGATGCGGTCTCTGGACGGAGACAGCGCCTGCTATGAACGTGTGCTGACATTGCTCAGTGGCTACCTGCGCAGTTTTTTGCGAAAGCGTCTGCAATCACGCCTGAGCGATGTCGAGGACCTGGTGCAAGAAACCCTGATGGCCATCCACCAAAAGCGCCACACCTACCAAAGCGATCAGCCGCTGACGGCTTGGGTGTATGCGATTGCGCGCTACAAATGGGTGGACCACTTGCGCGCGCACGGTCGGCGCGAAAGCTTGCATGAGGACATCGACGACTGGGCTGAAACGCTCAGCGTCAATGGCGCACAAGACGGCAGCGATGCCCAGCGCGACCTGGAACAAGTGCTGGCCGAGTTGCCCGCCAAACAACGTGAAGCCATCGAGCACACACGCTTGCAAGGACTTTCAATCAGCGAAACCGCCGAGCGCACGGGACAAAGCGAAGCCTCGGTCAAAGTCAACATCCATCGTGGCCTGAAAACCTTGATGGCGAAATGGGGAGTTCAAAAATGAAAACACAAGACCTGATCGGTTTGCTGGCCAGCGATACGCTGCAAACCCGCTTGCCTGCGCGGCAACAACTGACACGCCCGGTGCTGATCGGTGGCCTGGTTTGTGCCGCCTTGATGGCCGGCCTGTGGGGCATCAACCCCCAACTTCAAGAGATGGCCATGCGCCCGGCCTTCATCGTCAAGATGCTGTGGCTGCTGTCCTTGATGGGGTTCAGCGTCTATGGTTTGTTGCGCCTGTCACGCCCCGGCATGAAGGCCGGACACACCTGGACAGGGCTGGGCTTGTCGTGGCTGGCCATGCTCAGCCTGGGGCTGGTGCAGTCGTGGCAAGCCGACGCAGGCGAGCGCGCTGCGCAATGGATGGGCGCTTCGTGGCAAGTGTGCTCGGTCAGTATTGCAGCCTTGTCGCTGCCGGTGCTGGGCGCATTGCTCTGGGCCCTGCACCAACTGGCCCCCACACGCCCTGCACTGACCGGTGCTGTGGCCGGGGTGATGGCGGGCAGCTTGGCGGCCAGCATTTACTCTTTGCATTGCACCGAAACCAGCTTCGCTTTTTTCAGCCTCTGGTACGTGGCAGGCATGGCCGCTGTCGGCCTGCTGGGCGCTGTCTTGGGGCCCCGCTGCTTGCGCTGGTGATGCGCGAGGCCGCACTCAGACCGTGGCGGCCAAAGGCAAATTGAGCAAGAGGTTTTGCGGTTTGAGCTTGAGCAGCCCCTGATCGTTCATGGCCAGACCCAAATAAACCGGCTTGCCCTGCACGTCGGCACGCATGTCTTGCGGATGGTCAAAACGCAGCGTGAACAGGCTGATGAGTTGCTGCTGGCGTGGCGCGTCCAGCTCGTGGCCTTGGTACAAATCGTTGAGCAAAGCGGTGGCCGTGGCGTCCAGGCCCACATGCCAACGCCAGGCCGGGTCATCGACTTTTTGTACCGGCTCGATCTTGACCGACACACCCAGGAAATGCTGCACCCAGCGGGTGAGCACCGTGGCCAGGGCTTTGAGGCCTGAGCGGGCATTGACCATTTTCAAGATCAAACCGTGCGGCAATTCGTTCTGGATTTCATGCGTCATGTCGAGCAAGAAGGCGTAGCGGCCCAGGCCTTCGCGCTGCGTCAGGTAACGGTCTTCGTTGTCCTGGTGCAGCACCTTCACATCGACGGCCTTGAGCGGTGCGCCGCCTTCCATCAGCAAGCGGCCCATCTCGCCCAAGCCGCCTGTGGCTTGCAATTGGTCGAGCGTGTCGCCGTCTCCCGAGAGCACGCGGCCATCGCGCACGGTGATGCGTTGGCGTCTGAACAAAAGCTCGGCAGCACGCCAAACCCAAGCGTCATCCACATCGGTCAGCATTTGGCACACGATGGCCTGCACCACCAGATCCATGAACAGCGGGGGCAGCTGGATGTTGCCGCTCTGTATCCAGCCCATGTAGGCCGACTCCAGCGAGCCTGCGTTTTGCACATCGTCGCGAAAGCGCAGGAAGAGCGCATAGTTCTCGCGGGCGTCCTCGTCCTTGAAGGCTTGCAGCGTGGCGGGTGCAACTTG
>JBEEJQ010000086.1:0-12083 GCA_041169105.1 Pseudomonadota bacterium | reverse complement strand
CATGCCGACCAGCACCAAGCCCAGCGCATGGAACTGCTGCTGGTTCATGGCGGTCTGAACCATGGGCGGCACGCCCCCGGCAAACACCGGCAAATGGGCAAAGGCGGCGCTGAACACCACACTCAAGGCAGCGCACAAAGCGCCGGCCATCAAAAAAATTCGGGACGACATGGATGGTGACCGTAAAAAGGTTGACGAAGATCAGTAGAGCCTACATTGTCGCGCCGCATTTGAGGCAGATCATTTGAGCCCGAGCTGCGAAGCACAAACTGTGAACACCCCTCAACCAGGAGCTGACATGAAAATGCTGATCGACTTGTTTTCCACCGACTATGGCCTGATGAGCGTGGGCGTGATCGCCTTCATGCTGCTGATGGCGGCCTTCTTTTTGCGCATGTTTGTGCACAAAATGAACGCCAACGAATAAGCATCACCTCGCCCTTAAACCAAGGGCCTGCGGTAACCCCCTCTCAAGCCCCGGGGCGAGAACACCACTTGCCACAGCTGGTTGTCACGCGCACGGAATGTTCCCGCGCAGCACAGCAAGTAGTAACGCCACATGCGGTAAAAACGCTGCCCGTACTGGGCCTTCAAGTCGGGCCAGGCCGCTTCGAAGCGCTCGTGCCAGGCCATCAAGGTCTTGTCGTAGTCCGCGCCAAAGTTGTGCCAATCCTCCATCACGAAATCGTGCTCACTGTAAAAGCCGATTTCCGACGCCGAGGGCAAGACCCCATTTGGAAAGATGTAACGCTCAATCCAGGGATCGATCGCCGCGCCCGCATGGTTTTTGCCGATCGTGTGCAACAAGAACAAACCATCGTCATGCAGGCTGCGCCTGACCATGTCGAAATAACTGCGGTAGTTCTTGTGGCCCACATGCTCGAACATGCCGATCGAGGCGATGCGGTCAAAACGCTGCGCGCCCTGCAAATTGAACTGGCGGTAATCGGCCAGCTCAAAACGAACCGGCAAATGGCCTACCCTCTCGGCCCCCAAACGCGCCTGCTCCCGCGACACCGTCAAGCCCACGCACTTCACGCCGTAATGCCGGGCCGCAAACAGCATCAGGCTGCCCCAGCCACAGCCGATGTCCAGCAAGCTCATGCCCGGCCGCAATTGCAGCTTGCGACAAATCAGGTCCAGCTTGTCCTCTTGCGCCGCCTGCAAATCGGATGTATGGGCCCAATAGCCGCAGCTGTAGGCCATGGACGGATCGAGCATGGCCTCGTACAGGTCATTGCCCAAGTCGTAATGGACCTCGGCCACCTGCCAGGCCCGGTGTTCGGACTGCAAATTGGTCAGCCGCGCCTTGAGCGAAGCCCAGATCCAGCCCGCGCGGCCCACCTGCCGGTCCAGCCGCGCCCGCAGCACGCGGGCGATGAACTCGTCCACCGCCTTGCAGTCCCACCAACCGTCCATGTAACTCTCGCCCAGCCCCAGACTGCCACGGGTCAGGATGCGGTCAAAGGTGGCGGGATGGTGCACCTGGATGTCCCAAGGCTGTGCACCCCCGACGGCGATCCCGGCTGTGGCCAGCAAATCGCTGGCCCTGCGCCAGTTCTCGTCGGTCTGGGGACGGCTTTCCAATGCCCATGTGTCGCTGGTTCCCATGCGTGTCTCCTGATCGGTTGGCGTCGGACGGGAGCGCCCGGCTGAACCCATGCTAGGCAAGAGCCCAAGCCTTGAACATCAACCTTTTGGTGTAGTGCGCTACCGGGAAACCGTTAAACCAGGCCCGCCACACCTGCACAAACCCGCCCCAAGTGTGCATAATTGACGTTTACGTAACGTCAACTGAAACAGGAGTGAGACATGGACATTCAAGGCAAGGTTTTCATCGTCACCGGCGGCGCATCGGGCTTGGGTGAAGGCACCGCCCGCATGCTGGCGGCCAACGGCGGCCAAGTGGTGATCGCCGACATGCAAGCTGAAAAAGGCGAAGCTGTCGCCAAGGAACTGGGCGGCGCTTTCGTCAAGTGCGATGTGAGCAACGAAGCCGACGGCCAAGCCGTGGTGGCCAAGGCCGTGTCCATGGGCAAGCTCATGGGCCTGGTCAACTGCGCCGGCATCGCCCCCGCCGAAAAGACCGTGGGCAAAAACGGCGCACACAGCCTGGCCGTTTACACCAAGACCATCATGGTCAACCTGGTGGGCACCTTCAACATGATCCGCCTGGCCTCTGAAGCCATGTGCAAGAACGAACCCGAAGCCACCGGTGAGCGCGGCGTGCTGATCAGCACCGCCAGCGTGGCCGCCTACGACGGCCAAATCGGCCAAGCAGCGTATGCCGCTTCCAAAGGCGGCGTGGTTGGCATGACTTTGCCCATTGCCCGCGACTTGGCCCGCAATGGCATCCGCAACATGACCATCGCCCCCGGCATCTTTGGCACCCCCATGCTGTTTGGCATGCCGCAAGAAGTGCAAGACGCCCTGGCCGCAGGCGTGCCCTTCCCCAGCCGACTGGGCACCCCGCAAGACTACGCCAAGCTGGCCAAGCACATCATCGAAAACGACATGCTCAACGGCGAAGTCATCCGCCTGGACGGCGCGATCCGTCTGGCACCGAAATGAGTTGAGGTTTACGGCCGCCAAGCAGACAGGTCCTTCGGGACCTGTTGTCGTTTTGAGGCTAGCATGCGGTGACACGGAGGCCCCATGCAAAAAACACTACCCCTGAGCGTGATCACCCTGGCGCTGCTCGGCGCTTGCGCCTCGCCAGCGCCAAACGCCCCTTGGCGCTACAGCGTCCCCGAGCAACCCGAGGCTGCCAGCGGCGTCACGGCCAAACCGGGTTGGGCCTATGCCCGCCAAGCGGTGGCTGCGGCCAATCCGCTGGCCACCGATGCGGGGCTGCAGATCTTGCGGGCGGGCGGATCGGCGCTCGATGCTGCCATTGCGGTGCAGATGGTGTTGGGTCTGGTGGAGCCACAGTCGAGTGGCATTGCGGGCGGGGCTTTTTTGCTGCATTTTGATGGGCAAAAAGTCACGGCCCACGACGGGCGCGAAACCGCCCCTGCGGCCGCCAAGGCGGACATGTTCACAGGCGCCGATGGCAAGCCTTTGCCGTTTGACGAGGCCGTGCTCAGCGGGAGCTCGGTGGGTGTGCCCGGCGCAGTGCGCATGCTCGAAGCGGCACACCGCCAGCACGGGCAGCTGCCCTGGGCCCAGCTGTTCACCCCGGCCATTGCGCTGGCCGAGCAAGGCTTCAAGGTCAGCCCGCGTCTGCACACCCTGCTGCAAGCTGACCCGCACCTGAAAAAAGACCCGCTGGCAGCGCGTTTTTATTACAACGCCGAGGGCCAAGCCTGGCCAGTGGGCCAGCTGCTGCGGAACCCGGAATACGCCCACGTGCTGCGCCGCATCGCGGCCGAGGGCAGTCGCGCCTTGCACGAAGATGCCGTGGCCCAAGCCATCGTGCAGCGCGTGCAATCGCCGCCGCGCCCGGGCAGCTTGAGCCTGCAAGACCTGCGCGACTACCAACCGCGTGAACGCGAAGCCCTGTGTTTTGACCACTCGGCGCAAGCACGGGTCTGGCGCATTTGTGGCTTTCCACCCCCGTCATCGGGTCAGATCGCCATCGGGCAGATTCTGGGCGTGCTGGGCCACACCACCGCGCAAGGGCCTGCGTTTGAGCAGGGTCTGCCCTCCCCCGATTTTTTGCACCGCTACACCGAAGCCTCGCGCCTGGCCTTTGCCGACCGTGCGCAGTATGTGGCGGACCCTGACTTTGTGACCGCGCCTGGCAGCGACTGGCGCAGCTTGCTGGCTCCAGCCTACTTGCGTGAACGCAGTCAGCTGATCGGCACGCAGTCCATGAAAGTGGCCGCACCGGGGCAACCCGGTGGCGTCAAAACCAGCTGGGCCCCCATGCCCGCGCAAACCGAATACGGCACCAGCCACATCAGCGTGGTCGATGCCAAAGGCCGCGCCGTGGCGATGACAACGACCATTGAAGCGGCCTTTGGTTCGCGGCGCATGGTCACGACCGACCCCAAGCGCCCAGGCGGCTTTTTGCTCAACAACCAGTTGACCGATTTCAGCTTTGTGGCCGCCGATGCGCAAGGCCGCCAGATTGCCAACCGGGTGGAGCCGGGCAAGCGCCCGCGCTCGTCGATGTCGCCCACGCTGGTGTTCGACAAAGCCACCGGCCAGTTGCACATGAGCGGTGGCAGCCCGGGCGGGGCACTCATCATCCACTACACCGCCAAGCTGCTCACGGACACGCTGCACGGGGGCCTGAACGCACAGCAAGCGGTGAGCTTGCCCAACTTTGGCTCACTCAATGGCCCCACGCTGCTCGAATCAAAAGGCTTTCCCGCCAGCACCATCGAAGCACTCAAAGCACGAGGCCACGAAGTGCGCGAAATGGAGATGACCAGTGGCTTGCAAGCGATCGAGCGCACGCCCACGGGATGGTTTGGCGGAGCAGATCCGCGCCGCGAGGGTATGGTGCTGGGCGACTGAAGCAGCACCCGATCCCCCAAGAAAAACGGCAGCCGAGGCTGCCGTTTTTTGTGGCGTGCGGGCTGTTTGCCCGCGCCAGATCAGTAAGCCTGACCCAACTGGCCCAAGATGGCTGGGTTCTCCAGGGTGGAGATGTCTTGCGTGATCTCTTCGCCTTTGGCCAGCGAGCGCAGCAGGCGGCGCATGATCTTGCCGGAGCGTGTCTTGGGCAGGTTCTCGCCAAAGCGGATGTCCTTGGGCTTGGCGATCGGGCCGATTTCCTTGGCGATGTGGTCGCGCAATTGCTTGGCGATGGCTTTGCCTTCGTCGGTGTTGGGCAAGGCGCGCTTGAGCACCACGAAAGCGCAAATCGCTTCACCGGTGGTGTCGTCAGGACGGCCCACCACGGCGGCTTCGGCCACCAGTTCGGTGCAGCTGACCAGGGCCGATTCGATTTCCATCGTGCCCATGCGGTGACCCGAAACGTTCAGCACGTCGTCGATGCGGCCGGTGATGGTGAAGTAGCCGGTTTTTTCGTCACGGATCGCGCCGTCGCCAGCCAGGTAGTACTTGCCCTTGAAGTCTTCGGGGTAGTAGCTCTTCTTGAAGCGCTCGGGGTCGCCCCAGATGTTGCGGATCATGGAAGGCCATGGGCGCTTGACGACCAGGATACCGCCTTGGCCATTGGGCATGTCTTCGCCGGTTTCGCTCACGATGGCCGCCTGAATGCCGGGGAAAGGCAGTGTGCAAGAACCGGGCACCATGGGGGTCACGCCGGGCAGCGGGGTGATCATGTGGCCACCGGTTTCGGTCTGCCAGAAAGTGTCCACGATGGGGCAACGGCTGCCGCCCACGTGCTCGTAGTACCACTCCCATGCGGCGGGGTTGATCGGCTCGCCGACCGAACCCAACAGGCGCAGGCTCGACAGGTTGTAGCTCTTGGGGTGCACTGCATCATTGGCTTCAGCGGCCTTGATCAGCGAGCGAATCGCTGTAGGTGCGGTGTAGAAGATCGAGACTTTGTGGTCCTGGATCATCTTCCAGAAGCGGCCAGCGTCGGGGTAAGTGGGCACACCTTCGAACACGATTTCGGTGCCGCCCAGGGCCAAGGGGCCGTAGGTGATGTAGGTGTGGCCTGTGACCCAGCCGATGTCGGCCGTGCACCAGAACACGTCATCTTGCTTGAGGTCAAACGTCCACTTGGTGGTCAGCGCTGCGTGCAGCAGGTAGCCGCCCGTGCTGTGCTGCACGCCTTTGGGTTTGCCGGTGGAGCCGGAGGTGTAGAGCAAGAACAAGGGGTGCTCTGCGCTCACCCACTCTGGCTCGCAGGTGGTGGCTTGTTTGTCGGCCACGTCGGCCATCCACAGGTCGCGGCCTGCGGTCATGGCGATGTCAGCGCCAGAGCGCTTGACGACCAGCACGTTCTTGATGGCGTCGCAACCGCCCAGGGCGATGGCTTCATCGACGATGGACTTCAAGGGCAGCAGCTTGCCGCCGCGCACCTGGTTGTCGGCGGTGATGACGGCCACAGCGCCGGTGTCTTCGATGCGGTCACGCAGCGACTGGGCCGAGAAGCCGCCGAACACCACCGAGTGGGTCGCGCCAATGCGGGCGCAGGCTTGCATGGCGGCCACGCCTTCGATGGACATGGAGATGTAGATGACGACGCGGTCACCTTTTTTGATGCCCAGGCTCTTCAAAGCATTGGCGTATTGGCAGGTCTTGGCCAGCAGCTGGCTGTAGGTGACCTTGGTCACTTCGCCGCCGTCGGCTTCGAAGATGATGGCGGTCTTGTCGCCCAGGCCTTTTTCGATGTTGCGGTCCAGGCAGTTGTAGGACACGTTCAGGGTGCCGTCTTCAAACCATTTGAAGAAAGGCGCATTGGACTCGTCGAGCACCTTGGTGAAAGGCGTCTTCCATGTGATCAGCTCTTTGGCCAAGCGACCCCAGTAGCCCTGGTAGTCGGTTTCGGCTTCTTTGCACAGGGCTTCATAGGCAGCCATGCCTGAAACATGGGCGTTTTTCACAAACGCTTCGCTGGGTTGGTACAGGGCATTGGCACTCATCAGAAATGTCTCCTCAATGACAAAAAACGTGTTTGACTGCCGCAAATGTCGACGGTGGCTCTTACTTAGCACTGACTGACAACAGCCTTGCAGGCCAGAGCATCATTCCGAGGCCAAGGCCACTAAAATCTCATCTTTCAACCGCAAGGTCATCACGACGGATCACCCATGTCCAAACCGACACAGACTGGCCACCGCGCTTTGCGCCCCCTGCCCAATTTCATCTTTGCCAGCCGCTGGTTGCAGCTGCCTTTGTACTTGGGACTGATCGCTGCACAAGCGGTCTATGTGTTCCATTTTTGGGTGGAATTGGTCCACTTGCTCGAAGCCGCTTTTGGCAACCAACACGCGCTGCAAGCCCTGATCAGCAGCATTGGCTACAAAGCCGACACCTCCATCACCAGCCTGAACGAAACCGTCATCATGCTGGTCGTGTTGGGACTGATCGACGTGGTCATGATCTCCAACTTGCTGATCATGGTGATCGTGGGCGGCTACGAAACTTTTGTCTCGCGCCTGGACCTGGAAGGCCACCCCGATCAACCCGAATGGCTCAGCCATGTGAACGCTTCGGTACTCAAGGTCAAGCTGGGCACCGCCATCATCGGCATCAGCTCCATCCATTTGCTCAAGACCTTCATCAACGCAGCGAACTACGACGAAAAAGTGCTGATGTGGCAAACCATCATCCACATCGCGTTCCTGCTCAGCGCCATCGCCATCGCTCTGGCCGACAAACTGATGTCGCACCACGACAAAGCCGCTCACTGAACCCTGATTTTTTGACTCTCCACTGGATCACCACACCATGACCACCTTGATCAAACAAAACGACCTGATCGAATCCGTTGCAGCAGCCCTGCAATACATCAGCTATTACCACCCTGCCGACTACATCCAGCACTTGGCCCGCGCCTATGAGCGCGAGCAAAGCCCGGCGGCCAAGGACGCGATCGCGCAGATCCTGACCAACAGCAAGATGAGCGCCACCGGCCACCGCCCGATCTGCCAGGACACCGGCATCGTGAACGTGTTTCTGGAAATCGGCATGGACGTCAAGCTCGACGGCTTCACAGGCAGCCTGGAAGACGCGGTCAACGAAGGCGTGCGCCGTGGCTACAACCACCCCGACAACATGCTGCGTGCCTCCGTCGTGTCCGATCCGCACTTCAACCGCAAGAACACCAAGGACAACACGCCTGCCGTGATCTTCACCAAGATCGTGCCGGGCAACAAAGTGGATGTGACGGTGGCAGCCAAAGGCGGCGGCAGCGAGAACAAGTCCAAGATGATCATGCTCAACCCCGGCGACAGCATCGTCGACTGGGTGCTCAAAACTGTGCCCACCATGGGCGCAGGCTGGTGCCCACCGGGCATGCTGGGCATCGGCATTGGCGGCACCGCTGAAAAAGCGGTGCTCATGGCCAAGGAAAGCCTGATGGACGACCTGGACATGTACCAGTTGCTCGAAAAATCCAGCAAAGGCGAGAAGCTCGACCCGGTCGAAGAAATGCGTCTGGAGCTGTACCACAAGGTCAACGCCCTGGGCATTGGTGCACAGGGCCTCGGCGGCCTCACCACCGTGCTGGACGTCAAGATCAAGATGTACCCCACCCACGCGGCCAGCAAGCCCGTGGCCATGATCCCCAACTGCGCGGCGACACGCCACGCGCACTTTGTGCTGGATGGCTCGGGCCCTACTTACCTCGAAGCGCCTTCGCTCGACCTGTGGCCCAACGTGGGCTGGACGGCCGACACCGAAAAGAGCCAGCGCGTGGACCTCAACAGCCTCACGCCTGAACAAGTCGCCGCCTGGAAACCTGGCCAGACCCTGCTGCTCAACGGCAAGATGCTCACGGGCCGCGACGCCGCTCACAAACGCATTCAGGACATGCTGGCCAAAGGCGAGCCACTGCCTGTGGACTTCAAAAACCGCGTGATTTACTACGTGGGCCCCGTCGACCCCGTGGGCGACGAGGCTGTGGGCCCCGCAGGCCCAACCACAGCCACCCGCATGGACGGTTTCACCGAAATGATGCTGGCCAACACCGGGCTGATCGCCATGATCGGCAAGGCCGAGCGCGGCCCGGTCGCCATCGAAGCCATCAAGAAGCACAAATCGGCTTACCTGATGGCCGTGGGCGGCGCGGCCTACCTGGTGTCCAAAGCCATCAAGCACGCCAAGGTCGTGGGCTTTGCCGACATGGGCATGGAAGCCATTTACGAATTCGACGTGGTGGACATGCCTGTGACCGTGGCCGTGGACGCGGGCGGCACCAGCGCCCACATCACCGGCCCGGCCGAATGGCAAAAGCGCATCGCCACCGGCGAGTTCAAGGGCATTGGCGTCACGTCAGCCTGAATGTGATGCGGCGGTGACCCGCATGTCACCGCCCTCACCCGATTCATGACCGAATCCCCCATCGGCGTTTTTGACAGCGGCATCGGCGGCCTGAGCGTGCTGCAGGCCCTGCAGGCCGAACTGCCTCACGAACATTTTGTGTACTGGGCCGACAGTGGTCATGCGCCCTATGGCGAAAAAAGCGATGTGTTTGTGCGCCAGCGCAGCATGGCCATTGCGCGTCATTTGGTCGAGCACCACCACATCAAGGCCCTGGTGGTCGCCTGCAACACGGCCACGGCAGCCGCCATCCACGAATTGCGAGCGCAGTACCCGCATTTGCCCTTGATCGGCGTAGAGCCGGCCTTGAAGCCCGCCATCGCTTTGAGCCGAACCCGACGCATCGGCGTGATCGGAACGCGTGGCACCCTGGGCAGCGAAAAGTTTCAACGACTGCTCAACAGTCTGCAGGGGCAAGCCGAATTTGTGGTGCAACCCTGCAACGGCTTGGCCCTGGCCATTGAGGACAGCACACACGCGACCCACAGCGCTCAGGCCTGCGAAAAAATCACCCAACTGCTGCGCGATTACACACAGCAGATGGGCGAGTTTGGCCAGGCTGCAGGTCAAATGGACACGCTGGTGCTGGGCTGCACCCACTACATTTTCGCGCACCAGGCACTGCAAAGCCTGCTGGGCAACGACATTCAGCTGGTCTCCACCGGCGAGCCTGTGGCCCGCCAAACCCGAAGGTTGCTGGACGCGGCGGGCCAGCTGCGCGCAGGCCCTGCGCCCTTGGCCGCTGCGGCCCGCATGCAACTCATGACGAATGGAGAATTGAGCAGCCTGCAAGCGGCAGCGCAACGTTGGCTCCATTTGCCGCATTCGGCTTGCCACAAGGCCGAACCGCAGGTCTGATCAACACTTATGGACCCGGCCCTGCGCAGCATTCAATGCGCTAAAGTTTTGTAGGTCGGTCGCTTCAGCGCCGACTTTGCTGACTTCGGCGTGGAGACTTGTCGGAGCTGAAGCTGCCGACCTACCGGGTAACAGAATTTGCCGCATTCGGCCTGCCACAAGGCCGCCCCGCAGGTCTGATCGTCGCTTAGGCGGGCTCGGTCTGTCCCAGCGCCATGCGGCGACCGCGCTCCACGCTCACCGGCATGAGCAGGACCAAGCCCAACACAAAGAGCAGCGATGTTGAGCCGATGGCCAAGCGCTGGTTGCCACCGCTCAGCCAGGTGATCAGGCCATAGCTCAAAGGCCCCAGGATGCTGGCCAGTCGAATGGCAAAGGTCCACAGGCCAAAGAACTCGCCCAAACGTGCAGGTGGCACCATCAGCCCGGCCATGGCGCGGCCTGACGATTGGCTGGACCCCATGCACACGCCCGCAATGGCTGCTGCCCACCAAAACACCTCTTTGGTGCTCGACAAGGCGGCGATCACGCAGGTCAATATCCAGCCCAGCAAAGTCAAGGCCAGCGCCAATTTATGACCGATGCGGTCTTGCGCATAGCCAAAAACAAAGGCGCCAACAAAGGCAGCGATGTTCAAAACAAAAATCAAGACCATGGTCTCTTGCGGCTGAAAACCAATCACCTGCTCGGCATAAATGGCCGCCAAGGAAATCGCCACCGCCACCCCGCCCTGGTAGGCCACGGCACAGGCCATCAAGCGGGTGAAGTCCTTGTAAGGCCGCGCATCTTGGAATGTCTGCCGCAGCTGCCGCAG
Organism: Pseudomonadota bacterium; assembly: GCA_041169105.1. Classification (GTDB taxonomy): domain Bacteria; phylum Pseudomonadota; class Gammaproteobacteria; order Burkholderiales; family Burkholderiaceae_C; genus Limnohabitans_A. The sequence goes on along the minus strand of JBEEJQ010000086.1, from coordinate 1,501 downwards.
GCTTTGCAACATGCCCACCACGGGCGCATCAGGCTGGGGCGGTGAATGCTCTTTCATGAGGGCAAACGTCACACAAGCCGCCAGGCCGTAGACCAAGGCGGTGATCAGCATGGTCACCGGTACAAACTGGCTGCCGCTCTCACCTCGCGCCTGCGCGGCCAACACATAGGCCAGGCAAACGCCCAGCGTCAACATGCCGCCGATGTAGCCCAGGGCCCAGCCCCAACCGCTCACACGGCCCATGGCCTGTGGCTTGGCCAACTCGGGCAGGAAAGAGGCCGTCAAAGACTCGCCATAAGAAAAGAACGTGTTGGAGACGATGAGCAGGCCGATGCCCAAAGCCACTTGCCCCGGACCGACCAGAGCCAAAGCTGCTGTGCTGACCACGCACGCCGCGGTCACGGCCATGAGCAAACGCTTTTTACCGGCTGTGCGGTCAGCCCATGCGCCAAGGCCCGGCATGGTGAGCATCACAATCGCATAGGACACGCTCAGGCCCACCGTCCAGGCCAAGGTGGCCCAAGATGCGCCTTGCGCGACGCCGCCCACAAAATACGCGGCGAACACCGCAGTGATGACCACCGTGGTGTAGCCGGAATTGGCGAAGTCGTACATGGCCCAGCCGAAAACCTCTCGAAGTCGAACACCGGGGTTCAGCGCATCACTTGAGAACAGGGCTTTCATGGCTGCAGGCCTTTCAGTGCAGGTGTCGGGGTCGGCGGTTGCCGCCGCCATGGCCGTTGCCACCCGAGCCTTTGGGGGGCTTGCCAATGTCCAGCGAACTGACCAGGCTGTCGAAACGCTGGCTGAACAACTTGTCAATTTCTGCCACCACGCCGCCCAGTTCAGCACCGTCAAAATGGCGCTCCATCATGTTGATCACATCGTGCACCAGCAAGTCGCGCTGGGCTTGCATGATCGCACCAGGATCGGGGCCGACAAACAGCATCACGAAGTCATCTCGCGACTCGCCGCCATTGGCTTCGTCTTCATCGTCGAAATCGGTGTCGTAAAAAGTGACCTCGATCTGCGTGCCAGCGGCAGACAATTCATTGAGGTTCATGCACAGGTCGTCCAGGACCATGCGAAAGTCATCGTCACCGCGTACCGTCCAACACATGTGCAGGCGCTGCGTGTTCACATCGAATCGGATACCTGGCTCTTCCTCGTAAAGACTCAAGGAGCCTTCACTCAGGGTGCGGGCACCCGCGTAATGCCACAGCGGCTTGAGCGCTTCTTGGACGGCTTTGATGTCGGTGCCGGGTTTGATCGGCACATCACCATGCACGTGGATCTCAAACGGTGCGTTGTCGTGGTTCATGATGATGCTTTGCTAACGATGGTGCCCCGAGCCGGAATCGAACCGGCACGCCCCTTTTACGGAAGCAACGGATTTTAAGTCCGGTGTGTCTACCAGTTTCACCACCGGGGCTGGGGCTCTATTGTGCCCTGATAAAGCGCGTTTTCCGCTCTCAAGCGATCTGTAAATTCATCATGGCCA
>JBEEJQ010000085.1:0-12094 GCA_041169105.1 Pseudomonadota bacterium | reverse complement strand
CCGAAAAGCCCTTCGTGACCAGCGGCGTGCGCATTGGCACTCCCGCCATGACCACCCGTGGCTTCAAGGACGAGGAAGCCCGCATCACGGCCAACCTGATCGCCGACGTGCTGGACAACCCAAAAGACGAAGCCAACATCGCTGCCGTGCGCGCCAAGGTCAACGCCCTGACCGCACGCTTTCCGGTCTACAAGTAAGGCCTGAGCCATGAAATGCCCCTTCTGCGGTCACCTCGAAACCCAAGTGGTGGAGACTCGGCTGGCCGAAGACGGGGGCTTTATTCGGCGCCGCCGCCAGTGCGGCGCGTGTGAAAAACGCTTCACCACCTACGAAAAACCCGAAGTGAGCTTCCCGGCCATCGTCAAAAAAGACGGTCGCCGCATCGAATACCAGCGCGACAAACTGCGCGCCAGCCTGAACCTGGCCCTGCGCAAACGCCCCGTGAGCACCGAGCAGGTGGACGGCGCGATCGAGCGCATCGAAGAAAACCTGCTCAACCAGCCGCACCGCGAAGTCGCCTCTAACCGCCTCGGCGAGTTGGTCATGCGCGAGCTGAAGAAACTCGACAAAGTGGCCTATGTGCGCTTTGCCAGCGTCTACCGCAGCTTTGAAGACATCGACGACTTCAAGACACTGGTGGACGAGGTTCGCTGAGCTGTTTCAACAAGACTGCGGCGCATATTTCTCCACACGTGGTCTGCCCAGCGCATTGACCACCACCTGCCAACCCGTTGGCGATGCCAGCAGACAAAAGCGCCAAGTGCCCGCCATGAATCCGCCATTGACCGTCTGGCTACGGCCCTGAGCCCCATACGAAAAATAGGCTTTGGCGGTGTTGCTCACATTCAGGCGCACAGCGGTCCACAATGCTGGCTTGATTTCCAAAATAATCTCATCGGGTTCTCTTTGGGCATTGCCATTGGCATCCACAAACGTGAGCCAACCTTGCTGCCAGTTGTCTGATGTGTCGCATTCGGCATCGCTTGCGCGGGGACACATCGTCACGGTTTGTTGCCGCCGCAAAGCTTCAGAACGTGCCAATGACATGCTGTTGAACAAGCTTTCAGCCACCGACTGCAACTGGTTCTGCTGGCGGAAGGAAGAAAGGGATGGCGCGGCCAAGGACACAAGAATGGCCACAACAGCCAACACCACCAGAGCCTCCAAAAGAGTAAAACCTCTTTCGCCATGGCTTGGCCATTGATCTGATCTGGTCATGTTCTACCTCCCCACGCCAAGAGTAATGCAGTCAACGCGTCTTGGCTAGCCCTGTACAAGTCCACTGCGGCCATTCACAATGCGCCAAAAGGATTCAGGGAGGAGCCCCGCATGCACCATGCAGGAATGGACACGCCATCGCTTCGACTGGCCAGCGGCTGGACGTTGAGCGAGTTGCTCATCAGCTTGTCACTGATGAGTGTGTTGGCCGCAGTGGCACTGCCGGCTTATCAACAGCAGCAGCGGCAAACCCGACGCAGTGATGCGCAGCTGGCTTTACAGCAGCTGCAATTCGACCAAAGCCAGTGGCGCAGTACGCACGAAGCCTATGCAGCCTCCCTAACGGCCTTAGGACGCGCACACAACCTCTCGCCGCAAGGGCATTACCAAATCAACATCACCCAATCGAGTGCCCAAAGTTACACACTGGAAGCCCATGCCCAAGGTGGGCAAGTCCATGATCAAAATTGCACACCCATGCGTTTGACTTGGCAAGAAAGTGCCACGGTCGTTTTGAGCGCTGGCATCAACCCCAGCAGTGACCCTGACCGTTGCTGGCGGCAATGAAGCTCAAAACGCCCCAGCAAAAGGGTGAAACACTCATGGGCCTGCTCGTCGGACTGGCGATTGGGCTCGTTGTGCTGGCCGCAGGCACCCAAATGTTGGCTCAGCTCATGCAAGGACACCGACTTAACCTGCAAAATAGCCACCTGCATCAGGACCTGCGGGTGGCTGTGGACTGGATGACGCGAGAGCTGCGACAAGCCCAATATTCGGCACAAGCATGGGAGACCCGCTCCCCCAGCAACTGCGGCGATGCTTTTTGCAATGGTTCCAATGACTTCAGCATTCTTGAAGACTGGATCGATTTCTCTTTTGATCGGAACCATGATGGAAAAAAAGACAGCAACGAATGCACGGGATTTCAACTGCTCAACAACGCTGTCATGGCCAAAAGATCCTGCGAGGGTGACGGCCAATGGCTACCCATCACCAACACGCAAAACCTTGTGGTCACGGACATGCACTGGGAGCTCTCGTGCACACTGAACCAAGGATGGTTTCACCGCTCGGTACGTCTCTCGATCGCTGGCCACTGGCCAGGCGATCCATCCAAAGCGATCAGTTTGAGTCAGACGATCGAGCTGAGAAACGACCTGCCTGTCGTCGTCCAAGAAAAGTTTTGCACATGATGTCTTTTTCAACACGTGCAAAAAACTCAGGCGCCATCACCTTGATGATGGCCATGGGGCTGGTTTTGCTGGCCGCATTGGCCAGTTACTACAGCAGCCGCAGCGTCTTGATGGACCAGCTGGCAGGCCAAAACCATCTGCAGGCGCAGCGCTCACAAATGGCCGCCCAATCGGCTTTGGCTTGGGCGCAAACGGACATCTCGATGCGATCAGGGCAATGGAACCAGGTTTTCGCAACTACCTCAAGCTGCCCAGCAGACAGCACGACACCCCAATGGCAGTGTGCAGCATTGCCTGTGCCCTCACACCCCGAAATACCGGACCATCTGAACACGGTCAACTTGGTGCGCGACCTGATCATGTCGCCGCACGTTGTCCAAATCAGGGCGCAATCATCGTCCAGCTCAAGGACCAGTCAAGCCTCGGTGCGCGAAAGCTTGTTCATCCCGACACTGGCCCCAGCCCCCAACGATGCGCCACTTGCCGGACTGGTCATCAATGGTTGCCTGAGTGAAGCCACGGGTGCCAACATCCAGGTGTGTCCATTGACCTCCAGCAAGGGGGAAATTTGCGTGGATACCGCCGCTGCATCGGCCATTCAAACCTTCTACGTGGCCGACACCAACCGCAACGGAAGCATCTCCACTGCTGAAAAAACAGCCTGCATGGCATTGAGCAACAAAAGTTTACCGGGCGGCGGCAGCCGAAGCGGACCCAACACCGCCACCTCTCGGACTCCTTGCAACAAAGCCGCCTGGCGCAGCGTCTTGGGTGACATCAGTGCCCAACAGTTGCAAGCCTGGTCTGCCGCACAGGAAGCCAATGGTCTATCGGCGTGGAGTACGCCGCAACGCACGGTTTACTGGATCGACAGTCCCACAAATTGGTCCTGGAGTGTCGGGTCGGCCGAGGTGCCCGCGGTGTTGATCTTTTCCAGTCAGGCCTGTGCTGTACGTTGTCCACGCATCAGCCCCAATGCACACATCCATGGCAGCGTCATTCTGGATGCGGGATGCGACGATGAAAAAATGCGGGGATGGCAAACCGGCTGGATCGAAGGTCAATTGGTGGTGGAATCGGGCATACCCGATTGGCAATCGGGCAAAGTTTGGGCGCGCAATTACGGGCGCAACGCCTACATTCTGAATTGGCCGGAGGGTATCGATGCAACCAAAGTCCAGCGCATCAACGGAAGCTGGTCCGAGTGACACACCCTGCTCAGACACAATGTGGCATGGCTTTGATAGAAGCCATGATGGCTTCTGCCGTGTTGGGCATCGGCCTGTTGGGTGCCACACAATTGACACTGAAAGCGTTTCAAACCGCGCTGAACACCCGGCAACAAGCGCTCGCTCAAACGCTCGCTCAAGAGGCCATGGACTGCAGCACCATCAACCGCGCTGTATGCGCTTTGCCCAACGTGGTGAACATAGACGGCGTGCGCTACACCCGCCAAGTCCTGATCCAGCCCAGAGGCAACGGGGGCCTGTTCGATGTGAAAGTTACAGTGTCTTGGCCTTCCGCAATGCTTGCCAGTACATCGACTCCAGCATCTGAGCTGACTTTGGAATGGCACAGCAGTTATGCTCAAGTCCCAACGTGGCTTGGCGTATCCTTGCCCTGAACTGATGCGTTTTTCACTGTGACAACCACCGAACTGAACCCCTCCCCTTCTGCAGGCATGGCCCCCATGCAACGCGCCCTCGATCTGGCCCAGCAGGCCTTGTGGCTGACCTCGCCCAACCCGCGCGTGGGCTGCGTCATCACCGCTGCCGACGGCACCGTGCTGGGCGGAGGCCACACCCAGCGTGCAGGCGGACCCCATGCCGAGGTGATGGCCTTGCGCAATGCCGCCGCACGCGGCCACAGCGTTCAAGGTGCCACCGCCTGGATCACGCTCGAGCCCTGCGCCCACCAAGGCCGCACAGGCCCTTGCTGCGATGCCTTGGCGGCAGCCGGCATCGGCCGCGTGGTCGCGGCCATGACCGACCCCAACCCCCAAGTGGCCGGCCAAGGCATGGCGCGTTTGGCCGTTGCAGGCGTGCAGACCGAAACCCTGCCCCCGCAAAGCGCCATGGCCGTGCAGGCACGTGAATTGAACATCGGCTTTTTCAGCCGCATGGAGCGCGGCCTGCCTTGGGTGCGCATGAAAATCGCGGCCTCGCTCGACGGTCAAACCGCGCTGGAAAACGGCCAAAGCCAATGGATCACCAGCGAGCCAGCACGCAGCGATGGCCATGCTTGGCGTGCCCGCGCCTGCGCGGTGCTCACGGGCATCGGCACTGTGCTGGAGGACAACCCGCGCCTGGATGTGCGTGGCCACGACACGCCACGCCAACCCCATCTGGTGATCGTGGACAGCCGACTCGAAACCCCTTTGAACGCCCGCCTGTTTGAAACACTGGGCACAGGCGATCAGGCCCGGCAAATCTGGATTTACACCGCGGTTGAAGGGGCTGCAGACAAACGCGCAGCTTTGCAAGCGCAAGGTGTCACGGTGATCGACATGCCCGGGCCCGGTGGCAAAGTGGACCTGGCCGCAATGCTGCGCGACCTGGCGCTGCGCGAGATCAACGAGCTGCATGTGGAAGCCGGGCACAAGCTCAATGGCTCGTTCATCCGCGAAGGGCTGGTGGACGAATACTTGCTCTACCTGGCCCCGCAACTGCTGGGCCCGGGCCAAGGCATGGCCAATTTGCCTGCGATCACCGAACTGAGCGGTGCTGTCCAACTGGCCTTTCATGCGGTGGACCGCATTGGGCCGGATTTGCGCTTGCTCCTGCGCCGAAAGTAAAGTCTCTGAGGCACCTCACCAAGACGTCCACGAGACAGTCCATCCGAGGCCATCAAGACCAAAATGGGGCCTTGTTTTGATGGAGCCAACACCTTGAACCTCGCCCACTTGCTGCAACGCCAGGCCCGCATGGACCCACTGCGGCCCGCCATCCTGAACGGCACCCAAACCGTGGCCACCTACGGCCAATGGGCGCAGCGCTGCCAGCAGCTGGCTGCGCATTTTCAGGCCGCCGGACTGCAGAGCGGCGACCGCGTGGCCCTGTTCATGCGCAACCATGTGCGTTACCTCGAAGTCCTGTTTGCGGCCTGGTGGGCCGGTCTGGCGGTGGTGCCCATCAACGCCAAACTGCATGTGCGCGAAGCGCAATGGATCGTCGACAACGCGCAGGCCCGCTGGGCCTTTGTGACGGCCGACATCACCAGCGACACGGGTGACAAGCTCACGGGTTTGGAACGCGTGATCGATGTGGACAGCACCGAAGCCGATGCCCTGTGGCACCTGCCAAGCAATCCGCTCGACACACCGATCACCGAACGCAGCGCCCAAGACCTGGCCTGGCTGTTCTACACCAGCGGCACCACCGGACGGCCCAAGGGCGTGATGATCACCCACCGCAACCTGATGACCATGGGCCTGGGGTATTTCTGCGATGTGGACGCAGTGGCTGCCCAAGACACCATCGCCTACGCCGCACCCATGTCGCACGGCGCTGGCATTTACGCCATCCCGCACCTGATGGCGGGGGCCAGGCACATGGTCCCGCCTTCGGGCGGGTTCGAGCCGGCCGAGCTGTTTGCGCTGGGTCAGCAAGTCGGGCCACTGTCCATGTTCGCTGCGCCCACCATCGTCAAGCGCTTGGTGGACCATGCCGAGGCCGAAGGCTTGTCTGTGCAGGCTTGCGGCCAATCGTTCAAGACCGTGGTCTATGGCGGAGCCCCCATGTATGCGGCCGACATCCAGCGGGCGCTGCGCGTCATGGGGCCGCGCTTTGTGCAAATTTATGGCCAGGGCGAAAGCCCCATGGTCGGCACCGCCCTGTCGCGCCACCACCTGCAAGACACGGCGCATCCTCGGCACTTGGAGCGACTGGCATCCATTGGCGTGCCCCAAACCCCGGTCAACATCCGCGTGACCGATGCACAAGGCCAAGATTTGCCGCTGGGTGAAATTGGCGAAGTGCTGATTCAGGGCGACAGCGTGATGGCCGGCTACTGGCGTAACCCCGAGGCTACGGCCCAAGCCATCCAAAACGGCTGGCTCTTCACCGGCGACATGGGCTGTCTGGATAGTGATGGCTTTTTGACGCTGAAAGACCGCAGCAAGGACATGATCATCAGCGGCGGCTCCAACATCTACCCCCGCGAAATTGAAGAAGTGCTGCTGCACGCACCGGGCGTGGCTGAAGTGGCCGTGGTCGGCGCACCCGATGCCGAGTGGGGCGAAGTGGTGGTGGCCTTTGTGGTGCCGCAAGCGGGCCACACCCTCGACACAACGGCGTTGGATGCCTTGTGCCTGCAAGAGATTGCCCGCTTCAAGCGTCCCAAGCACTATGAAGTGGTGAGCAGCCTGCCCAAAAACAATTACGGCAAGGTGCTCAAAACCGAACTGCGACAGCGGCTGGGCTGATGGAACGAATATATCGGGGCTGAAGTCGGCGACCTGCAGCGCAGTCGGCCATTCCCGTAGGTCGGACCTTCAGGTTCGACCTCGTGGCAAGGGCTCAAAGGCCTTTCAAAAATTCAACGTCTTCACGCCTTCGGACGTGCCCAGCAGGCAGACCTGGGCTTTTTGCAGCGCAAACACGCCCACCGTGACCACGCCAGGCCACTGGCTGACTTGGGTCTCAAAGGCCACCGGGTCGGTGATCTTCAAGCCCTTCACGTCGACGATGTGCTGGCCGTTGTCGGTCACCAGCGGCTGGCCGTCTTTGAGGCGCACCACGGCGCTGCCGCCCATGGCTGCAAATTGGCGCATCACGCGGGCCGTGGCCATGGGGATGACTTCCACCGGCAAGGGGAAAGTACCCAAAGCATCGACCAATTTACTCTCGTCCGCAATGCAGACAAACTGCTTGGACTGAGCGGCCACGATTTTTTCGCGGGTGAGCGCTGCGCCGCCGCCTTTGACCATGTGGCCTTGATGGTCGATCTCGTCCGCACCGTCGATGTAGACCGACAGGCTCTCGACCTCGTTGCTGTCAAACACCGGGATGCCCAGCGCCTTGAGGCGAACAGTGGAAGCTTCAGAGCTGGACACAGCGCCCTTGATCTGGTCTTTCATCGTGGCCAGTGCGTCGATGAATTTGTTGACCGTGGAGCCGGTGCCCACGCCGACGATCTCGCCGGGAACAACGTATTTCAGGGCGGCTTGGCCCACCAGGGCTTTGAGTTCGTCTTGGGTCATGGGATGGGGTCGAGATGAAAAAATGAAAGGGACTGCGGGGTTTGAGACAATTGGACAAACTGCTCTCAAAGCCTTTGCTGGCTGGAATTATCCAATGTCCCTGATCCCTTACGCCCTCGCCCGCTCGTTTTTGTTCAAGATGGACCCCGAAGAGGCCCACGAACTGACCATCGAGGGCCTGGCCCGTACCCAAAACACACCGCTGGACCGCGTGTACCGCCAGCCCTTTGTGAATCACCCGATCACCCTCGCGGGGCTGGAGTTTCCCAACCGCGTGGGCCTGGCCGCAGGCCTCGATAAAAACGCCCGCTGCATCGACGGTCTGGGCGCCATGGGCTTTGGCTTTGTGGAAGTCGGCACCGTCACGCCCAAGGCGCAGCCGGGCAACCCCAAGCCCCGCATGTTCCGACTGCCCGAAGCGCAGGCCCTGATCAACCGCCTGGGTTTCAACAACGACGGGCTGGATGCCTTCATCGCCAACGTCAAGCGCTCCAAATTCCGCCAGCAAGGTCGCCTGCTGGGCCTGAACATCGGCAAGAACGCCGCCACACCGATTGAAAACGCGACCGACGACTACCTGATCGCGCTGGCAGGCGTCTACCCGCATGCTGATTACGTGACAGTCAACATCTCCAGCCCCAACACCAAGAACCTGCGCGCCCTGCAAAGCGACGAAGCGCTCGATGGCCTGCTGGGTGCCTTGGTGGCGCGGCGCAAAGAACTGGCCGCCGAGCACGGCCGCCGCGTGCCCATGTTCCTCAAAATCGCGCCCGATCTGGACGAAACCCAGGTGGGCGTGATCGCCGCCACGCTGCAAAAGCACGGCATGGACGGCGTGATCGCCACCAACACCACCCTGGCCCGCGACGCCGTGAGCGGTCTACCGCATGCCGAAGAAACCGGTGGACTGTCAGGTGCGCCAGTTTTTGAGGGCAGCAACCGCGTGATCCGGTTGCTGCGTGCCGCTTTGGGCAAAGATTTCCCCATCATCGGCGTGGGCGGCATCCTGAGTGGCCACGACGCGATCGCCAAGATCGAGGCCGGAGCCGACGTGGTGCAGATCTACACAGGCCTCATCTACAAAGGTCCGGCACTGGTGACCGAAGTGGCGAGTGCACTGCAGCAGATGAAGCGCTGAGCGCTCAGTCCTTGAAATACACCAGCTGGTGCGTGCTGGCCAGCAGCTGACCATCAGGGCACCACAGCTCGCCGATCTGGTCAAAGTAGCCATGGCGGTAGTTGAGCGCCTTGGCAACACCCAGCACATGGCGTGTGCCCACCTGCGTCAGCAAGGCGCTGTCGGCATGGAAATAGGTGGTGAGGGTCACCGTACCAATCAAGGCTCGGCGGCGGCGGCGGATGTAGATGCGCGGAAAAAAGCTGTCGCTGATGGCCACCAATGACGCAAAGTCCATCGCCCGCTCGGGTTCATCACGCACCCACAAGGTTGAGCGTGAATGGGCTTGCTCCTGCTCATCAAATGCAGCGGGGAATGCGCCTTCGACAAAACGCATGTCATAGCGCTGCGGCCAGGCGGGCATGCCTTTCACGGGCATTCGGGTGAGATTTTCAGGCGCGGGCACATTGGCAGGCATCACCGCCTCCACATCCGACCAGGTTTCGCGCCGTACAGCGAACACGGCGGTGGCCGTGGCCACCACACCTTCAGCCTGGTGCGCTTCGATGATCCAGTGCTGGGTCGATCGGTTGGTGCGCACGGGCCGCGCCACAAAGCGGATATCCCCATCGGCCACCGGGGCCGCAAAGTTGACCGTCAGGGCCACGGGTTCGCCCAAGCGCTCGGGGTGCAGCATGGTGGACTGCAGCAACTGCGCTGCAGTGGTACCTCCAAAGGGCCCGATCATATTGGCGTAGGCCGAGTGGGTCGCGCCTGTGAATTCGTGAGGCGCGGTGGCGCGCAGGTCAATGGCTTCGTCGAAAGGGTGCATGCGCGCCATGATAGGTGCGCCCTGATGCCCTGAGCTGTCTCAAAAGCGATCAGCCCAGCCGGGCGCAGACCTCGGCGCCAATGGCCAGTGAACTTGTGAGGCCCGGCGACTCGATGCCCAACAGGTTGACCAAACCCGGCACGCCGTGTTCAGCAGGCCCCTGGATCATGAAGTCCGCTGCTGCTTCGTGTGGGGCGTTGATCTTGGGGCGCATCCCCGCATAACCGGCCTGCAATGCGCCATCGGCCAGCGCAGGCCAGTACTTGCGGACCTCGGCATAAAAGGCATCGCCTCGGTGCGGGTCGACTTGCAGATCAGTGGGGTCATCCACCCATTGCACGTCCGGACCGAACTTGGCCTGGCCACCCAAGTCCAAGGTGAGGTGAACGCCCAAACCGGCTTTCTCGGGCACGGGGTAAATCAGCCGTGAAAACGGTGCCTTGCCTGCCAGCGTGAAGTAGTTGCCTTTGGCGTAATGTGCTTGCGGCAACAAAGTTGGATCCAGCCCCTCCATGCGCCGGGCCATCGCCACCGCGTTCAGGCCTGCGGCGTTGACGAGCACTTTGCACGCCAACTCGGTGCCGTCTTGCGTGGTCACGCGGATCGGGTGCGTGACTGTGCCCTGCTGCAGCCCGATGTCCTGCACGGGCGAGACCAGCGCCAGCAGCCCGCCTGCGTTTTCCATGTCGCCTTGCAGGGCGAGCATGAGGCCATGGCTGTCCACCACCCCCGTGCTGGGAGAGAGCAAGGCCGCCTCGCAAGACAATGCGGGTTCCAATGCCTTGGCCTCGGCAGCCGTGAGTTTTTGCAGGTCGTGCACGCCGTTGGCTGCGGCTTTGGCCACGATGCCGTCCAGCGCCTGAACTTGCTCAGGGCTGGTGGCCACGATCAGCTTGCCCAGCCGCCGGTGCGCCACGCCGCGCTCGGTGCAATAGGCGTAGAGCATCTGCTTGCCCTGCACGCACAGCCGCGCCTTGAGCGAGCCCGCCGGGTAATAAATACCCGCGTGGATGACCTCGCTGTTGCGCGAGCTGGTGCCGGTGCCGATGGCGTTTTCCGATTCGAGCACCATCACTTCGTGGCCTGCGAGGGCCAATGCCCGCCCGACCGCCAAGCCGACCACCCCGGCCCCGATCACCACTGCATCGATTTGTTCCATGTCGATTTTTCCCATGCTCCGATCAGCCAAATTGTGACCGAGACGCCGCAGCGCATCAGATCCGCCTGACACCCGCAAGACAGACACCGGCACCGCACACGGGCAGACTGCCAAGCATTTAACAAGGAGACCGTTTCATGTCGTTGTTCAATCTCAAAGGCAAAGTCGCCATCGTCACCGGCTCCAGCCGAGGCATTGGCCGATCGATAGCACTCCAACTGGCCCAACAAGGCGCCAAAGTGGTGGTGTCCAGCCGCAAGCAAGACGCCTGCGAAGTGGTGGTCCAAGAGATCCAGGCCGCAGGCGGTGAGGCGATGGCGATTGCCGCCAGCATCTCCAGCAAAGAGCAGCTGCAAAACCTGATCGAGCAGACCCGACAAGCCTGGGGGACCATCGACATCTTGGTGTGCAACGCCGCCACCAACCCTTATTACGGTCCGGCCACCGGCATGAGCGACGAGGTGTTCGACAAAGTCATGCGCAACAACGTGCTGTCCAACACCTGGCTTTGCAACATGGTCTATCCCGACATGAAAGCCAAAAAGAACGGCGCCATCGTGATTGTCTCGTCCATTGGTGGTTTGCACGGCTCGGCCGTGATCGGGGCCTACAACATCTCCAAAGCCGCCGACATGCAACTGGCCCGCAACTTGGCGGTGGAATGGGGTCCGGACAACATCCGCGTGAACTGCATCGCGCCCGGCCTGATCAAAACCGACTTTGCCAAAGCCCTGCACGAAGACCCCGTGCTGAGCGCCAAGTACAACAACGAAACCCCGCTGCGCCGCATGGGCGAGCCCGACGACATTGGGGGCGTGGCCGTGTTTTTGGCCAGTCCTGCCGGGCAGTACGTCACGGGTCAGACCATCGTGGCCGATGGCGGGATGATGATTCGCTGACTTTCTACTTTGCGCATGGTCCGCTGAGCACGGGGTGGGGCTGGGCACCTCATACTGGGGTACCAGAAATCGGTGCCCGGCCCCACCCCGTGCTCAGCTCTGTGGTTTTTCCAAAAAGTGAACCGGTCCAAAAATCAAAAAGCCCGCATCAGCGGGCTTTTTGACGTGAAGAGGACTTCAATCAACCGAAATTTTTCTCAGCGAACGACCAGTTCACCAAGTTGTTCAGGAAGGTTTCAACGAACTTGGGACGCAGGTTGCGGTAGTCGATGTAGTAGGCGTGTTCCCACACGTCCACAGTCAGCAAGGCGGTGTCGCCAGTGGTCAGGGGGGTGCCAGCAGCGCCCATGTTGACGATGTCCACCGAGCCGTCGGCCTTTTTAACCAACCAGGTCCAGCCGGAGCCGAAGTTGCCCACGGCGCTCTTGACGAAGGCTTCTTTGAAGGCGGCGTAGCTGCCGAACTTGGCGTTGATG
>JBEEJQ010000084.1:0-12173 GCA_041169105.1 Pseudomonadota bacterium | reverse complement strand
CGAAGGCCGTGACGTGTTGTTCTTCGTGGACAACATTTACCGTTACACCTTGGCCGGTACCGAAGTGTCCGCTTTGCTGGGTCGTATGCCTTCTGCTGTGGGCTACCAGCCTACTCTGGCCGAAGAAATGGGCCGCCTGCAAGAGCGTATCACCTCGACAAAAGTCGGTTCGATCACATCGATCCAGGCTGTGTACGTGCCTGCTGACGACTTGACCGACCCATCGCCTGCCACCACCTTCGCTCACTTGGACTCCACCGTGGTGTTGTCGCGTGACATCGCTGCTCTGGGTATTTACCCTGCGGTTGATCCTCTGGACTCCACCAGCCGTCAGCTGGACCCACTGGTCGTCGGTGAAGAGCACTACAACACAGCCCGCGCTGTGCAAGGTACTTTGCAGCGTTACAAAGAACTGCGCGACATCATCGCCATTCTGGGTATGGACGAACTGGCTCCTGAAGACAAGCTGGCCGTGGCCCGCGCTCGTAAGATCCAGCGTTTCTTGTCGCAGCCCTTCCACGTTGCGGAAGTGTTCACAGGCTCGCCAGGCAAGTACGTGTCCTTGGCTGAGACCATCCGTGGTTTCAAGATGATCACCAGCGGCGAGTGCGATCACCTGCCAGAACAAGCGTTCTACATGGTGGGTACCATCGACGAAGCTTTCGAAAAGGCCAAGAAAGTCGCTTAAGCGGAACGATGAGGCGGCCCCGGTCGCCTCACCGCTGAAAACACTTTCCCCTTTTTGAACTGGAGCAAACATGAACACCATCCACGTTGATGTGGTCAGTGCCGAAGAGTCCATCTACTCGGGTGAAGCCCGGTTTGTGGCCTTGCCCGGTGAGTCTGGCGAACTGGGCATTTACCCACGCCACACCCCGCTGATCACCCGCATCAAAGCCGGGTCGGTTCGCATTGAAACGGCTGACGGCGGCGAAGAGTTCGTTTTCGTGGCCGGTGGCATCCTGGAAGTGCAGCCTAACTGCGTGACCGTGCTGTCCGACACTGCGATCCGCGGTAAAGACCTCGACGAAGAAAAAGCCAACGCGGCCAAGCAAGCGGCTGAAGAAGCCCTGCGCAACGCCAAGAACGAGATCGACATGACCCGCGCTCAAAACGAGCTGGTTGTGTTGGCCGCTCAGTTGTCCGCTCTGCGTCGTTATCGCAAGAAATAAAAGAACGGTTCTCCCCGGTCTTTTCAAAAAACCCGGCACACCTGTGTGACCGGGTTTTTTGTTGCCCGCTTGCGTCATGCGTGCCAGCGAACCAAAGACCTTGGTGCGAAGACTTCCTTTGCTGCACAGAGCGCGATGTACCGGCACAATCGAAGGTTCTGACCTGTCCCACAGCACCGCCCATGAAACGCGCCAAATTGCAAGCCGCCATCGTTGGTGGCACACCGGATGACATCGAGCAAGCCTTTTACGAGGCCTTGCAAAACGCCGACATTCAGCAGCTGATGGCCTGCTGGGCCGAAGAAGATGAGATCGTGTGCATTCACCCCGGTGGTCCGCGCCTGGTGGGGCCAGGCGTCATACGGGCTGCCTTTGAAGCCATGTTCGCCAATGGCAGCGTTCAGGCCTTTCCAGAGCGTGTACACAAAATCCAGTCACTGGCCAGCGAGGTCCACCACTTGGTCGAGCGTGTCGAGGTGATCACTCCGCAAGGCCCGCAGATGGCCTGGGTGATTGCCACCAATGTCTTCCACAAAATGCCGCAAGGCTGGCGACTTGTCGCCCACCACACCAGTCCAGGTACGTCGCACGACGCGGCGGACCAAGGTGTCAAACCTGTGGTGCTGCATTGATGAACTACCGCGCCCCTCCATGGTTGCCTGGTGGGCATGCGCAGACCATTTGGCCGGCGTTGTACGCTCGCCGCCGTTGGGGTCAGGCCTTGCCATTGCAGCGCGAGCGTTGGCTGACACCCGATGGTGACTTTGTGGATGTGGACAAACAACACGCCAGCCATGCCAGCAGACCGCTCGTGGTGTTGTTTCATGGGCTGGAGGGCTCCTCGCAAAGCCATTACGCACAGGCGTTTGCAGACTGGGCGGCGCAGCACGATGTGAACTTGGCCTTGCCGCATTTTCGCGGCTGCAGCGGGGAGCTCAACCACGCGCCAAGGGCCTACCACTCTGGCGACCACCAAGAGGTAGATTGGTTGCTTCAGCGTTTGCGCCATGAGCACCAGCAGCGTGGAGGGCAGAGCCTGTTGGCTGCAGGGGTCTCCTTGGGGGGCAATGCGCTGATGCGTTGGGCGGCAGAGCACGGCCTGCAAGCCAAGCTCAAAGCCGATGCTGTGGCCTCGGTGTGCTCACCGCTCGATCTGGCCCAAAGCGGTCAAGCCATTGGACAAGGCTTCAACAGGCAGGTCTATACCCGCATGTTCCTGCGCACCATGAAGCCCAAGGCGCTGGCCAAGCTGACACAACACCCCGGCTTGTTTGACCGACAGCGCCTGATGGCCGCACGCGATCTGTACGAATTTGACAATGTCTTTACGGCTCCTTTGCATGGTTTTCAAAACACCGATGACTATTGGGCGCGGGCTTCAGCCAAGCCCTTGATGAAAAACATCGCCATCCCCGCATTGGCGCTCAACGCATTGAACGACCCGTTTGTGCCCGCGCACAGCCTGCCGCAGCCCAGCGATGTCTCCGCAACGGTCACGCTGTGGCAACCGGCCCATGGCGGGCATGTGGGCTTTGCACAAGGCGGCTGGCCAGGCCATGTGCGGGGCTTGCCCGATGCCGTGGGATCCTGGCTGCTGCAAGCGGGCGCACAGACCACCAAGCAGGTGACACCCTATGGATGATCTTGTTCGACAAGCCATGGCCAAATGGCCAAACGTGCCCGATTGCTACGGCTGGTTGGGTTTGGACAGCCGAGGCCAATGGCTCATGCGCGATGACCGTGTTCAGGCATTGGGACATTTCCAAAGTGGGCAAGTCGGAGCCAAGGGCTCGGTACTGCGTCATGAAAAACTGATCGATTTCATTGCCCGCAATTACGAGGCTGACCCCCAAGGGCGCTGGTATTTTCAAAACGGGCCGCAGCGCGTGTATGTGGAACTGGAAGCCGCCCCTTTCGTTTGGCGACTGGACGAGCAGTTCAGGCCAACCGCGCAAACAGGCCAAATGAGCACGGTGCAAGAATGTCTGGTGGATGAAATCGGTCGGGTGTACCTGGCCACAAGCTTGGGCTTGGGCCTGGTGCACACCCTCGATGTACCCTTGGTGGCGCAAGCCATCGAGCTGGGCCTGTGGACACCCCAAGAGTGTCTGGCGTCTGTCTTGCCCGCTCGCTATGGCTTTGTCATCAGCCCGCAAAGTAGCGCTGAGCAGGCATAAAAAAACCGGCCCTTGAGCCGGTTCTTGTGGAGAAAGAAGGGATTACTTCTTCTCGCCTTCCGCAGCAGCAGGTGCCTTGGGTTCTTCGAACTTGGCGCCGGCATTGTTGGCCATGTAGGCGGCAGCGCGAGAGATTTCGGTGTCGTTGAAGTCGCCACCGCCTTGAGCACCCATGGCGCCTTTGCCTTTCAGGGCAGAGTTGGTCAAAGTGGCCAAGCCTTGCTTGATACGGGCACCCCAAGCGCCGGCATCGCCAAACTTGGGTGCGCCAGCAGCGCCAGTGGCGTGGCAAGCAGCGCATTGGGCTTTGTAGACTTCTTCGCCAGACTTCAAAGGACGGTTGGCATCACGAACTTCCACCGCACCGATTTTCTGGATACGTTCAGCCACAGCACGCTCGGCGTCGCTGGAACCAGGGGCTTCTTTGTTGGCCGATGTGACGTAGAACACCAAGCCGATGATGATGAACACCGGAATGATGAAGGAAGCCAAGCTCAGCAAAAGCATTTGCTTGGGGGTTTTCACCGGACCGGTGTGGGCTTCGTGTTGATCGTGGCTGTTGTCGCTCATGACATCCTCTTGTTGGGCTGGCCCAGGGGGCCTGATGGATTGACCGGAATCAACCGGGCATTATAGCGGTCCAACCTTCACAGAGCTTGCAAACCAAAGTGAAAGAGCTGGCCGTGAGATAATCCGACTTACCAACAGCAATGCGGCTGTAGCTCAGTGGATAGAGTATTGGCCTCCGAAGCCAAGGGTCGTGGGTTCGATCCCCGCCAGCCGCACCAAGCTCAAGTTCGCCACCCTTCGCGGTGGCGTTTTTGTTTGCGATGCAGCCAATCGTTCAGCAGTACATCACCAGGGCCAGTACAGGCGGTAAGGGCTGTATTCCACAAAAGCGTAAGCAGCACCAGCACCCGCTGCGGTCACCAACACCAGCGTGATCACCGCGGTCCATGTGGAATATTTGGTGGGTGTCTCACTCGATTTTGTAGCGTAAATTTCCGCTGTCGGATGGACCAGCAGGGTCTCGTTGGCAGGAGTCGACAAACCGATGGGTACCGCTTGTTCTTCATTCGTTGAAGCGAATGAATTTTCGACCGATTGGCTACGAACTGGCAGCGACACAACATTTTGTGATGCATGTTCATCGAGCTCTCCGGGCATCAACGCAGCATGGGCTGAAGGCGGCAAGGGCCTTTGCAATGGCACCACACTGGACGGGGCGCTGGCGGTTGTGTGCTCATGCAGTTCCAGAGTGTCCCAATCGGCTCCCAATAACCGGGCAACCTTGCGTCCTGCTTGTCGGCGCAAGGAGTCGGAGTAAAACCGGGAGCCCTCACCGCGTTCGAGCTCATAAAGCTGTGCCAAGGACATGCACGCTTGGGTAGCCAGCTCGGAGGGATCAATGCCTGCTTGAACACGCAATTGACGCAATATGCGGCCTTTGGGGTCAAGCGCTGAAAATTCAGGCTGACTAAGAGCGTCGAGTGCTTCTTTATTGGCACTTTGCAATGTGCGCGTCGCTCGACTTGGCGCCGTGTTGTGGCGCGTTAAGGCGAGTTTGATCGATGGATGGGTCTTTAAATTTGGCATGACGCGACCACGCCGGTCAAATAAGCATGCAACCAGATGCTGGACATGGGCCCGGAAACGACCTGAACCAATGATGGAACTGGGGTTGAGTTGTTGGGGGAAAGCAAATCTTTTTCTTCTGTGACCAGAACGACAGACAGAGGAGACCGTCCGCGGCTGTTGAAGTTCTCAAGGGCTTGCAACGTTTTGACTTGTTGAGACCGTGGCATCGACATTTCAACGACCAACATGTCCGGCCGTCTGCTGGACAGCTCTAAAAGAGCTTCAGTCACCGAATCAAAGAAAGTCACTTCGACAGGAAACTTCCAGACTTCACTGTCCGACTTCAATTTCCCCATGATTTGGGGGTTTTCAATGACGACGGTGACGCGGGGCTTGACCATCGATTTGGTGGCCGCACCCATTGCACCGCGTGCAGCGTTTTGATAGTCCTGAATGGAGTCAAGCGAAATCCGTCGGTGGCCGCCGCGGGTTTTCCAGCCTTTCAAATCGCCCTGATCGACCAAAGTCTGAACCAGCGTTGTGGACAAGCCAAGCATTCGAGCAGCTTCCGCAGTGCTCAAAAATTGAGCCATGGTGCTTCCGGTGGGGTGTTTGATGGCGATGGGTGAATCCATCATGGCAATCGCAGAATGGTCATCGGCCATGGTCAATTTCCTGGACAGTTGTTGGGGTTTGTTCATCGTTCGCGCAGTGCCTGAGTGACGTTTTGCAGAGGTCGGAAAAGGTATTCAAGAACTGACTTTTGGCCAGTGCGTATTTCGACAGTCGCCGTCATGCCAGGTGTTGGCGTGAGCTTCAGACCATTGCGAACGCTGTCGGTTTCTTTGACGCGAACAATGATGCGGTACAAGCCTTCTTCCAGCTCGACCGGATTGCCGGGTTTCTTTTGACGCTCATCGCGCAAGGTGTCAGGGCTCAAATGCTCCAGCACACCGTCGAGACCGCCATATTTATTGAAGTCGTAGGCTGTCAATTTCACAACGGCTTTTTGGCCGACTTTCAGAAAAGCGACTTCAGAGGGCTTGATATAGGCTTCGACCAGCATTTCATCTTCTGTGGGGACGATTTCCAAAATCGCTTGACCCGCCTGAATCACGCCACCGACGGTGGTCACCTGCACGTTTTTAACCACCCCCTTCATGGGTGAACGTATCGTGGTTCGTTTTAAGGCATCTTCGCGGGCAGAAGCGTTCTCTTTGGTTTGGGACAGTTCCGAAGAAACGCGTACCAACTCGTTGTTGGCGTCGGTGAGATACCGGTTTTGACGTTCGGCGCGTTGGCCCATCAGCTCGGACTGTTGACGCCGCAAGCGAAGCAACTCCACCTCGGACATCACGCCCTGCTTGACCAGAGGTTCTGTCATGGCCAATTCGCGGCTGACGGCTGCCAAAGAAATGTCCAATGAAACCAGAGACTCCGTCAGTGCGCGCTTGCGCGCGTTGTAAGCCTGAGTTTCCTGTTGCACCAGGCTGGTTTCTTTGAGCACATCGGATGGAAATACAAGACCCGAGCTGTAGGCCTCTGCTTTCAAGCGAGCGGCTTGAGCCGAAAGCGCCAGGTATTTTTCTTGTGCTTCGCGGAAAACAGCACCAGAGCGGGAGTCATCAATTTGCAGCAACACCTGGTCTTTTTCGACCGCACTGCCTTCCCGGACAAACAATTCACTCAATACGCCGGTGTCGAGGCTCTGGATGACCTGCTCGCGGCTGGTGGGAATCACTTTTCCTTGTCCCCTGGTGATCTCGTCCAACTGAAAAAATGCCGCCCATGTCAAGGCCAGCAACAGCGTAATGCCGGTGAACCACGCCAGATATTTGCTGGCGCGGCGCTCATCGTCTTCAACGGTGGCAATGCCAAAACCGGAACTGCCAAAACTTTTGCCCTTCATGCTGCAACTCCTTGACTGCGAGGCGCATGCACATCGATCCCGCGTGACAACTTTTCGATCATTTCCTGTTTAGGACCCATGGCCACACATTGGCCGGCATCGATCACGGCGATGTGATCCACCCACTCGAGCAACTGAGGTCGATGCGTCGACATCAACAATGTGCGTCCTTGCAACCATTGTTTGAGAACGGCGATGACGCGTGCCTCGCTGTTTTGATCCATATTGGCTGTGGGTTCATCCATGAATACCAATTGCGGATTGCGCAGCATCATGCGCGCAATGGACAGCAATTGACGTTGCCCCCCCGACAGGCCACCGCCTGCTTCAGTGATGGGCATGTCCAAGCCCAGAGGATGGTTGGCCACCATGTCGTAGATCCCCAGCGCTTTGAGCGTCTCGGCAATGCGGGTGTCGTTGATCCAGCTGTCCGACAAAATCAGGTTCTCACGCAATGTGCCCATGAACAGTTGAGGATCTTGTCCGACATAGCCCATGCGATTGCGCACCTCGGCCGGCTCAATTTGCTGCATGTCGATGCCATCCAGGCGGATGTTGCCTGCCAACGGCACATACAGACCGGAGAGCAGGCGAAGCAAAGTGCTTTTGCCGCTGCCCACTCGGCCCAACATCGCCACTTTTTGACCTGCAGGGATCGACATCGACACTTTTTTGATCACAGGAATTTTGTGTTGTCCTGGATAGGCAAACTCCAAGCCCTCTGCGTCCAGTCGGCCTTCAATCGTTTCTGGGACCACATAATTTCGACCGTTGACGCGGTCGCGCGGACGTTTGATCAACCCATCCAGTGTCTCCAGCGAAGTGACCGCTTGTTGGTACCGCGAGGCCAATGACATCACGCCGGCCAAAGGCGACAGAGCCCTGCCTGCCAAAATCACAGAAGCAATCAAACCGCCCAAAGTCAGTTGATTGGCGTGAATCATGTACACGCCACCGACCACCATGACCACCGTGACCAACTGCTGGATGGCGGTGGTCACACCCATGATCCAGTTGGTCAGACTGCGAATTTGTTTGTAAGAGTCTGCGCCGGCCAGGTTCGACATTTCCCATCGTCGTTGAAGATAGCTCTCGGCGTTGTGTGCCTTGAGCAACTCCAGGTTCAGCACCGACTCCACCAAAACGCTTTGCTTGTCGCCGGACTCTTTCATGTTCTCGCGCATGGCCTTCATCAGCGGCTTTTGCGCATAAAGACCGATGGCCAACAAAATCGGTACAACGGCCGCAGGCACCAAGGCCAAAGGTCCGGCGACCAAGGCGATCAGGACCAAATACATCAGCACGAAAGGCATGTCGGCCAACAGGACCAGAGAGGACGATGAGAAAAAGTCGCGCAATGACTCGAAGTCACGCATCGAGCTGGCAAAAATACCCACAGACTGAGGACGATGCTCCAGTCGAATCGACATGATTTCGCGTAGCAATGTGGCGTTGATCGCCAAGTCTGCTTTTTTCCCGCCCAAGTCCACCAGACGGGCTTTGAGCCAACGCATGACGAACTCCATCACGATCGCAATGGAGGTGCCAATGGCCAAAGTCCACAATGAAGAATAGGCCTGAGTGGGCACCACGCGGTCGTAAACGTTCATCGTGAAGAACACCGATGCCAGGGTCAGAATGTTTGCGACCACCGTGGCGACCATGGACTCCACATAGAAATGGCGGAAGCGCCACAAGGTATCCCAAAACCAGCTGAAGGCCTTGTCATGCATGGGGGCCAAAGTCTGATCATGGCGCTGCGGTGCCAACTTGACGGCGAGTACCTCCGGTCGTGCCAGTGCCTGCAATTGGGCAATGGGAATACGGTGCTCTTCCATGCCTTGATGCGCCCACAAGACAATGGCATCACCGCCCTCAAAGCCCCGCAAGATGCAGGCGCGACCATCCATCAAGGGCATCAAGACCGGCAAAACATAGGCGGGAATATCGGCAACCTTGATGCGGGACCAAGCTGCCATCAGCCCATGTTTGTGGGCCAGGTCGGGGTACGCAGCCAAGGGCACGCGTCCGTGATCATCCAGGGCAAAACCTGCCCTGAGCACCTGCATGTGCACAGGACGGTCAAGCAACTTGGCCACCATGGCCAAGCACATCAGCAATGGGTCTGGCATGCCATCCTGGCCGGCGGGCGCAGAAGCAGGCGCGTTGGCCTGCGTGCTCGGTGAAGAAGAGATCAAATCTGCCATGTTGATTAGTTGTTTTTGTATTCAGGAGAGGCACCGAAGTCGGTCAGCGAAACACTGCCGGACTCAGAAGAAAAGCGCCGAGCCAGATCGCCGGTGGCCGCCAACAAGCGCACCCGCGCCAGACGTTCGTCGTGAAACGCTGCTCGGGCAGCGCTGCGGTAATTGAAAGAATCGGCCTGGATGTTCAGTAGATCCAGCAGCGATCGCCGGGCGACGCGAAACTGCTGTCGGTACCCATCGACCACCTTGTCGCCCACATCCGATTGGGCGTTGCCCACGCTGGCGCGAGAACGCGCAGAAGCCCATTCTTGCCAGGCCAATGCCGCTTTTTCGCGGGCAATCAAACGGGCTTCGTCCAGCGAAAACTGCGCCGCCTTCAACTGCCCTTGAGCGGACTCAATCAAGGCCGATGTCGCCCCACCTGTGTACAGGGGGGCGTTGAGCAAGATTTGTGAAAAAGTTTCAAAGCGCAGCGTGTTGGCATTGAACTGCCGTGACATGGCCGCATCCACTGATGGCCAGTACTGACCTTGTGCCACCTTGACGGCGGCTTGTGCCGCCTCCACCTGTGCCCGGTATTGGGCAATGCCGGGCAAATCATCGGTGACCCGATCCATGGCGGCCGCCAAGCTCATGGGAATCTTGCCCAGCACACCGTTTTCAGCGACCACAGCGTCCAGACCCACAGGCCGCGCATCCATCTCGCCCGGCCAAAAGCGGCGCAATCTCTGCATGGCCTGCGCCAAATCGGCTTTGCGTTGCTGCAAAGCCAAAGCCGCATTCTCCGTGCGAACCAAGGCTTGCTCATAGTCAATGCGACGACCCGTATCGACCTGGGCGATCTTCTGGATATCGTCCAGCGTTTCGCGGTGCGAATTCAGGTTTCTGACCGCGAGGCTGTACAAATCGGCCGTTTTGTCCCAGTTCAGATAAGCCTCAGAGGCCTGCTGAGCGACATCATCCAGCGTCAAATCGCGCTGAAACTCCGCTGCACGGGTCAGCGCCTCGGCGCGCGTGGCCTCCGCCTCGATCCGGCCACCGGACCACAAATTCAGTTTGGCGGTCGGCGAAACGCTGGTGCGCCCGACAGACGATGGAACAGAGCCCGACGCGTATTGATTGCCCGCCGCCGTGACGCCGATTTGAGGCTGATGCGCGCTTCTGGCCTTGTCAATGTCAGCGCGCGTGGCTTGGGCTTTGGCATTGGCAGACTGAATCGATGGATAAGCCTGCAAGGCACGCTCCACGACCTGCGGCAAGGTTTGCGCCTGCAGACCCGTGCTGGCAGCGAACATGGTCAGCGCCAGAGCGGGCAGGCGCAGGCGATCAGCAGGTTTTAGAAAGGACAAAAACAGACAAATCGGTTTTTGCAAAGCAATTTGATACATCGATTGTTAATTGCCAAGGACATTAAAAGTGAAATTCTCGAACTAAAAAGACTTTTGTAAATCCGCCAATTGGCGTACGCCATCACCCGGACCCGACACGCCGCATGCTTGACCGAGGCCTCAAGTTGCACCACCCCACGCAGCCATCGGCAACGCTCCTTGGACCTCTCTGTGGCCTGATCTGCTTTGATTCCAAAGTAATTGCTTTGAAACCATTCTTGTGAATTTCCCCACAAGTCGTTTGCAGGACGGCGTTCCTGTCAAAAAAATACTTAACAAAGAAAATTAAATAAAAACGGGAACTTTAAGCTTCTATATTGGTTTGCTTCATGTACGCCATTTGGCGTATAGCAATTCTGATTTTTTCTTGGATACTTTTGTCATAAATGACAAATTCGTCGTTCATTTGACAAATGCAGCATTTGTTGAAGATGCCGCAGCACCAAGGAAAAACATGACTTTCAAGGCCGTCGCCTTCTCACATCGTCAAGCCTGGCGCTTGCGCTGCACACACGGGGCCGTTGCCCTGTGTGCCCTCTTGTTTGCAGCGCTGCCCCTGCATGTACAGGCTCAAAACGACCGCTTGGGCAACCGCCCCAACAGCCCCATTCACGCCTTTGGCGAGACCTTCACTGCGCCAGAGGCGGTTATCGCCCAACAGCTGCGCATGGTTTTTTACCGAACCGAGCAGTCGTCCTCCGTGCCCGGTGCCGCCAGCATCTACGTCAACGGCGCCTACCACGCCTCGCTCGTCGCTGGGGGTTACAGCCAGCTGTGCCTGCCCTCGGGCGGTGCTGAGGTGGCAGTCAAATCTGTCCAAATCGGCCGTCCTGTCAAAGCCACGCTGGACACCATCACCGTGCTGCCCACCGCAGGCGGGCAAACCCAGTACCTGCGGGTGCAAGAAGTCGCGCAGGGCCGCCAACTCCTGCAGCCCGTCGCCTCCGCTTTGGCCCTTCAAGAAATCCAGGGCCTGCGTGAACAAACCCACACCATCTCGCGTGTCCCCGCTGCCAGCGCCTGCATCACCCATGCCACCGCCGCCGCCCCCGCTGTCGCCGCCCCGGTTGCCGCGGCTCCAGCTTTGCAGACCATCACTTTGGCAGCCGATGCGCTGTTCGCCTTTGCACGCTCGGACTTGAACGCTTTGTCGCCCACGGGCAAAGCCTCTTTGGATGCCCTGGTCTCGCGCCTGGGCCGCGACTACATCCAGCTGGAGCGCCTGAACATCATCGGCCACGCCGACCCCCTGGGCCAGCCCGGCCCCAACGAGCGCCTGGCCTTTGAGCGCGCCAACACCGTGCGCAACTACCTCAGCCAAGCCGGCCTGCGCAGTGACCGCATCTCCAGCGAAGGCCGCGGCGACCGCGAGCCCGTGGTCACCCATTGCGGCTTCGTGGCCACACCCCAGGCCATCACGTGCCATGCGCCCAACCGCCGCGTGGTCATCGATGTCACCGGCGCACGCCGCTGATCAGCCCCGACCCACGACTCCTCTCATCGTCTCCTACACCCTTTAAGCCCGCGCTTGACGCCCACCCGCTGATCGAGCGCTTGCCCCCCATCTTCAGGTAGAACCATCATGGCCCAACAATTTCAAGTCATCGTCAACGCCGGCAAAGCTCAAAACGTCCAGGTCCACAACGCAGAGCAAGGCGCAGGCCAGCGTGGTCGCCCCCTGATCATCAAAGCCCAGGCCGGCGCCAAGTACCAGTTGATCGAAGTGGCCAAGGGCAAGGACC
>JBEEJQ010000083.1:0-12198 GCA_041169105.1 Pseudomonadota bacterium | reverse complement strand
GGATACCCCCCCGACATGCATGCCGTCCCGCTGTGCGTGCGCGTCACCGCAACACCCCAAACGCCTTGCTGAAAAAGTCTTCGGTGCCAAAGTTGCCGGACTTGAGCGTGATGTGCACACCGCCGCTGCTTGAAGGCGCATGGCACCACGGCACGCCGGGGTCGATCTGCGGGCCGATCTGCAGCTGCGCAATGCCCAGCGCCTGCACGCAAGCGCCCGAGGTCTCGCCCCCGGCCACCACCAGTTGCTGCACGCCCAGGTCCACCAGACCACAGGCCACAGAGGCCAGTGCACGCTCGACCAAAGCGCCCGCCTCGGCCACGCCCAGCTGCGCCTGCACCGCTTTGACGGCGTCGGGCTCGGCGGTCGAATACACCAGCACCGGGCCGTCTTTCAACAGCGGTGCGGCCCAGGTCAGCACCTGCTGCACCACGGCTTCGCTTTGGCCCTGCATCAGGCTGGCGGGCTTGATCGCCATCGCGGGCCGTCCCGTGGCTTTGAAGTGCGCGACCTGGCCATTGGTGGCCACCGAGCAGCTGCCCGAGACCACGGCTTGCAGACCACGGGCCGCTGGCAACTGGCTCGCTTGCAGCGAAGGCTTGAGGCCAAAGTTGGCGGGCAGACCAATGGCCACACCCGAGCCTGCAGTCAGCAGTGGCATGTCTTTCAAAGCCGGGCCCATGCGGTGCAGGTCTTCGTTGCTGGTCGCATCCACCACGGCTACGCCCACGCCTTCGGTGCGCAGGGCGGCGATGCGTTCGCGGATGGCCGCTTCGCCAAGGGCTACAGTTTTGTAATCGATCAAGCCCACCTTGCGCTTGGTTTGCGCCTGCATCACGCGCACCAGGTTGGCGTCGGTCATGGGCGTGAGCGGGTGGTTCTGCATGCCCGACTCGTTGAGCAGCACATTGCCCGCAAACAGGTAGCCCTTGAACACGGTGCGACCGTTGTCCGGGAAGGCCGGGGTCGCGATGGTGAAGTCGCAGCCCAATGCATCCATCAGCGCCTCAGTCACCGGGCCGATGTTGCCCTCGGGCGTGCTGTCAAAGGTCGAGCAGTATTTGAAATAGATCTGTGTGGCACCTTGAGCTTGCAGCCACTTCAAGGCTTCGAGCGATTGCGCGATGGCCTCGGCTGCGGGAATGGTGCGCGACTTGAGCGCCACCACCACCGCATCCACATCCGCGGCCAACGGAGCTGCGGGCACACCGATGGTTTGCACCACCCGCATGCCCGAGCGCACCAGGTTGTTGGCCAGGTCGGTGGCGCCCGTGAAGTCGTCGGCGATGCAACCGAGTTTCAAGCAAGAGTTATTCGGCATGTCCATGTCCTTGGCTGTTGCTGCAAATGATGGAAAGAGGGGCAGATATGTAGGAGCTTGACTGCAAGCGATTTTCTGTAGACCGCAAGCCATCGCCAGCAGGCTGGCTCCTACAAGCGAATCAAGCTTGAGTTGAGCCTTTGGGCAACTCGATGCCTGGGAAAATCTTGATCACCGCGCTGTCGTCTTCCTTGGCAAAGCCTGCGGTGCTGGCCTGCATGAACATCTGGTGCGCGGTGCTGGACAGCGGCAGCGGGAACTTGCTGGCCCGTGCCATGTCGAGCACCAGCCCCAAGTCTTTCACAAAAATGTCCACGGCCGAAAGCGGCGTGTAGTCGTTGGCCAGCACATGTGCCATGCGGTTTTCAAACATCCAGCTGTTGCCTGCGCTGTTCGTGATCACCTCGTACAGGGCAGCAGCGTCCACACCTTCGCGCAGGCCCAGCGCCATGGCCTCGGCAGCGGCCGCTATGTGCACGCCCGCCAGCAGCTGGTTGATGATCTTCACCTTGCTGCCCGCACCCGCGCTGTCGCCCAGCCTGTAGACCTTGGCGGCCATGGCGTTCAAAAACGGCTCGGCCACGGCATAAGCCTCGGGCTTGCCAGCCGTCATCATGGTCATCTGGCCCGAGGCCGCTTTGGCCGCGCCACCCGAGATGGGCGCATCGACATACTGCAAGCCCATGGCTTCCAGACGCGACTCCAAAGCCACCGACCAGTTCGGGTCCACGGTCGAGCACATCACGAACACGCTGCCGGTCTTCATGCTGGCGGCACAACCAGACGTGCCCTCGGGGTGGGTGCCATCGCCAAACAGCACGCTCTCGGTCTGAGCCGCGTTGACCACCACCGACACGATCACGTCACAGGCCGCGCCCAGCGAGGCCAAGCTGTCGTGCGCCGTGCCGCCGTCTTTGGCGAATGCCGCCGCCACGTCGCGGCGCACATCAAAAACATGCACCGCGTGCCCCGCACGGCGCAAAGATCCCGCCATGCCCGAGCCCATGGCCCCCAAACCGATCAAACCGACTGTTGTCATGATGTTTGCCCACTGAATTGATCAGGTCATCATACAAATTTTTGAATGCGGGTGGTTTGGGATAAACCCTTTTATGGCTGCTGCTGAAGCCCACTGATCTTGGTAGTTTGGCCCATTGATCTTTGTAGGAAGTTCTCGATTCACATGGCGTTCTGAATTCGATATTTAGATACCAGTACAAAAAGCCGGAATCATGCTCAGGGAGCGCATCGGTCACGCGCAGCCACAGCGACTTGCTGAAGCCCGAGACCGCCAACAAGACCAAGCAGAGCCAGCGCTATGAAGCTGCGCCGCCAGTCAGCGCTGGGGCGCGGGCGATGGGTTTTTTGCGCTGGATGAAAGTGGAGCAGGCGGCACGGATTTCACAGTGCTGGGTGTGGGTGCAGGTCCCCTGCTTGGCGCTTGCGAAGGGCCGCAATGACGCTGCTCACATGGTGCTTTGGCACTCGGGGCCGGTGTATACCCGCTCGGCCCACCAACTGGACTCGCCCATGCATGCCCGCCCCCCACCATGAAAAGCCATGCCAAGATGAACTTCTTGTGATTCAATAAAGTGTTTTTTTTCATAAATACGCTTTCTTTTGTAGGGGTTGAAAATTATTTTGAATTCATAAATATTCAATCATTCATCCATCAAATATTTTGGCATTTTATTAAAAGTATACTGACTTTACACATTGGCGCAATATGTAAGGTTGTTTTGTGTGGGTTGCGTCAAAATGGCATGCCAACCAGTGATGGTCTCTACTAAAACGGCCCCAGATAAATTCGCTGATCATCCGATGGGCTGGGTGCCACGATCAATCTTAGAATCAATTGCAGCGCATGCTCCAAGAGCTGAATCAAAAAATCATTCAAGTTACAAGAAGGTTCACCATGAAATTAAAAATAATTCTGATGCTGGCATTCAATTTAACGACAGTGATAACGCATGCACAAAGCACTGATCCCTACAAGGTTGGCAACATCACCTACCGACCAGCCGTCTTGAGTGAGTACCTCAGCCTTGTGTCCGCTAACAATGGCAGCATTCAATCCAAAAGATATGCCACTTCAAGCGCAATCGCTCAAAAAGACATCATGAGTGCCTCGAATTTGAATGCGTTCATGTCATACGGCAGAGGCACATATTTTTCGCAAGTACCCTACACGCCCTATGAATCGCCCAAATCCAACACAGTCAGTTTAACGGGGACGATTGAAGGATTTGGTAAAAGAGCGGCTCGTACCCATTTATCGATTATGGAGATTGAAAGAAATCAAATTGAACTGGAGTTGACTGAGAAATCCGTTCAGAAAGATGCGGCTTATGTATACCTGGATACATTGCGATTCAAATTGATTTTGGAAAGTATTCAGGAAGCCCTGAAGAAATTGGACCCCTCAAAAGACCAGCAAGACATCAATACACTGATGCAGGCACAAAAAGGAGCCGCAAGAGATCTTCAGTATTTTGCATATACGATGGGGACATACACCAATCAAAGATTTGACACCTTATGGGTCCCGGCAGGTTCCATTGAAAAAATTAAAATCCAGGATTTTCAAATTGAGGATTTAATTGACAAAGCTTTGTCAAATCGCAGCGACGTACTCTACCTGAAAGGTGCCATACGATCAGCTGAAGCCAGTTACGAATTGGCAAAGAAAAACCGAAACATCAACGTCACACCCAGCATTTGGTTATCGCAAACACCTGCCTATATTGCCAATGGAAACGATTATAAAAAAACGTTGGCTTATGGATTTTCAGTCAATGTGCCCATTCCAACCCACCTCTTACACGAGAGTGAACTGATCCAGGAAGCCAACAACAAACTCTCCCTTGAGGCATCTTTGAATGACTTGCAATCCAAAGTGGTGGCCGAAGTCAATCAAGCATTCATGCAATATGATGATGCTAAGACCAAAATTCTGGAAGATGAAATATCTTTCAAAGACAGCCTCCATCAAAACCCCGAATCTTCCGCAAAAGACATCTTGTCTAACCGAGAAGCCAAGGTAAATTTAATCGATTCACGCATTAATCACCTGAAGGCATTGATTAATTTATTGCAGACCAGTGGCATTTACACTTTCCCTGCGCTCTAAATCACAAACACGGGCATCCGTCATGAAAAACTCATGCATAAAGACCACCATCATGGTCACCCTCGTTTGTCGATCCATGCTGTTTCCTGGCATTGCTCAGTCACAATACACATCGACAGCGCAAGCACCAACTTCACAGCCAACCAGCTACACCGCCACAGCAAGCCCCACAAGCAGCGGTACAGCGGTACCCACAAGCAGCGGCACAGCAGTCTCCACAAGCAGCGGCACCTCAACATCCACTGCAAACACGACGCAATCGCTCGCCAACCCGGTTAATCCCTCCAACGCTCTACATATCAGCAATCCTTCCAGTCCGACACAATTGATTTTGCGACAACAAATTCAAACGACCACCCCATTGGGCAACTCGAAATTGGATCCAATGCAATCTCAGGCATTCACAACAGTGCAAGCCAAATCGATTTCAGAACTGAAATTCTCCCCATTTTCAGTCACCTCAAAATCTGACACCCAGCGAATGTCATTCATCACACTCAGCCCATTCTTGCCATCCCAAAAAATCAAGGCGCATTCTTCTGAAAATCATGAGAAGCTTCATTTCTTTATTGTCAATTCACCTTTCAATTGAGCGAATCATTTGAGCAGCAATGAAGTCAGCATAGACGAGTGCATCAAGTCCGGTAGCCACGCAACCAAGGCCGTCAAAGCCAAGTAATAAGCCCGACCGGCAAGCCAAACGCCCCATCAGCCCAGCGCGGTGGGGCGTTTTGCATGGCGCTGCCCGCCAACACTTGCACGCAGAATTGGACTCCCTTCGTCCACGCGTGCTGGCTACCATCAGCAGCACATCAGGGCTTGGGCCCCCAAGGCGCCGACATCATCAGCTTGTTGTTTTGTTCGCGGATCAGGGGGCGGATCTTGGCGGCGAAGGCCATGAACTCGGGGTCGCTGAACACGCCGGCCCAAAAGGCGCGCCGGTCGGCATCGTCGTCGAATTTCCAGATGTGGATCAGCTCGTTCATGGCACCGACATCGCCCGTGAAATAGCCCACCAGTTTTTGCGGGTGCTTGGACAGTGCGGGCCAGCCTTCGTTCTTGTAGAGGGCGGTCAGTTCGGCCATTTTGCCGACGATGGCCGAGTAGGTGCGCAGTTCATAAATCGCCATGAGAGTCTCCTTGGGGTTATCGGAACAGGTGATGGGTGGACGGCAGGGGCAATGAGCCGGGCCAGGATGAGGGCGCTCAGACCCCTTCTGGCACGATCTTCGCCCGCGCAATGACGGGCTTCCAGCGGGCTTGTTCTTGCTGGATGAAGGCTTCAAATTCGGCGCGGGTGTTGCCCACGGCCAGGGCGGTGTCCTGGCTGAGTTTGTCGCTCACGACTTTGCCTCGTGCGGCTTTGACGGCTTCTTGCTCCAGCCGGTCAATGTGCGCCTTGGGCCATTTGCTGGGGGCCAGCAGGCCGTACCACTGGGTCATCTCAAAGCCTTTGTAGCCTTGCTCGGCCACGGTGGGCACATCGGGCAGTTGCGGCAGTCGTGTGCTGGTGCCGGTGGCAATGCAGCGCAGTTTGCCCGCTTTGATGAATTGCAGCAGCGCGGGCGCACCCACCGCGGCGGCTTGCAAGCGCCCGGCCATCAGGTCGGTCAGCATGGGGCCGGTGCCGCGGTAGGGTACGTGCAGCATGAAGGTGTCGGTGGCCATCTTCAGGTATTCAAAAGCCAGGTGCCCTGCACTGCCGTTGCCCGCCGAGCCGTAGTTCAGCTGGCCGGGTTTGGCTTTGGCATAGGCCACGAATTCCTTGAGGTTTTTGACCGGCAGATCGGGGTGGACCACGTACAGGCTGGGCACTTTGGAGATCAACGTGATCGGCACAAAGTCTTTGTTGGCGTCGTAGGGCAGCTTGGGGAAGATGTAGGGGTTCACCGCCAATGTGCCGATGTGGCCCAGGATCAAGGTGTGCTCGTCGGTGCTGCCTGCGACTTCTTGCATGGCGATGTTGCCTGCTGCGCCGGGCTTGTTGTCAACAAACACGTTTTGCCCCAAGCCCTTGGCCATTTCGCCAGCCACGGCGCGGGCCACGATTTCAGAACTGCCGCCGGGCGCAAAGGGCACCACCAGGCGCAAGGGTTTGTTGGGCCAGGTGTCGGCCTGGGCCCACCAGGGCGTGGCCGTCAGCGCGGCGGTTTGTGCGAGCCATTGGCGGCGGGAAGTCGGTGTGAACATGCAGGTCCTCGGGTCAGGTCTGCAAATGCTAACCGGCAGCGCAGTGGCACAAGGTCGCGGGCGTTCACAATGGATGCAGTCCACCGAGTCTTGACCCATGAGCACAGAACAAGCCCCCCTGCTGGCCGCAGAGCTGAAAGCACTGGCCGAACAAAAGCCCCCACACCCTTGCCGCTGCAGCCTGGGCGCGTGCGTGGCCTGGGAGAGTGTGCCCGGCGAGCGCTGGCCTGCAGCGCAGCTCACCCCCTTGGGCAGCTTGCGGCCGGCGGACCGCTTTGGCCCCGAGCCGACCTACGAAGAGTTCCATCCGGACAAGACCCGTTACGACTCGCCCGATGCGCCGATCGCGCCGGCCTTCTTTCCGTACAACCGCTGCGATGTGTTCAGCTGTGCGGCCTGTGACCGTGTGTTGCTCAAGTACACCGAGTACGGCGGCTATTACGTGGACGACCGCGTGCGTGTGGTGCAGGCCGGTCTGGTCAGCGACGCGCAGCCTGAAGACTGAGCTGCACGTCCTGATTTGAGGCCCGTCAGGCCTCAATCAAAGCCACGGATCATCAGCACGGGCACGGGGGACAGGCGCATGATTTGCTCCGAGCCGCTGCCCAAGAGCACGCGGCCGATGCCGCGTCGGCCGTGCGTGCCGATCACGATCAGGTCTGCGCCCCAGTCGCCTGCGGCATCGGCCACAGAGTCACCCAGGCGTTGGGCCACACGGTCGATCAGCACATGGTCTGCCGCCACGCCCATGGCCTTGGCTGCGGCGGTGCCGGTTTGCAAAATCCGGTTGCCGTTTTCTCGCGCAATCTGCATCAGCTCGCCGGAATATTCATGGCTGCCCAAAAATGACAGCTCGTCAATGCAATGCACCAGCCGCACCTGGCCTTTGCTTTCATGGGCCAGGCGCAGGGCGTAGTCCAGCGCTTTGTCAGAGGTTTTGCTGCCGTCGATGGGCACCAGGATTTTTTTGAACAAGGACATGGTGGTCTCCGTGGGGGTGTGTGTGGCGGTCAGCACCTGCGAAAGCGCTTCGAGCGGCATGGGGTTGAAGGCGGGCAGGCGACTCACAGCGGTGTGGATGGATGAAAAAAAGGAGCCTTCATCGTAGGCAGACCGCCGCATGCAGACCATTGATCGGTGGGTGTGGATTGGATAGATACCCCCCAAGAAAAAACCCCTCGGGACACGCGAGCGTCCCGAGGGGTTGGGCCGTGCCTGAACCGGTGCGCCGGCTCAGGTGTGCAGGGCTTGGATCACTGCGCCACGGCTTCGATGGCGATGTCGATGCGGACCTCGTCACCCACGTAAGGGGCGTATTTGCCAGCGTTGAATTCGGTGCGCTTGATTGTGGTGAAGGCGTTGGCACCCAAGGCAGGCTTTTTCATCATGGGGTGGGGCATGGCCTGGAAGCCGGTCACCGTCAGGGTCACAGGCTTGGTCACGCCTTTGATGGTCAGGTTGCCTTCGATGGCTTTGGGTTTGTCGCCTTCAAACACCACTTTGGTGGATTTGAAAGTGGCCTTGGGGAACTTGGCGGTGTCCAGAAAGTCTTCGCCCTGGATGTGGCCGTTGAAATCCACCGAACCGGTATTGACCGACGTCAGGTCGATCTCGATGTCCACCGAGCCGGTTTTGGCTTCAGCGTCGAACACCACTTTGCCGCTGGTTTTGCTGAAGCTGCTCAGCTGGGTCGAGTAGCCGAAGTGCGAGTACGAAAAACGGGGGAAGGTGTGCGTGCCGTCCACGTTGTAGGTCACGGGTGCGGCCAGGGCCGAGCCAGCGGCCAGAGATGCGAAGGCCAAAGCGGCGCTGAGTTTTTTCAAAGATGTCATGGAAATGCTCCTGTGGATTGAAAGAAAAAAATGTGGGCAAGTGCCCGGTTCATTTGCTCGATTGAGCGGTGAGAGAAAAGTTGACCTGGATGTCGTTGGCCACCACATCGAACTTGGCCCACATGCCTTCGCCGATGTTGAAGTCGCCACGCTTGAGGGTGAAGCTGCCAGTCAGCACGCCGTTTTTGCCTTGTGCGGTGTGCTTCATCGGGAACTTCACGTCGCGGGTCTGACCTTTGATGCTCAGGCTGCCGGTGACTTCGTATTGGTTGGGGGCGGTTTGTTTGAACTGCTTGGCCACAAAGCTGGCTTTGGGAAAGGCCGCTGCGTTGAACCAGGACTTGGTCACCACCTCGTCGTCGGCCTCGCTCGATCCGGCGTCCACGCTGGCCAGCTCGACGTCGAAACTGGCTTTGCCTGCTTCGGCTTTGGCGGGGTCAAAGTTGACCTGCGCTGCAAACTTTTTGAAGCGACCATCGATGGCCACGCCCATTTGTTTGTAGCTGAAGGTCACGCTGCTTTTGGCAGGCACGATGGCCTGATACGGTGCCGCGTGTGCGTGCAAGGCCAGGGCCGTGATGGCCAGGGCGAAGGTGTTGTTCAGGAGCTTCATGGTGTGTTTTCAGGGTTGGGTTGAGCGGGGCAACATGCGGCGCAGCGTGTCGTCTTTGTGCACAAAGTGGTGCATGAAAGCCGCCAGCGCGTGCACCACGATCAGCAAGAGAAAGCCGATGTTCAGGGCGCTGTGCAGCTCGGCCAGCGAGCGGCCCAGGGCCTTGTCTTTGCCAATCAGGTCCGGGATGGGCAGCACGCCAAACCAGACGGTTTGAAAGCCCTTGGCCGAGCTCATCAGCCAGCCGGTCAAGGGGATGACGACCATGAAGACATAGAGCATCCAGTGCCCGGCGATGGCGGCCAATTTGACCGCGCCGTACATGCCTGCCGACATGGGCGGTGGTCGGTGCGTGATGCGCCAAGCCAGGCGCAGCCAGACCAGCACAAAGACGGTGACGCCCGCCCATTTGTGCCAGGAATACAGCTGCAGTTTGTCGGGCGACAGAGGCAAGTCGCTCATGTAAAAACCCAGGGCCAGCAGGCCGAAGATCATCAGGGCCATGAGCCAGTGCAGGCTTTTGGCGACAGGGGTGTAGTGGGTGTTCATGGGCTGTCCTTTTTCAGCGGAAAGTGTAGCCATCCATGGCGATCACATGGTCACTGATGCCGCGAAAGAATGCTTCCGGCTGCGCGTCAGCACCCGCAGCGCCCAAGGCGGTGAACAGGGGCAAGAGGTGTTCATCGGTGGGGTGTGCGCGTTGGCCCGAAGTTTGTTGGCGGTAGTTGAGCAAAGCGTCCACATCGCGCTGGACCATGTGGGTGTGAATCCAGTCGGCAAACTCATGCACATACGCGGGCGTGGCACCGCCTTGCATGCTCACCATCATGAAGTCACGCAGGTTGTGCGTCACATTGCCCGAGCCGATGACCAGGATGTTTTGCTCGGCCAGCGCAGCCAGCGCCTGGCCCACGCGAAATGCGTGCGCCGGACCCAGGTGGCTTTGCACCGACAGCGGCACCACCGGGATGTCGGCATCGGGGAACATCTGGCGCAGCGGAATCCAGGCACCGTGGTCCAGACCGCGCTGGGCGTCCTGTGCCACGGGCAAGCCTGCAGCCTGCAAGGCGGCCACCACTTGCGCGGCCGCTTCGGGGCAGCCGGTGGCGGGGTACTGCATTTGGTACAGGCGCGGGTCAAAGCCGCCAAAGTCGTGGATGGTTTCTGGCCGGGTGGCAAAGCCCACGGTGGGCACAGCGGTTTCCCAGTGCGGGCTGACCACCACGATGGCGCGGGGCGTGCCCAGCTGAGGCACCAGCTGGCTCATGGCCGCACCGGCTGCACCGGGGCGCAGGGCAAACATGGGCGAGCCGTGGGGCACAAAAAGAACAGAGCGTGGTGAAGACATGGGGGGACTGTAAAGACCCCAAGAGATTTGAAAAAGTAGCCAATGCGCAAATATTTGTTGCAAAATCAGCAACAATGGACAAACTCGATGCGATGCAAATTTTTGTGCGTGTGGCGGAAGCGGACAGCTTCACCGCCGTGGCCGACCAGTTGCAGGTCGCACGCTCGGCCATCACGCGCCAGATCGCCGCGCTGGAAAAGCACCTGCGCGTCAAGCTCATCACCCGCAGCACCCGCAGCCTGACCTTGACCGCCGCAGGGGCCGCCTATCTGGAAAAGTGCCGCGTCATCCTCAACATGGTGGACGCCGCCGAGTCCAGCCTGGACGAAGAAAAAGCCGTGCCCCGTGGCCGCATACGGCTCGGATTGCCCCTGAGCTTTGGCTTGCAACGGCTCATGCCCGCCTTGCTTGACTTCGCCAAGGCGCAGCCGCACATCGAGCTGATGATGGATTTTTCGGACCAACGCTCCAACCTGATTGAAGAAGGCATTGACCTGTCGATCCGCATCACCGCCGATCTGCAGCCGGGCGATATCGTGCGGCACTTGGGCGAATGCCATTTGCTCACCTTGGCCTCGCCTGCCTACTTGTCGGAACATGGCCAGCCGCAGCACCCCGATCAATTGCGGCACCACGAATGTCTGGTGTACTCGATGACCATGAGTGCTGCGGTGTGGAATTACCAGGTCGACGCGCAGGAGACGGCGTTTCCGGTGCGCGGGCGCATCCGAGCCAACAACGGTCTGGCCCTGACGCAAGCCGCCGCACAAGGCATGGGCATCACGCGGCAGCCCGACTTCATTGCCGAGCCGTTTTTGGCGCGGGGCGAGGTGGTGGCGATCCTGCAGGACTTTGCCCCCTCGCCCTTGGGCATTTACGCGGTCTTGCCCAGCAACCGCTACATTCCGCACCGGGTGAATGTGTTGATCGAACACTTAGCCAAATCGCTGCGCCCGGTCTGATGCAGCCGGTCCGGGGTGTCCCGGGCTTGACGGCCGCTGCGTCGATTACAGACACAATGCGCCCACCGTCTCGATCCCCTTTTTTCAGGAACTCAGCATGACTTATCCGAACACGCAGCTTTTCATCAACGGCCAATGGTGCGATGCCGAAAGCGGTCGCACGATGCCGGTGTTCAACCCCGCCACCGGCGCTGAGATTGGTCGCCTGGCCCATGCCGGTGTGGCCGATCTGGAGCGTGCCGCCCAAGCCGCGCAAAAGGGGTTTGAGATCTGGCGCGACACACCCGCCAACGAGCGCAGCGCCATCATGCGCAAAGCCGCCGCCCTGATGCGCGAGCGTGCCCCGCAAATTGCCGAGCTGCTCACGCAAGAGCAAGGCAAGCCGCTGGGCGAAGCCAAGATCGAAGCGATGTCGGCCGCCGACATCATCGAGTGGTTCGCCGAAGAAGGCCGCCGCGTGTACGGCCGCATCGTGCCGCCGCGCAACATCAACGTGCAGCAAAACGTGCTCAAGCAGCCCGTGGGCCCAGTGGCCGCCTTCACGCCTTGGAACTTCCCGGTCAACCAGGTGGTGCGCAAGATGTCGGCCGCCTTGGCCACCGGGTGCTCGATCATCGTCAAAGCGCCTGAAGAAACACCGGCATCACCCGCCGAGTTGATCCGCGCCTTCCAGGACGCCGGCGTGCCCGAGGGCGTGATTGGCCTGGTCTATGGCACACCGTCCGAAATCTCCAACTACCTGATCGCGCACCCCGTGATCCGCAAGATCACCTTCACCGGCTCCACGCCGGTGGGCAAGCAG
>JBEEJQ010000082.1:0-12289 GCA_041169105.1 Pseudomonadota bacterium | reverse complement strand
GTCGAACAGCAGCACGAAGGGGTTGTCCAGCAAAGCAGCTTGCTTTTCGGGGTTGTTGATGAAGTAGGGAGACAGGTAACCACGGTCAAACTGCATGCCTTCGACCACGTCGAGTTCGTTTTGCAGAGACTTGCCGTCTTCCACAGTGATCACGCCTTCTTTGCCCACTTTGTCCATGGCGTTGGCGATGATTTCGCCGATGCTGGTGTCAGAGTTGGCAGAGATCGAGCCGACTTGGGCGATTTCTTTGCTGGTGGTGGTGGCTTTGGTGGCCTTCTTCAGCTCTTCGATCAGGGCTGCAACAGCCTTGTCGATGCCGCGCTTCAGATCCATGGGGTTCATGCCAGCGGCCACGTACTTCATGCCTTCGCGCACGATAGCTTGGGCCAGCACGGTAGCGGTAGTGGTGCCGTCACCAGCGTTGTCAGAAGTCTTGGAAGCCACTTCCTTGACCATCTGCGCGCCCATGTTTTGCAGCTTGTCTTTGAGTTCGATTTCCTTGGCCACGGACACACCGTCCTTGGTCACGGTGGGGGCACCGAACGAGCGCTCCAGAACCACGTTGCGACCCTTTGGGCCCAAAGTCACTTTGACCGCGTTGGCCAAAATGTTCACGCCTTCAACCATGCGTGCGCGGGCTTCACCGCCGAAAATTACGTCTTTTGCTGCCATGTGAGTAGCTCCTGAATGTATTTAAAAGTTGGAAAAGGTGGACTTATTCGACAACGGCGAACAGGTCTTCTTCTTTCATGACCAACAGCTCGTCGCCATTGACCTTGACGGTCTGG
Source organism: Pseudomonadota bacterium (assembly GCA_041169105.1). GTDB lineage: Bacteria > Pseudomonadota > Gammaproteobacteria > Burkholderiales > Burkholderiaceae_C > Limnohabitans_A. Next base: position 11,501 of record JBEEJQ010000082.1, on the reverse strand, counting down.
CCGCTGTACTTGCCGAACAACACGCGGTCGCCGACTTTCACGCTCAGGGCTTTGGTCTCGCCTTTGTCATTGGTCTTGCCGGGGCCGACGGCCAGGACTTCACCTTGATCGGGCTTTTCAGCAGCGGAATCGGGGATCACGATGCCCGAAGCTGTTTTGGTTTCGCTTTCGATACGTTTGACGATCACGCGATCGCCCAAAGGACGCAGTTTCATGGAATCTCCTGGATTTGAAACAAGGGTTTTAGAACGAAAGCACCCAGAAGGTGCCGGTTGAATCTGTGGAGAGGTGTTGTTAGCACTCAACTCCATCGAGTGCTAATCATAAGGCCATTTGCGAGGGTTTCAAGAGGTGGGGTGTTTGTCTGCGCCCAAATGGTGTTTGGGGGCCAGTTTGGCAAGGTGATGATCGCACCCGCCTCCCAGTGCAGACGGGCTCATTGTTTCATTGTTGTGGGGCAGCGGAAGGGGTTGCTCACGGTGGCAACCAAGCAGGTAGCCAAAAACCAGATCGGTGCTGATGTCGCCCTTGAACAAGGACACATGGTTGGCGGCATGCAAGGCACTGGCGGGCGGCAGCTGCTCGCTGTTGTAGATCACGATGTGGGCGTCACGCGCGGTGGTGTCTTCCAGGTGCATGGGAGAGCCGTGTACCCAGGCGATGCGGGCATCGATGAACAAGGCGCTGATGGGCCGCTTGAGTCCCATCAGGTCCAGCGGCTGGGTGATCACCTTCACATCGTCCCATTGGCTCAATTGCGCCAATGTGCCCGTCATCTGGTCGCTGGTATGCAGGATGCAGATCATGGGTGCGCCTTTTTCAAGCTGAGGGCTGGCAAAACCTTGCGCTTGGCAAAACTGGCTGAGCGAGGACGACAGGATCCGGCGGTGTCCGCCTTGGGTCACAAAGGCCTTGAAAACGCCCGTCTCGACCATGCGTTGTACGGTGCCCACCGACAGGCCCAGAATTTTGGCCGCCTGGCTGGTGCTGAAATACCTTGGGGTGATGTTGTCGTTTTTCATCGGTGATCCTGTAGGCGACTGGGCCAATGCCGGGTTTGAAAAATTTGCTCGTTTTGATCATATGAACCGAATTCGCTCGCGTGCAGGTGTGGAACCGGTACGCACTTGCTGGAAAACAGGTAGGTTCTGTTGCTGGTCTGCGGGGCTTGGCTCCGGGATCCGGGTGACTTGGCCAGTTCAAGGCAAAATGCCCCCCATGTTGAAATGGTTCCGTTTCTTGTCGGTCTGGCCCTTGTGGGCCTTGCACGCTTTGGGTTGGCTGGGCGGTTGGCTGGTTTGGGTGCTGTCGCCCACCTACCGTCGACGTTTTGTCGACAACGCCCGTCAAGCGGGTTTGAGCTTGTGGGATGTGTTGGGGGCCATCGGGCAGACGGGCTGTATGTCCTCGGAGTTGCCCCGCTTGTGGCTGGGGCGACCCGTCCCGGTTCAGTGGGCGTCTGATCAAGCGGCAGCCGACGCCTATGCGGCGGGGCAGGGCGTGTTATTTTTGACGCCCCACATGGGCTGCTTTGAAGTGACGGCCCAAGCACTGGCCTCGCGATTTGGCGCTGCACACGGCCCCTTGACGGTGCTGTACCGTCCGTCCCGCCATGCGGGTTTGGGCGAGGTGATGGAGCAAGCCCGCAGCCGCCCAGGACTGGAGGCGGTGCCGACCACCTTGGCTGGCGTGCGCCAGATGATCAAGGCGTTGCGCTCAGGCCATGCGGTGGGTCTCTTGCCTGATCAAGTGCCTCCCGAAGGCATGGGCCAGTGGGCCCCGTTTTTTGGCAAACCCGCTTACACCATGACCTTGGCCGCCCGTCTGGCGGCCCAAACAGGGGCCCGCGTGGTCTTGATTTGGGGTGAACGCCTGAGCTGGGGGCGTGGGTTTCGCCTGCACACCCAGACCTTGGGCCATGATCTGTCGACTGATCTGGGGGTGGCGGTGGTGCAGATCAACCAGGCCATGGAGCGCGTGATCTTGAGCTGTCCTGCGCAATACCTTTGGGGTTATGCCCGTTACAAATCGCCTCGACTGGAGGGTTGAGCGGTGCACCCGGTGATCCTTTTGATGCGCTTTCTGTCCCTGTGGCCCTTGGGGCTCTTACGGGCATTGGGGTGGTTCTTGGGCCATGTGCTTTACGCATTGGCCACAAGCCGTCGTCAGGTGGCACAGGTCAACTTGGCCCTGTGCTTCCCAGAGCGATCCACCCAGGAGCGGACCCGCATGGTGCGACGCCACATGGTGATGGTCATGCAGTCCTTGCTCGACCGGTCATGGCTGTGGCATGGCTCCATGGCAACACTCCACAAACGCTTGCAGGTGGTTGGGGACGATGCCCTGTTGACGTCCAAGCAGCCTGTGGTGGTGTTTGCCCCGCATTTTGTGGGTCTGGATGCCGGAGGAACGGCCTTGACGGCGCTGGCGCAGGTCCCGATGTCCAGCATTTATGTGCCGCAGCGCAGTCCAGCCTTGGACGACTGGGTTCGCCAAGGTCGCAACCGCGCAGGGCGAAACAAGCTGTATTTCCGGCACGACGGCGTCAAACAGATCGTTGCCGGCCTGCGACACGGCGACAAGCTCTACCTCTTGCCTGACATGGACTTTGGTCCAGCCGAATCCTTGTTCGTCCCGTTTTTTGGTGTGCCTGCAGCCACCTTGCCATCGCTGTCGCGTTTTGCCCGATTGGGGCGTGCGCAAGTCATGAGCGCGATCACACGCATGACGCCCCAAGGCTACACCGTGGAGTTGGGTGCCCCTTGGCCAAATTTCCCGAGCGACGATGTGCAGGCCGACACGGCCCGCATGAACGCTGAACTCGAAGCCTTGATCGCCACCATGCCCGAGCAGTATTACTGGGTGCACAAACGGTTCAAGACCCGTCCCCCCGGTGAGCCGGGCGTTTACTGAACGGGGCGCAACAAAAACCGGCTGATTTCCGCGATCACCCTGTCGGGTTGTTCGTGCACCACCCAGTGCGTGGCGTTTTCAATGGGCACCAGGCTCAGGTCGGGCACATGCTGCTCCAGGCCCTCGGTCAGGCAAGGCCGCAAGGCGATGTCGTCTTGCGCCCACAGCACCAACGTGGGCACATCGATGCGCAAAATTTCGGGTGGCAGCACCATGGCCGAGATGAAGTCCTCCGTGGCAGTGACGGGCCGCAGGGGCGATGCGCGGTAGTAATTCAAGCCGCCCTCAAGGCCCTGCGACCAGACAAAGCGGTACTTTTCTTCCACCTCGGGTGTGAGCCAGGGCGCGGCTGTGGCTGCCAGGCTGTGCTTGCCACTGAGCTGCTCGTCGTCGCCCCGTAAAAAACCCAACAACTGCGCAAAACCATCGGCCGCAAGCTGCGCTGCAGCATGGGGTTGGACCAAGAAACTCATGTAGGCGCTGGCCGCTTGCTGGGCCGGGTCGCTTTGCATGGCCTTGAGGAAGGGTGCGGGATGCGGTGAATTGATGATCACCAACTGGCGCATGCGCCCGGGGTGCTGGTTAGCCACGTTCCAAGCCACTGCGCCACCCCAGTCGTGGGCCACCAGCGCAGCCAGTGGCTGCTCGCCACACTCGATATCGATCAAGGCCACGATGTCTTGCACCAAAAACTTGGCGCGGTAGTCCTTCACGTCGGTGGGGGCGCTGGACAGCTCGTAGCCGCGCAGGTTGGGGGCCACGCAGCGGTAGCCACCGTTTTCCGGGCGGGCAAAGTGCGTCAGCAGCTCGTCCCAAACGAAGGCGGCTTCGGGGAAGCCGTGCAAAAACATCAGCACCGGGCGGCCCCTGTCGCCACAGGCCCGGCAGCTGAGCGTGATGCCGTGGGGCAGCGCTTGCTGCCAGGTCTCAATGGGGGGTGTCAAAGGATCGCTCCATGCGGTGAGGCGATCGGCCGTGATCAGGGCTTGATCACTCGTCCAGCGCCTCGGGTTCGTCTTCTGGGGGCTTGGCGGGTGCGGGGGCCGGGACACCGTCTTTCGGGTGCGTCCAGTCCCACAACAGTTGGGCCACATCGTCCACGCCCTGTTTTTTCAGGGCCGAGAACAGTCTGACCTCTCCGCCGCCCGCTTGCAGTCGCGCAATCGACAAAGCCTTGGCCTGCTCGGCGCGGGTCAGTTTGTCGGCTTTGGTCAGGATGATCAGGAATTTCAGGCCTTGCTCCACCCGGGGGCGGATCACTTCAAGCAGGATGTCGTCCAGCTCGGTCAGGCCGTGGCGTGGGTCGCACATCATCACGATGCCCATCAGGTTCTCGCGGCTGACCAGGTAATTGGCCATCACTTGCTGCCAGCGCAGCTTGTCCATCTTGGCCACGGCGGCGTAGCCATAGCCGGGCAGGTCGGCCAGCACGGCGTCGGTGATGCCTTGCTTGCCCAAGGCAAACAGGTTGATGTGCTGGGTGCGCCCGGGCTTTTTGGAGGCAAAGGCCAGCTGTTTTTGCTGGGTCAGCGTGTTGATGCAGGTGGATTTGCCGGCATTGGACCGGCCCACAAAAGCGATTTCAGGGGTGTCCAGCGCGGGCAAATGGTGCAGTTGCGCGGCCGTGGTCAAAAAACGTGCGGTGTGCATCCAGCCCATGGGGGTCACGGCGGCCGGAGTGGCTGGCGCGGTGGTGGGCTTGGGGGTGGAAACGCGGGGGCTGGAGCTCATAAATGGGGGAACCTTGTGTCGTCAGGAAACTGACGCAGACCTCATTGTAGAATCCTTGGGTTTTGCGCCCATTCTTCCAACCTTTGGACGACGCCCCATGAAGTCAATTGTCTCTTTCCTGATGTCCGCAACCCTGTCCGCTTTGGTGGCAGGTTCTGCTTTGGCCAATCCCGCTGCTGCCCCTGCCGCCGCCAAGCCTGATCTGGCCAAAGGCGAAGCCGCTTTTGCGATGTGCGCAGCCTGCCACGCCGCCGACGGCAACTCGACCACACCGGTCAACCCCAAACTGTCTCAGCAGCACCCCGAATACCTGATCAAGCAATTGAGCGAATTCAAATCGGGCAAGCGTGCCAACGCCGTCATGAGCGGCATGGCTGCTGGTCTGAGCGATGCCGACATGCGCAACATCAGCTACTGGCTCGCTTCCAAGCAAGCCAAGCCCGGCTTTGCCAAAGACAAAGACACCGTGGCCTTGGGTGAGCGCATTTACCGTGGGGGCATTCCAGACCGTCAGATCGCCGCTTGCGCCAGCTGCCACTCGCCCAATGGTGCCGGCATGCCTGCTCAGTACCCTCGCGTGTCGGGTCAGCATGCTGACTACACCGCTGCCCAGCTCGTTCAGTTCCGTGACGGCGTTCGCAAAAACAGCGTCCAGATGACCCAAGTGGCCGCCAAGATGAACGACCGCGAAATCAAGGCCGTCGCCGACTACATCGCCGGATTGCGTTGAACGCATGAATCCCTCGCCTTGGGGCTGGCCCCTGAGGTGGTGTGGTTTTCAGCGCCATCATTTTGCTGAGTCACAATCGGGCAACCGGCGGTGAACTCGAACAGTCAAGGCCGGTTTTCCGGCCTTGGTCGTTTCTGGCTTGTGGCCAGCCTTGTTGATTCATTGGCCTTGCTCACCGCACGGCCCACTTTGCACCATGACGACTGAAGCTTCCAGCACTGCATCTGAAAACGGCCCCTCCCGCTGGCAGCCCGTGCTGGAATTGCTCGCCTCGATGCGCTTTGCAATTTCGCTGCTGACCATCATCTGCATTGCCTCTGTCATTGGCACGGTGCTCAAGCAAAACGAACCGGCCAGCAATTACGTCAACCAATTTGGTCCTTTTTGGGCAGAGGTGTTTGCCAGCTTGAAGCTGCACTCGGTGTACAGCGCCTGGTGGTTCTTGCTGATTCTGGCTTTCCTGGTGCTCAGCACCAGCCTGTGCATTGCCCGCAACACCCCCAAAATTCTGGCGGATCTGAAGTCCTACAAGGAAAACATCCGCGAGCAAAGCCTGAAGGCTTTTCACCATAAAGCCGAAGGCGCACTGGCCGAAACGCCCGAGACCGCTGCCCATCGCTTGGGGCAATTGCTGGCCACTGGCGGCTGGAAGGTGAAATTGCAATCGCGTGACAGCGCACAGGGCCAGGGCTGGATGATTGCCGCCAAAGCAGGCGCCGCCAACAAACTGGGTTATATCGCTGCCCACTCGGCCATCGTGCTGGTGTGTGTGGGAGGCTTGCTCGACGGGGACTTGATGGTGCGTGCCCAAATGTGGTTTGGCGGCAAAGCCATCTACAACGGCGGTGGCCTGATCGCGGATGTGCCTGCGCAACACCGGCTGTCCGAGCGCAACCCGGCCTTCCGTGGCAACCTGATGGTGGCCGAGGACACGGCATCGAGCACGGCCATCCTCAGCCAGTCCGATGGCATCTTGCTGCAAGAGCTGCCTTTCTCGGTGGAACTCAAAAAGTTCATCGTGGAGTACTACTCCACGGGCATGCCCAAGCTGTTTGCCAGTGACATCGTGATCCACGACAAAGCCACCGGGGCCAAGCAGGACGCTCGGGTGGAGGTCAACCACCCCGCCAGCTACAAAGGCATTGAGATTTACCAGTCCAGCTTTGACGATGGTGGCTCGACCGTGAAATTGCAGGCGGTGCCCATGTCGGCGGCCACGGTGCCCTTTGAGGTGGAAGGCGTGATTGGCAGCAGCACCGAATTGAGCAACGGCAAAGACAAGCTTCGCCTGGAGTTCACCGGCTTGCGCGTGATCAACGTGGAGAACATGTCTGGCGGCACAGCGCAAGGCGTGGACGTGCGCAAGGTGGATCTGCGCAGCGCGATCGACCAGCGCATGGGGGCCGGACACAAAACCACGGAAACCAAAGAACTGCGCAACGTGGGCCCCAGCGTGAGCTACAAGCTGCGCGATGCCGCCGGCCAAGCCCGCGAATACAACAACTACATGGTGCCTGTGGACACGGGCGATGGTGTCCCCGTCTTCTTGCTGGGCATGCGCGAGAACCCCGGCGAGCCTTACCGCTATTTGCGCCCGCCGGCCGATGAGAATGGCGAACTGACCGGTTTCATCCGCCTGCGTGCGGCGCTGGCCGATCCTGCATTGCGTGAGCGCGCTGTGCAGCGTTATGCCCGTCAAGCGGTGGACCCTCAGCGGCCTGACTTGAGCCGACAGTTGGCCGATTCGGCCGCACGCGCCTTGGGCTTGTTTGCGGGCCTTGAAAAAGTCAAAGACCAGCAGGTGGCGGGTTTGCAGGCTTTGTCGGATTTTCTGGAAACGAATGTGCCCGAGGCCGAGCGCCCCCGTGCGGGTGAGATGTTTGTGCGCATCTTGAACGGCGCTTTGCTGGAGCTTGACAGGGTGGCCCGTGAACAGGCCCGCGCCAAACCCCTGCCAGCCGACAAGCTGCAGGGCTTCATGGCCCAGTCGGTGCTGGCGCTGAGCGATGCGCCGTTTTATCCGGCTCCGATGACCTTCATGCTCAAGGACTTCAAGCAGGTGCAGGCCAGCGTCTTCCAGGTGGCCAGAGCCCCCGGTAAAAACGTGGTCTATCTGGGCTGCTTTTTCCTGATCCTGGGCGTTTTTGCGATGCTCTACGTGCGTGAGCGCCGCTTGTGGGTCTGGTTGTCGCCGCAGGGCGATGGGGCGCGAGCCCAAATGGCCTTGTCGGCCAACCGCCAGACTTTGGACCTTGACCGTGAATTTGACCAATTGGCCGCCCGTTTGCTGGGCCGTCCCGAGAACACCAAATGACTTCCAGTGTGACTTTGAATCCGGGTTATTTCTCCCGCCGCAGCTTGGCTGATTGGGGCTTTGCCCTCTTGGCTGTGTTGGGCATGGCATGGGCGTTTGCACGCTACAACCAGGCCATGGACGTGTATGAACAGGGCATCTTGGTGGCCAGCGTGCCAGCCGCAGTGGCTTTGGCCTGGTTCTGGCGATCCACGCGCACACTGATGTTGGCGGTGGCGGTCTTTTCCCTCTTGGCCATTTATTCCTACCAAGGTGATCTGGCCCGCGCCGAGCAGGTGTTCTGGCTCAAGTATTTCTTGTCCAGCCAGTCGGCCATTCTGTGGATGAGCATGGTGTTTTTCATCAGCACCGTGTTTTATTGGGCGGGCATGTTCGTCAAGGGACAGGGGCAGACGCTCGAAGCCCTGGGCTCACGCATGGCCTGGGTGGGCGTGGCGCTGGCCTTGATCGGCACCATGGTGCGCTGGTATGAAAGCTATTTGTTGGGTCCCGACATTGGCCACATCCCGGTGAGCAATCTGTACGAAGTCTTCGTCATGTTCTGCTGGATGACGACCGGCTTTTATCTGTACTACGAAGACCATTACCAAACCCGCGCCCTGGGTGCGTTTGTCATGCTGGTGGTCAGTGCGGCGGTGGGCTTTTTGCTTTGGTACACCCTGGTGCGTGAGGCGCATGCCATCCAGCCCCTGGTGCCTGCCCTCAAAAGCTGGTGGATGAAGCTGCATGTGCCAGCCAACTTCATTGGTTATGGCACGTTTGCCTTGGCGGCCATGGTGGCGTTTGCGTACCTGATCAAACAACAGGCGGCCGAGACGCGCTGGCACAAGCTGACCCCGATTTGGTTGCTGGGCGTGGCTTTGTGCTTTGTGCCCATCGCTTTCCGTGTGCGCGTCGTGTCTGAGGCCGGTGGCAGTTATTGGCTTGGTTATGCCGCCGTGTCGGTGTTCATCACAGCGGGCATTTTGTGGGGACGTCGACGCATTGCCGAAAAATTGCCCCAACTCGATGTGCTGGACGATGTGATGTACAAGTCCATTGCTGTGGGTTTTGCGTTTTTCACCATCGCCACCGTTCTGGGGGCCTTGTGGGCGGCTGAAGCCTGGGGCGGCTACTGGAGCTGGGACCCCAAAGAGACCTGGGCCCTGATCGTTTGGCTGAACTACGCCGCTTGGCTGCACATGCGCCTCATGAAAGGCTTGCGCGGTACGGTGGCGGCTTGGTGGGCATTGGCGGGTCTGGCGGTCACCACCTTCGCTTTTCTGGGGGTGAACATGTTCCTGAGCGGTTTGCACAGCTACGGAACGCTTTGAGCAGCAGCTGGACTGCACCATGACAAAAGGCCCTTGATGGGCCTTTTGTCATGGTGAGCGGCACAAACAACTTCAGGCTGATGCAGCAGACAGCTGCTTCATTCCTTCTTCAATGGCTTGCAACAGTTGTTGGGTATTGAAAGGTTTCCAAAGAAATGCAATGGGGGTGGATGCTTGCACTGCGGTGGTCTCATGAGGTTGGCATTCACCGCTCATGAAAATGACGGGGTATTTCTCGCCTTGGGCCAGCAAGCGGCTGTGCAGTTCCAAGCCGGTCATCCCCGGCATGCGCACGTCGAGAATGAGCAATCGGGGCTCAGCAGTTCGCTCTTCAGCCAGAAAGGCCTCGGCGCTTTCGTGGGGGTGGACCGTGAATCCGTTGGTTTTGAGCACCAACCCGAGCATTCTGCGAATGTCCGAGTTGTCGTCCACGACATCAATGATGGGCTGTGGTGTCAAGGTTTAAATCGATAAAAATCACAAAATCAAATTCTAAATTGATTTCTCGTCTGCGGCAGTCCGCAGCCAAATTTGCAGCAAACCGCCAGGCGCTTGACCAGCGGGCTGGTTGTCAATCTGGGTGTGCCCTCCCCACATGCGAACCATGCTTTGGGTCAGCATCAGACCCAAACCCATGCCATGGGGTTTGGTGCTCTGGATCGGGGCATTGAGCTGTGACAGCACATTGGTGCTGAATCCGGGGCCGTTGTCGGCAATCTCCAGCACGACCCATGCCTCTTGTCCTTTGTCCTCGGTGTACAGCTGAATCTGGATACAGGACTGCGCTTTGGGGTGATCTTGGAGGGCGTCCAGTGCATTGCCCACCGCATTGAACACGATGCGTTGCAACATGACCGCGTTGGCCATGACCCGGGCCTGCTCTGGCAAGCGGTGCGCGTAGCTCAGGGTGATGCCTCGCTGCAGCGCCTCTCCCTGGAGGATGGGCAAGATAGGCTGCAAAGCCATGTGGGGATCGATGGCCGACACATGGTCCTGACCGCGCCCCATCAGCTGGCGCAGGTGGCTGACCATTTCACCGGCTTTGGTAGACAGCTGCTGCAATTCATGGATGTTGTGCCGCAAATGATCTGCCGTTTGATCAGGTGTCGCTTGACTTTGCAATTCGTACAAACCGAATTCCAGGGCTTGCAAGGGCTGGCTGATGTCATGCACCAACATGGCCGAAAAAGACGACAAACTGCTGATGGCTGAGACCCGGGCATTGAGCATCAGCAATTGGTCTCGTTCTTTGATCAGTTGTCGCATGCTTTCAGTTTGAGACTCTGCATGCTGTGTTTCCAAGCCTGATTTTTCGAGGGTGAAGCCCCAGTAGCCAATGCAAAGCAAGATGATGGCCAAGATGGAGCCCACCACGACCAGGTTGCTGACCCAAGTCAGGCTGAATACATTCAAGTTGTTGGCAGACCCGTCGATCAGGTAATGGTAGATGCGGTTCACATAGATCGCACTGTAAAGAAAGAGCGAAATTTTCAACAGCGAAATGCTTTTACTTCGGTAAAGTCGGTCAAGCTCAAAGAGCAGGTAGAGCAAATACAGGCTCAAGAGCAAAAACAGCAGTGAATAACTCAAACCTCCCAAAATCTTGATTTCTCCGATTTTGAATACCCACAGCAAATAGAGCATCCAGCTTGCGATCACACACAAGATCAATTTCCATGTACTGGCGCGGCGTTGAAGTTCACGTCGGAATGTTTCGATCACGACCAGCCATGCAGCGATGGCCATGATCCAAGGCAATGTGAATGAGATGAATTCGCTGACGTAAGGCCGAAGGGCCACGGTGCACATGGAGAGGCTGAACAGAGTTGTGCCGATGAACCATAAACGGGTTTTGTCGTCACGCCGCCCAGACAGCATGATCCAGGTTCCCAAGGGAAGGACCAGATGGATGGCCAAAACAATGGAAATCACCAGAACAATGGCGGCGTGCATGGTTTGAGTTCAGGAAAAGTGGAAGCCAATCAATAAGGGTATTCAAGATGGATCAAAATGTGATTCTTATTCTCTAATTGAAGTAATGCCATGACGATCCATCCATCCAGTCGACAATTTTGTCATTTTCCGGAGAGTGAAATCACGCCGCTGAAAATTTATCAAAGTCGGCGTCAAATCATTCAAGGCTTGGCAGCCGGGGTGGGTGGGCTTGTTTTGACGGGCTGGGGTCAACGCGAGGCCATGGCGCAACAAGGCAGCAGCGGTGCGTTGATAGGCAAAGCCACGAGCGTGTCAGGTGGTGTGACCATGGACAAGCCCACACCTTACAAAGATGCCGTCAGTTACAACAATTTTTATGAGTTCGGTACCGACAAGTCCGATCCCGCACGCAAGGCCCACACGCTCAAAACTGATCCCTGGAGCATCGAGATCGAAGGCTTGGTGAAAAAGCCGGGGCGCTACCACCTCGAAGACCTCATGAAATGGGGGGCGATGGAAGAGCGCATTTACCGTTTGCGTTGCGTGGAAGGTTGGTCCATGGTGA
>JBEEJQ010000081.1:0-12294 GCA_041169105.1 Pseudomonadota bacterium | reverse complement strand
GCGTGACAGCAAACAGGATATGGCGAACACGGCGCGCTTGCCCCACCGTGAACTGCGCCTTTTGCGCGTCGTAATAGCGCAACGCTTCTTCAGGCGTGGGCTGGGGCGATATTACTTCCTGGTCCAGCATCCGGTCGATGACGGCTTGCTCGTTGGCACTCAGCTCGGGTGCGGTCAGGCTCGTATGCGCAGGCAACAGGCCCAAGCGCACGGCCTCTTGGCGCAGCAGTTCGGCATGCGCCCGCTCCAGCAGGTGTTCTGCCGACAAGGTCTCTCCGGGGGCGAGCAAGGCGATGCCGTTAATGGAAGGTGGCGTGGAAGGCGTCTCAGCCAGCGAAACATCGTTGGCCGCTTCAGACTGTGCGGCAGGCACCGCCGCTGGCATGGATGCTGCTGTGCGCTCATAAGCCGTAGATGAAGCCGAAGATGCAGACGCGCTGCCGCAACCGCAAGAACCGCTGCCGCACGAACCGGATGCGCCCGCGGTGCCCAGCGGCTGATCTGTCATGGTGTCAAAATTCATATGAAGCCCCAATGCATCGTTTCAAAAATGTGGACGTCCGATCAGCTACGGCCAAACGGGGACCGTGGCGTCATGCCCACGCGGCGGCTGCGCACCACTTGGTATGGGCGCACCACATAGCCCAGCGTGCCAAAACCGCTCCAGACGTGCACCAGCCGGGTGAACGGAAAGATAAAGAAGATGCTCATGCCCAAGAACATGTGGGCCTTGAAAATCCAGCTGGCTTCGGCCAGCAGCTCCACTCCACCGCCACGGAAAGTGACGATGCGCTGCGCCCATTCGGCCAGCTTGAGCATCATGCTGCCGTCCAGGTGCTGGGCCGACAGCGGGATGGTGGCCAGGCCCAGCGCAAACTGCGCCCACAGCAAGACCAGCAGCACGATGTCGCTGGTTTTGCTGTTGACCCGGATGCGGTCGTCCGACAGACGGCGGTACAAGAGTAGCGTGACCCCCACAAAGCCGAGCACGCCAAACACACCGCCCGAGACCATTGCCAGCAGCTGCTTGTCGCCCGCGCTCATGAAAGACTCGTACACAAAGTGCGGCGTGAGCATGCCCACGCTGTGCCCGCCAAACAAGAACAGGACGCCCACATGGAACAGGTTGCTGCCCCAGCGCAACTGGCCTCTGCGCAGCAGCTGCGAAGAATCACTTTTCCAGCTGTACTGGTCACGGTCAAAACGGATCAGGCTGCCGAGCAAAAACACGCTCAGCGCGATGTAGGGATAAATGCCAAAGATGAAGTGGTCCAAGTAGCTCATGCTGCAACTCCCCGGGTTTGGGTGGATGTTTTTCTGACGATGTGAATGGGCTGCGCCTCGCCCGGCCGAGCCTGGCCGCGTGTGCTGCAACCGTCAAAGGCTTCGGGCTCGCTCCAGCTCTCGTCCAGCGGCTCGTCGGCGACGATCTGCACCGCCTGGGCCTTGTGCCCGGCCAGCTCCAGCACCGCCGCCAGAACCACCGCATAAGGGCTCTCGCGTTTGAGCAAGGCGCTGAAGATGGCGTTCAGGATGTGCGCCATCTCGCCCAAAAAGGACTTGGCCACCTCGGGGGGCTGGGTCGATGCGAACTCGAGCACCACGCACAAATGGTCGGGCAGCTCGTCCGGCGACAGGAACAGGCCCGACTGTTCATAGGTCTTGGTTAGGTCGATCATGGCCGGGCCCCGGTCGCGCGAGTCGCCATGCACATGCTCGAACAGGTGCAGGCAGGTGGCTCGGCCCCGGTCGAAGGTCTCCACATAGCGCGACTCGGCGTCCAAGCTGTCCAAGCGCTGCAAGTGCGTGGCCAAGGTTTGCAGTTCTGCCTGACGTGCTGCGCTCAAAGCGTCCTCTTCTTTCAGCACCGGCATCAGCTGGGGCAGCTGTGCGCGCTGTGCAGCGTCCGGGTAAGACAAGAGCTGCGACAGCACGCGCAAGGTGTATCGGTTGTTTTTCATGAGAAACCTCGCTTCAGACCACAGGCTGGATGGGGATGGTGCGGCGTTTGTCGCCACCGAACAGACTCGCTTCGGACTGGCCGTCCGAGCAACCGTTGCCAAACGAGAAGCCGCAACCGCCGCGCATGTCAAAAGTGTTCTCGGCATATTCGCGGTGCGAGCTGGGGATCACAAAGCGGTCTTCGTAATTGGCAATCGCCATGACGTGGTACATCTCTTCGACCTGAGCCACCGTCAGACCGGTTTGCTCCAGCACCGCCAGGTTGTCTATGCCGTCCACATGTTTGCTGCGCTGGTAAGTGCGCATGGCCAGCATGCGCTCCAGGGCGCGGGTCACAGGCGCGGTGTCACCGGCGGTGAGCAGGTTGGCCAGGTACTGCACCGGAATGCGCATTTGCGACACATCGGGCAGCTCGCCGTTCATGCCCACATGGCCCGCGTTGGCGGCGGCCGTGATGGGCGACAGCGGTGGCACGTACCAGACCATGGGCAGCGTGCGGTACTCGGGGTGCAGCGGCAGCGCCACTTTCCAGTCGATCGCCATTTTGTAAACCGGGCTGTTGCGTGCGCCCTCCAGCCAAGCCTCGGGAATGCCGTCCAGCCTAGCCTGCTCGATCACCTTGGGGTCGTTCGGGTTCAGGAATATGTCGAGCTGGGCCTGGTACAGGTCTTTTTCGTTTTCGGTGCTGGCCGCTTCGGCGATGCGGTCTGCGTCATACAGCACCACACCCAGATAACGGATGCGGCCCACACAGGTTTCCGAGCACACCGTGGGCTGACCCGCTTCAATGCGCGGGTAGCAGAAGATGCATTTCTCGGCCTTGCCGCTTTGCCAGTTGTAGTAAATCTTCTTGTAGGGGCAGCCGCTCACGCACATGCGCCAGCCACGGCATTTGTCCTGATCGATCAGCACAATGCCGTCGTCCTCGCGCTTGTAGATCGAGCCAGAGGGGCACGAGGCCACGCACGCCGGGTTCAGACAGTGCTCGCACAGGCGGGGTAAATACATCATGAAGGTGTTTTCAAACTGACCCACCATGTCTTTTTGCACCTGCTCGAAATTGGCCAGGTTGGCGTCTTTGCTGCGCTTGCTGAACTCGCCGCCCAGAATTTCTTCCCAGTTAGGGCCCCACTCGATCTTTTGCATGCGCTGCCCGGTGATCAGGCTGCGCGGACGCGCCGTGGGCGTGGCCTTGGACTCGGGCGCACCCTGCAGGTGTTCGTAGTCGTAGGTAAAGGGCTCGTAGTAATCGTCAATCTGCGGCATGTTCGGATTGGAAAAAATACGCATGAGCAGTTTCCATTTGCCGCCCTGCTTGGGCTCGATGGAACCATCGGCCTTGCGGGTCCAGCCGCCGTTCCACTTGTCCTGGTTTTCCCAGTCCTTGGGGTAGCCAATGCCGGGCTTGGTTTCCACGTTGTTGAACCAGGCGTATTCCACGCCGGGTCGGCTGGTCCAGACGTTTTTGCAGGTGACCGAGCAGGTGTGGCAACCGATGCATTTGTCTAGGTTCAGCACCATCGCAATTTGTGCACGAATTTTCATGTTTTTTCTCCTTCAAGCCTGCACAGTGGCAGGGGCTTCACCGTCGAGCCAATCCACCTTGCGCATCTTGCGCACTACGACAAATTCATCGCGGTTGGTACCAATGGTTCCGTAGTAGTTGAAGCCGTAGCTGAACTGGGCGTAGCCGCCGATCATGTGGGTGGGCTTGGTCACGATGCGGGTGACCGAGTTGTGGATGCCGCCACGAATACCGGTGATTTCCGAGCCGGGGGTGTTGATGGTTTTTTCCTGCGCGTGGTACATCATGACCATGCCCGGATTGACCCGCTGGCTGACCACGGCACGGGCCGCAATCGCGCCGTTGCTGTTGAACAGTTCGACCCAGTCGTTGTCCACAATGCCTGCGTTTTTCGCATCGTCTTCGCTGAGCCAAATCACCGGCCCCCCCCGGTTGAGCGTGAGCATATGCAGGTTGTCGCTGTACGTGCTGTGGATGCCCCATTTTTGGTGCGGCGTGATGAAGTTGAGCGAGATTTCCTTGTTTCCGTTGGGCCTGCGGTCAATCATCTCGTCCACCGTCTTCAGGTCCACGGGTGGGCGGTAACTGGTCATGCCTTCGCCAAATGCCTGCATCCAGGGGTGGTCTAGATAAAACTGCTGACGCCCGGTGAGCGTTCGCCACGGGATGTACTCGTGCACATTGGTGTAACCGGCGTTGTAGGAGACCTTTTCACTCTCCAGCCCCGACCAGGTGGGCGAACTGATGATCTTGCGCGGCTGGGCTTGGATGTCGCGGAAACGGATTTTTTCGTCTTCGCGGTGCAAGGCCAGGTGCGTGTGGTCGCGCCCGGTGATTTTGCTGAGCGCCTCCCATGCCTTGACTGCCACATGGCCGTTGGTCTCGGGGGCCAGTTGCAGCACCACTTCGCAAGCATCGATATCGGTGCTGATGTTGGGCATGCCCTGTGTAACGCCCTCCGCGCGGACCTTGCCATTGAGCTCGCCAAGCTGGTGTACTTCGTCGGTAGTGTTCCAGCCAATGCCCTTGCCACCGTTACCCGCTTTTTCCATCAAAGGGCCCAGCGCCGTGAAGCGTTTGTAGGTGTTGGGGTAATCGCGCTCTACCACCGAGATTTGGGGCCCGGTTTTACCGGGAATCAGCTCGCACTCGCCTTTACTCCATTCTTTCACATCAAAGGCCTGGGCCAGCTCGGCCGGAGTGTCGTGCATCAAAGGCATGAGCATCAGCTCTTTTTCAACGCCCAGATGGCCCACACACACTTCGCTGAAGGCTTTGGCGAAACCTTTGTAAATTTCCCAATCGCTCTTGCTTTGCCAGGCCGGGTCCACGGCGGTGGACAGCGGGTGGATGAAGGGGTGCATGTCGCTGGTGTTGAGGTCGTTCTTCTCATACCAAGTGGCGGTGGGCAGCACGATGTCCGAATACAGGCAAGTCGTGCTCATGCGGAAGTCCAGCGTCACCAAGAGGTCCAGCTTGCCTTCGGGCGCTTTGTCATGCCAAGTCACTTCGGTCGGCTTGGCGTCTTCGGCCCCCAGGTCCTTGCCCTGCACACCGTGGGAGGTGCCCAGCAGATGCTTGAGGAAATACTCGTGCCCCTTGCCCGAAGACCCCAGGATGTTGGAACGCCAAACAAACATGTTGCGCGGCCAGTTGAGCGGGTGGTCTGGGTCTTCGCAGCTCATCTTGAGGCTGCCGTCCTTCAAGGCCTTGACCGCGTAGTCTTTGGGGTCCATGCCCTGAGCCTGTGCGTCCTTGACGACCTGCATCGGGTTGGTCTGCAGCTGCGGCGCACTGGGCAGCCAGCCCATGCGCTCGGCGCGCACGTTGTAGTCGATCATGCTGCCGCCAAACTTGGACTTGTCAGCCAGCGGCGAGAGGATCTCCTCCACGCCCAGCCGCTCGTAGCGCCACTGGTCGGTATGCGCATAAAAGAAGCTGGTGCTGTTCATCTGGCGAGGTGGGCGCACCCAGTCCAGCGCAAAAGCCAGCGCGGTCCAGCCGGTCTGGGGACGCAGCTTTTCCTGGCCCACATAGTGCGCCCAGCCGCCACCGCTTTGGCCAATGCAACCGCACATCATCAGCATGTTGATGATGCCGCGGTAGTTCATGTCGCTGTGGTACCAGTGGTTCATGGCCGCGCCGATGATGACCATAGACTTGCCACGAGTCTTGTCGGCGTTGTCGGCAAACTGGCGGGCTACGGCGATCACTTGGTCGCGCTTCACGCCGGTGATCTTTTCCTGCCAGGCAGGGGTGTAGGGGGTGTCGTGGTCATAGCTGGTGGCGGCGTTTTCGCCGGGCAGTCCTCGAGCTACGCCGTAGTTGGCAGCCGTCAGGTCAAACACCGTGGCCACCAGGGCGTAGCGCTCTTCACCGGCCTTGCCCAGCTTGATGCGTCGCACCGGAACATGCCGCACCAGCACATCGTCCACCGCGCTGGCTTGTTTGTTGGCACTGAAGTTGGGGGTGTCGATGCCACCAAAATACGGGAACGCTACCTCACCCACTTCGTACTCGCTTCCCTCCCCCTCCATCAGGCTCAGCTTGAGCTTGACTTCGCTGTCTCCTCGCGCCTCTTTGTTCTCGAGATTCCATTTGCCCGCATCGCTGCGGCCTTCGGCGCCCCAGCGGAAACCAATCGAGCCGTTGGGCAAGACCACGCGGTCGTTCTGGTCCAGCGCCACGGTTTTCCACTCGGGGTTGTTGTCCTGCCCCAGCTTGCCATTGAAGTCGCTGGCGCGCAGGTAGCGACCAGGCACCGTGACCTTGCGGCCATCGGGCAAGGTGCGCTCTTCGAGCTGCACCAGGTTGGGCATGTCGGTGTAGCGGCGCACATAGTCGTCAAAATAGGCGCTGCGCTTGTCGAAGTAAAACTCTTTCAGGATCACATGGCCCATGGCCATGGCAATGGCCGCGTCGGTGCCCTGCTTGGGGTGCATCCACAAATCGGCCAGCTTGCTGATCTCGGCATAGTCGGGCGTGATGGCCACGGTCTTGGCGCCCTTGTAGCGCACCTCGGTGAAGAAGTGGGCATCGGGCGTGCGCGTCTGCGGCACGTTAGAGCCCCAGGCGATGATGTAAGTCGAGTTGTACCAATCTGCTGACTCGGGCACATCGGTCTGTTCGCCCCAGACTTGTGGACTGGCAGGTGGCAAGTCGCAATACCAGTCGTAAAAGCTCATGCACACGCCGCCAATAAGCGAGAGGTAACGGCTGCCTGCGGCGTAGCTGACCATGGACATGGCCGGAATGGGCGAAAAGCCGATGATGCGGTCAGGGCCGTATTGTTTGGCGGTATAGACGTTGGCACTGGCAATAAGTTGGTTGACTTCGTCCCATGTGCTGCGCACAAAGCCGCCCAGGCCGCGCTGCTGCTGCCACTCGCGGCGGGCGTCTTCGTTTTGCACGATGCTGGCCCAGGCGTCCACCGGGCTTTTGGCCACGGCCAGTGCGGCGCGCCAATGCTTGAGCAGGCGAGCGCGGATCATGGGGTACTTGACGCGGTTGGCGCTGTACAGGTACCAGGAATACGAAGCCCCACGCGCACAGCCACGCGGCTCGTGGTTGGGCAGGTCGGCACGGGTGCGGGGGTAATCGGTCTGCTGGGTTTCCCAGGTGACGATGCCGCCCTTGACGTAAATCTTCCACGAGCATGAGCCAGTGCAGTTCACGCCGTGCGTGCTTCGCACAATCTTGTCGTGCGCCCAGCGGTTGCGGTAGGCGTCTTCCCAGGTGCGGTCTTCACCGGTGGTCACACCGTGCCCGCCCGAGAAAGGCTCTTTGGGGTTTGAAAAGTAATTCAGTCGGTCCAGAAAATGGCTCATCTTTTTCTCCAATTCAGCGGGGCGGTTGGCGCCCCTTGTCAACAACTTTCAGACAGGGCTCAGGGGTTGCGGATCTCGGCTCCGGCACGCAAGTAAAACCACCAGTTGAGCCCAAGGCACAGCGCGTAAAACACGGCAAAGCCATACATCGCCACCTCGGGAGAGCCCGCCTTGATCTGCTGGCCAATCACCACGGGCGCGATGAAAGCGCCGTAGGCAGCCACCGCCGATGTCCAGCCCAGCACGGGGCCGGCTTGCTGACGGTCAAAAATCACTGCGATGCTGCGAAAGGTCGAGCCATTGCCAATGCCGCTGGCGGTGAACAACAAAACAAACAGAAGCATGAACATCAAAAAGTACTGCTCAGGCGTGGTCGACTGGTAAGCCAGCCACATGACGTAACCCACTGCGGCCGAAGCCACCACCATCACCGCCGAAATGCATTGCGTGACGATGGATCCGCCGGTCTTATCCGACAGCCAGCCGCCAATCGGCCGGACCAGCGCGCCCACAAAGGGGCCGATCCAGGCATAGGTCAGGGCCGAAGGTGCGTTGGGGTTTTTGAGGGTGTGCTGCAGCACGCCGCTGGCATCTGGCACATGGCTGATGCCAAAGATCACCGTGATCGACAGCGGCAAGGCCATCGAAAAGCCGATGAAGCTGCCGAAGGTGACAATGTAGAGCACCGTCATGGCCCAGGTGTGTTTGTTCTTGAAAATCGAGAACTGGGCCGCGATGTTGTCCTTCATGGTTCCAAAGGCGGTGAGCTTCATCACCATCAAGGTGCTCACGATGATGAGCGGCATGGTCAGCCACATGTTGAGCACACCCAAACCGCTTGGTGCGGGCAGGTACAAATACAGGCCCACCCCGGCAGGCAAGAACGACAAGGTGTAGAGCCAGATGATTTTCAAAAAGGCGGGTATGGTGCCGCCCATGTTGGGCGAGACGGTGGTCAGATTATTCATGCCAAAAAAGCAGATCACCGACAAAGGCACCAGCGACAGTACCCAGGCAAAGCCTGCGTTTTGTACCCAGGTGGTCGTGCCTGCGGTGATCTTGCCGAAAATCCACCCACTGTCTTTCACCAGCGTCATGGGCTCACCGCCTAGGCCACCAAACAGGCTCACAGTCATGACCAACGGGATGACGATTTGCATGGTCGTCACACCAAAGTTGCCCAGCCCTGCGTTCAGACCCAGGGCCGTGCCCTGCAAGCGCTTGGGGAAAAAGGTGCCGATGTTGGACATGGAGCTGGCGAAGTTGCCGCCGCCCACGCCCGACCACAAGGCCATGAGCTGGAACACCCACAAGGGCCACTCGGGGTGCTGCAAGGCGATGCCCGTGCCCATGGCCGGGGCCAGCAGCATGGCCGTCGTCAGAAAAATCGTGTTGCGCCCGCCGGACAGCCGGATCAGGAACGAGGCCGGGATGCGCATGGTCGCCCCCGCCAGGCCCGAGATGGCCGTGAGGCTGAACAGCTCGGCCTGGCTGAACGGAAAGCCCAGGTTCAGCATCTGCACGGTGATGATGCCCCACATGCCCCAGATGGCGAAGCCGCACAAGAGCGCAGGCACCGAGATCCAGAGGTTGCGGTAAGCGATGCGCTTGCCGGTGCTTTCCCAAAATTTTTCGTCTTCGGGACGCCAGTCGTCAATATCGGTTGAGCTTCCTGCGGTTTGCTTAGAAGATGTGTTCATGCTGTAGTTCCTTTAAAAGGTTTATGTGCGCTGCTCGGCTGGTGCAGCGATCAATTCCCTTGGCCCCATGACGTCGGTCTGGCGCACTTCGGTCCAGTACATCCAGATGAGAGAGACCCAGACCACGCCGTACATCAGCATGAAGGCGCTGCTGCGCACGCCGGTCAGGTCCACCAGCGCACCAAACAAGATAGGTAAGACAAAGCCACCCAGGCCACCAGCTAAGCCGACGATGCCACTGATGGCGCCAATGTTGCCGGAGTAGTCATTGGCGATGTACTTGAAAACGCTCGCCTTGCCGAAGGCAAACGCTATACCCAGGATGAACAGTAAAACTGTGAAGGTATAGACGTTCAGGCCAATGACGAAGGTTTGCGGCCCAGTCACGGTGGCGATAGTGAATTCAGTTTGCGGATAGGACAGAAGGAAGAGGCAGATCCAGCTGACCCACATCACCCACCATGTGACGTTGTGCGCTCCGTATTTGTCGCTGAGCACCCCACCCACGGCGCGCAGCACGCCACCGGGCAGAGAGAAGCAAGCTGCCAGCAAAGCCGCCACGCGGATATCTAGACTGTATTCACCGATGTAGTACTGCACCATCCACAAAGCAAGCGCCACGTAGCCACCAAACACGATGCTGTAGTACTGGCAGTACTTGAGTACGCGGGGGTCTTTGAGCGACTTGATCTGGTCCTTTAATGACACTTGACTTTGCACCAGGTGCGTCGGATCGCTATGGCTGAACAACCAGAACAGCACCACCGTGATCGCCATGATGGCCGCATACACCTGTGGCACGGCCGTCCAGCCAAAGGCCACCAGGATCAACGGAGCCACAAATTTATTGACGGCTGAGCCCGAGTTGCCTGCGCCGTAAACCCCCATGGCCATGCCCTGTTTATTTTTGGAAAACCAGCGCGCCACGTAAGGCGTACCCACTGAAAACGATCCACCCGCAAGACCTACAAACAAGCCGATCACCAAAAAATGCCAATAAGATGTGGCGTAAGACATGAGCCAGATCGCCGGCACCGTTAAAGCCATCAGCAACGTCATGACGATGCGTCCGCCATAACGGTCGGTCCAGATGCCCAGCGGCACCCTAACCAACGAGCCAGTCAACACTGGCATAGCCATCAACAAGCCGAATTGCGTGGCATTCAGGTTCAGCATTTTTTTGATCGGCACGCCGATCACACCAAACATCATCCACACCATGAAGCAAACCGTGAATGCCAGGGTGCTGACAATCAGCACCGACCATGCTTTGCGCTGTTGAACCAGATTACTTGCCATTTGTATTCTCCAAACTCATGCGTTGAGTGTGGTTTTTTGAGCAAGCCTTGGGTATCCATCTGAAGGTTATCTACCCTCAAGCAAAAGGAGGATGAAGAGCTGACCTTCATCCTCCTTTGGAACTATGAAAATTGACGAATATCAAACAATTCCGTTTGTTGCCGCGAAAATCGCGATCTGAACCCGGGAATTCAGCATCATCTTTTTGAAGATGTGCTGAATGTGGATCTTCACAGTGGTTTCGGCAATGTCCAGATCACGGGCAATTTGCTTGTTGCTCAGGCTTTGAGCCACCAAGATAAAGATATCTTTTTCGCGAGGCGAGAGCATGTGTAGCAACTGCAAAGGGTCTTCCGAGATGGGAATGTTTTCAGGTGCCAGAGGCGTAACAGCAGGCTGGCGCAATCCAGACACCAGTTTGTTCAGCATGGTCGGACTGATGACCGAATGACCTTCATGCACCTTGACCAGTGCCTCGCACAGTTGATCCGATTCGGAGGTTTTGAGTAAATAACCATCGGCCCCGTTGTGCAGGGCTCGGGACAAATCGTCCTCATCTTCGCTTACGGTGAGCATCAGGATGCGCAAATCAGGGGCCAACTCTTTAAGCGATCCAATGGCATCCACCCCCTTTACACCAGGCAGGTGGTTGTCCAACAGCAACATATGTGGCCGTGTTGTGGCCAGCACACGCAAGGCCTCACCCACATCACCTGCCTCTCCCACGATGCGAAAGCGCTCGTCCTGCGATAACAGGGCCATCAGCCCCCGGCGGAACAAGGTGTGGTCATCGACCACCAAAAGCTCAATAGGTTCGATCATCCTAAAGAGGACAGGATCTCTGTCGGTTTGGTTTTAGATAGAGACGGTTGGAGCGTTGGCACCTGCAAGGTGACCACCGTGCCTTGTCCTATGGCTGAATCCACGGTCACCTTTGCGCCAATCTGCTGGGCGCGCTCGCGCATAATTTTCAGGCCCACCTGCAGCTCACTCTGCTGACTACCTTCGTCAAAACCTGCGCCGTCATCGCGGACCACAAAGCGCCAGCTTTCGCCTTTGTGGATTTCGATCTCGACTCCTCTAGCCCCTGCATGTTTGCGAACGTTGGACAAAGCCTCTTGCAAAACGTGTAGAACATGGATCTGCACATCCTGTGGTAATGGCAAGCTCTCTCCGATCACCCTGCGGCTAACCTTAAGGCCGGTTTGGTGTTGGAACTTTTGCAAGGTCTCACGCACGGCCAGGTCAATGTCATCGGCCTGGGCTCGGGTGCGAAAATGCACCAGCAACTCTCGCACATCGGCAATGCTGTCCTTGAGTCCGCTGTCGAGCTCCCCCAAGACCATTGTTGTTTTGTCGGCATCTTTTTTAGCCATGGCGGTGCGCAAAAGCTGCACTTGAATCTTGAGAAACGACAGAGACTGAGCAATTGAGTCGTGTAACTCGCGGGCCAACAAAGCACGCTCACCCGATATGGCCGCCTCCCGGTCTAACACCACTGCGCGCAAGCCCTCAACCGCTGTGGCGAGGTGACTGGCCAGTGTGTCCATCAGATCCAACTCTTCGGCAGGCAGGCTGACCTGACTTTTGTAGAACAGATTGATCTCCCCCAGCACCTTGTTATGCATGCGTACAGGCACAGAGATCATGCCAACATAGCCCATGCGCGAGCAGTGTTGCAAGGGGGCCACATCGCTGCTCATGATCGGAATCACGCGCGTGCGGGCATTGGACTGGGGTTGGCCGCAGGCGCAAGCCCCCGCCACCAAACATTTCTCCTCTTCCTGCATGAATTCTGGAAATTCGTCAGACGCCAGCAATAGCGATTTACTGGGATCTTCGCCCGACCAGCGCAGAGCCATCGCATCGGCTCGCATCATCCGACGCACCCTTTGCACAAAGCCCTGGGTCAACTCGGTCAAGTCATTGGTCTGCGCCAGAAAGACGCTCACGGCATACAATGCTTCAAGTCGCTCCTTTT
>JBEEJQ010000080.1:0-12341 GCA_041169105.1 Pseudomonadota bacterium | reverse complement strand
ATGTTTGCAGGGAGTCAGCTGCGCCTACCCTTACACGCGCAAAGCGGCCTTCAGTGCGACGCCAATTTCAGGCTTGGCGGCAAACGGGTCGGGCGGGTTGTGGCTCATGACAATGGCTTCCATGCGGTTTTGCACATTGCCCAGCGCCTGAGGGTGGCTGTAAATGTAGAACTGGTCTGCCGCGACCGCATCGAACACTTTTTGCGCCACATCGGCGGCTGACACTTTGCCGCTGCCCACCGCTTTGTCGCTTTGGGCTTGGCCAATCAACTGGCTGGCGGTGGGCTTTTCTGCTGCCAGATCAGCCGGACGGTTGCGGTGGCTCTGGCTGATGCCGGTGGGCACAAAATAAGGGCACAGCACGCTGGCGCTGATCTGGTCCGACACCAGATGCAAGTCCTGGTACAGCGTTTCGGTCAGTGACACCACGGCGTGCTTGCTGACGTTGTAGATGCCCATATTGGGGGGCGTGAGCAAGCCGGCCATGCTGGCGGTGTTGACGATGTGGCCCTGGTAAGCCGGGTCGGCCTTGGCGGCTTCGAGCATCATGGGGGTGAACAGGCGCACACCGTGCACCACGCCCCAGAGGTTGACGCCCAGCACCCACTCCCAGTCGGCCACCGAGTTTTCCCAGACCAGGCCCCCTGCCCCCACACCCGCGTTGTTGAACACAAAGTGCGGTGCGCCAAAACGGGTTTTCACGTCAGCGGCCAGTTGCTCCATGGCCTGTGCGTTGGACACGTCCACCTTGCGGGCCAACACCTGAGCGCCTTGGGCGGTCATTTCAGCTTCGGCTTTGTCCAAGGCGTCTTGCTGCACATCGACCAGCACCAGGTTCATGCCCAGCTTGGCACCGATGCGGGCGCATTCCAGGCCAAAGCCAGAACCGGCACCGGTCAGCACGGCTGTTTTGCCTTTGAAGTTTTCGATCATGGGGAAACCTTTTTCAATGTGAAGCCCACACGGGGGAAGTGAACATGGACCGTGCCCGCACGTTCATCGCTGCGGCGCAGGGTGTAACGGGTGCGGGTAGCCGCGATCAGTTCGCCCTCGGTCGGCTCCTGACCAAAGTTGTCAGCGGCAATCACGACTTGGCTACCCAAGGCAATGCCGTGCTCGTCCTGAAACACCTCGCCATTCACCACGACCGGCGTGGCATTGCGGGCCTGCTGCAGGGCGTCTTCGGCACTGCATTTGCCGGGTGTGCCGTGGCCAATGGCCTTCATGCGGGCCATCCAGCTTTGGACTTCAGGCGTCGCATCCAGAATGCCTGCCAAGGCGGGTGTGCGCTCTTGCGTGAACCACAGCGGGTGGTAAGCCGCAAAGTCGGCCACACAAGGCTGTGCACCGAACAAAAAGTCCTGTCCGTGCAGCATGCTGGCGATGCGGCGCAGATAGCTTTTGTAGGTGGCACCGGCGTCTGCCGAGGCCATGCGGGGCGCCCCACCCCGCATGGCGGCGCGATCGGCCACAAAGGCCTGCACGCCTTCGGCGGAGGCGCCTGCAAAGACTTGCGCCACGCCTGCGGGCTGGAAGTTGTAGGCCATGGCCGCAGTGAACAAGGCGCTGTCGGCCCATTGCGCCACGATGCGGGCCGCGCCTTTGACGGCTTCGGGGTACAGCGTCGGCGCAGGCGCCAGGTACTCCAGCACATCGCAGATCAAGGCGGTGTCGCAATAGATGTCCGCGCCGATCTGGAGCACGGGCGTTTTGCGGTAGCCGCCTGTGAGGGCCGTCAGATCGGGCTTGGGCATGATCATCGGAATGAACACGCTCTTCCAGGCCAATTGCTTGTGGCCCAGAATCAGCCGCACCTTTTCGGCAAAGGGCGAGGTGGGGTAATGATGGAGGATCAGCTCGGACATGGGGGCCCGCCTCAGATCAGCTTGACCAGTTGCTTGCCGAAGTTCTTGCCCTTGAGCAGGCCCAGGAAAGCCTCAGGCGCAGCGGCCAGGCCTTGCGCCACGGTTTCGCGGGGGCGCAGCTTGCCAGTGCCCACCAGGGTGCCCAGCTCTTGCAGGGCTTCGGGCCACACTTCCATGTGCTCGCTCACGATGAAGCCTTCGATCTTCATGCGGTTGACCAAAATCAGGGCGGGGTTGCTCATGGGCAGTGGCGCACCGTCGTAGCCGGCGATCATGCCGCACACCGCGATGCGTGCAAATGCGTTGGTGCGCAGCATCACGGCGTCGAGCACCATGCCACCCACGTTTTCAAAGTGGCCGTCGATGCCGTTCGGGCAGGCTTCACGCAGGGCTTTGGACAGGCTCAGGTAGTCCTTGTGCTCTTTGTAGTCTATGCAGGCGTCAAAGCCGAGTTCGTTGACCACGTAGTCACATTTGTCCTTGCCACCGGCAATGCCGACCACGCGGCAACCACGCGCTTTGGCCAATGCACCATAAGCGCTGCCCACCGCGCCGCTGGCCGCGCTCACGGTCACGGTCTCGCCTGCTTTGGGGTTGATGATCTTGACCAGACCGTACCAAGCGGTCACGCCGGGCATGCCGACGGCGCCCAGGTAATGCGACAGCGGCACATGGGTGGTGTCGACTTTGCGCAAAGCGCCGATCACATTGGCATCGACCACGCTGTACTCTTGCCAGCCGCCCATGCCCACGACCTGGTCACCGGCCTTGAACTTGGGGTGGCGGCTGTCCACCACCTCGCCCACGGTGCCGCCGATCATGACCTCGCCCAGGGGTTGGGGCACGGCGTAGCTCTTGCTCTCGTTCATGCGGCCACGCATGTAGGGGTCCAGGCTCAAGAAGTGGTGGCAAACCAGCACTTCTCCGTCTTTGAGTTCGGGCAAGGGCAACTCGACCATTTTGAAGTTTCTGGTGGTGGCTTCGCCCTGAGGGCGGTTGTCCAAAACGATGCGGTGGTTGATGGGCATGGGTGTCTCCAGTGAATGTGAGTGAATTAATCGGTAGAAGGCGCTTGCGCCTCTCGCCGCGCCACGTACTTGAACGTGCCGGTGGCGTGTGCGCACAGCTGGCCTTGGGCGTCATACACGCTGCCCTCGGTAAACGCCATGCTGCGCGTGCGGTGTTGCAGATGGCCTTTGCCCAGCAATGCTTGCCCGGGCATGACTTTGGCGGGGCGCATGAAGGTGGTTTTCATCTCGATGGTGACCACGCCCATCTCCGGGTCCACGCTTCGCGCTGCAGTGGCCATGATCACATCCAGAAAGGTCATGACGGCACCGCCATGCGTGACCGCGAACGAATTGAGGTGTTCCGTGCGCGGTGCGAACAGCAGCTCGGATTCGCCGCCCTCGAACTTTTCCAGCGAAAAACCCAAATGGTCAACGAAGGGAATGGGGACGCCAAACGGGATGCTCATGCGCGCTGTCTTTCTGCTCAGCCGCCAATGATGGCGCTGACACCGCCGTCCACCGCCAGCCACTGGCCGGTGATGTGCTTGCCCGCGTCCGATGCGTACAGCAGGGTCAATCCCTTGAGGTCTTCGTCATCGCCCAGGCGACGCAGCGGTGCGCCTTGGGCCATTTTGTCGGCACCGAGCTTTTCCAGCAGACCATAGGTCATCTTGCTGGGGAAAAAGCCGGGGCAAATCGCATTGACGGTGATGCCGTGTTCGCCCCACTCCCCGGCCAATGCACGGGTGAAGTTGACCACCGCGCCTTTGGAGGTGTTGTAGGCGATGGTCTTCATCTCGGACGGGTTGCCCGCCAAACCCGCGATGGAGGCCACGTTCAGGATGCGGCCTTTTTTGCGCGGGATCATGCTGCGTTTGGCCACTTCCTGGGCCAAGATGAAATAGCCACGCACGTTCAGGTTCATCACCTTGTCCCAAGCTTCCACTGGATGTTCTTCTGCGGCAGCACCCCAGGTGGCACCGGCGTTGTTGACCAAGATGTCAATTGCACCCATGCGCTCCATCGTCTCAGCGGCCAAGCGGCGAATGTCTTCTTCCTTGCCGCAGTCGGCCGCGATCCAACGGGCATCGATGCCTGCGGCCTGCAACTCGGCAGCGGCCTCTTCCAGGTCAGCCGCTTTGCGCGAACTGAGCATGATCTTGGCACCCGCCTCGCCCAGGGCATGGGCCATTTGCAGTCCCAGTCCGCGTGAGCCGCCGGTGACCAAGGCCACTTGCCCGGTCAAGTCAAAAAGTTGTTGAACTGTGCGTGTCATGGGCGTCTCCGTTACTTCATCAAGTGCTTGGCCAAAGCCATGTAGGCAGGCAAAGATGTGGGGTCATTGAAAGGGTTGTTGGGCATCGGGAACGAAGCAAACCGGGTGATCACCATTTCGGCCTTGGGGTCGATGTAAATCGCCTGGCCATGGATGCCACGAGCCGAGTAAGCGCCGTGCTCGTTGTTGGACACCCACCACATGTTGCGGTAGGACCAGCCAGGCAACGTGGGGTAAGACGCTTGCGGGAAGGCGCTCTTGTCTCCGCCCTTGGCGATGTCTTGCACCACCGATGCCGGGATGATCTGCTGACCATTGAACTTGCCCTGGTTGCGCATCATCTCGCCAAAGCGAGCCATATCGCGCAAGCTGGCGTTCAGGCCACCGCCCGCAAACTCGGTGCCCAGCGAGTCAACCGCAAAGTAAGCGTCTTGCTCCATGCCCATCTTGCTCCAGATGCGCTCGGTCAGGTTCTGGCCCACGCTCTTGCCCGTGACGCGGCTGATGACCCAGCCGAGCACATCGGTGTTGACCGTCTTGTAGGCGAAATCACCGCCGTGCTCCCCCATCTTCTTGACGGTCGGCATGAAGGCGTAGAAGTTGTCCGGCCCCTGGTAGCCCGGTGGTCGCGGGAACACGCGGCCTGCAAACATGTGCGTCCAGATTTCGGACTTGGGGTCCATATAGCCTTCGGTGTACTGGATGCCGGTGCGCATATCGAGCAGGTTGCGGATGGTGGCGTCGCCAAAACCGCTGTCCTTGAGTTCGGGCACGTACTGGGCCACCTTGGCGTTTTCATCGAGTTTGCCTTCGGCCACCAAGATGGAACCGATCAGCCCAAAGAAAGACTTGGTGACCGACATGGACATGTGCTGTTTTTCAGCGCTCAGGGCCCCGGCGTAACGCTCGTACACCACTTTGCCTTTGTGCATCACCAGCACGCCATCGGTGTAGTTGGCGTCAAAGGCTTGTCCCCAAGTCATGGGCTCGGTCTTGCCCAGGGGCGTGAAGCTCACCGCGTCCAGGTCCTTGCGCTCGGCCCGGGCCAAGGCCACGGCAGGCAATGTGCCACGGCTCACATTCGTGGTGGGTGCGAGTTGGCGGTAGTTGGAAAAACTCCAGCGGAACTGCGGGAACTTGTAGAACGAGCCGTCATAAAACTGAACCACCTTGTTGGCCGGGGGCGGTGATCCCACCATCCAGCCCAAAGTCACCGGATCGGTTTGCGCTGCGGTGGGCAAGGTGGGCGCAGTCGCTTGCGCCAGTGCGCAAGTGCTGATCGCAGAAAGGGCCAGTGCACAGGCGGTGCGTTGAAAGGCGAAGGGCCGCATTTTTTGTCTCCTGTTGCCAATAAGCTGGCAGTTTTTTTACACGGTGTAATCCATGCAGCGTCGCTCTTTGACGACTGACTTCATGAACGGCTTGATGGCCACATGTTGCGGGTGATTCTGGTAGGCCGCTAGCACCTGCGCGTCATCGAGCAACATGTGCAGCACCAAATCATTCGTGCAGTCCATGCCCGGCGTGGCAGTGGCGACTTCAAAGCAGCGGATGCCTTGCACCACATCGGCACACGACAGCAGCAAAGCCTTGGCTTTTTCCAGGTTCTGGGCCTTGTCGGCCCCTTCGGCCTGCTCGTGCAGGTTCCACATCACAATGTGTCGGATCATCAAAACGCCTCCTCGGGCAGTTCAGCGCAAGTCGGATCGCGGCTGCTGACCACGCTCAGCCAGGCACCGATCTTGGGCAATTCGTAGCGGAAGAAATAACGGCAGGCGGCACGTCGGCCTTGTGCGGCCGGGCTGTCGTTGCCGTCCAAGCTGGCCGCCACATCGAGCCAGATCCAGGCGATCACCGTGTGGCCAAAGGCTTGTAAATAGGGCACTGCGTTGGCCAGGGCCTGCGCGGGCTCGGCACCGTCCCAGGCTTGCTGGGTGGCTTGGCCGATTTGCTGGAGCGCGTCACGCAAAGCGGCGGCTTCAGGGCCCCATGTGGCTTCCGCTTTTTTCGAGGTGGCCAGCATGCGCTCCGCCAACAGCTTCAGGCCACGCCCGTTTTCCATCAGCACCTTTCGACCCAGCAGGTCCATGGCCTGGATGCCGTGAGTGCCTTCGTGGATCATGTTCAGGCGGTTGTCGCGCCAGTACTGCTCCACTGGAAAGTCACGCGTGTAGCCGTAGCCACCGTGAATCTGGATCGCCAGGCTGTTGGCTTCCAGACACCATTCGCTGGGGAAGCTCTTGACGATGGGCGTGAGCACCTCCAGCAGCAAGCGCGCCACATCGGCGTCTTCGGCCGTGCCGGTGTGCTGCTCGTCCACCAAACGGGCGCTGTACAAGGCCAGGGCCAGCGCGCCTTCGCTGTAGGCCTTCTGGGCCAGCAACATCCGCTTGATGTCGGCGTGTTCGATGATGCGAACCTGCGGGCGGCTGGCGTCCTTGCCCCCTGCTCCGCTGGGTCGGCCTTGTGGGCGATTTTTGGCGTAGTCCAGACTGGCGTAATAACCTGCCATGCCCAGCATGGTGGCGGCCATGCCCACGCCGATGCGGGCCTCGTTCATCATGTGGAACATGCAGCGCAGGCCTTCGCCGGGCTTGCCGACCAAATAGCCCACGGCTCCTGCGTCACCTCGCACCGGGTACTTGCCTTCACCAAAGTTCAGCAGCGTGTTGGTCGTGCCGCGCCAGCCACACTTGTGGTTCAGACCTGCCAGCGCCACATCGTTGCGCTCGCCCGTCAGTTGGCCATCGGTGCCCACCAGCTTTTTGGGCACGATGAACAGCGAAATGCCTTTGACGCCCGGCACCAATTGGCCATTCGCATCAGGGATCTTGGCCAGCACCAAATGGATGATGTTCTCAGACAACTCATGCTCGCCCGAGGAGATCCACATCTTGTTGCCCTTGAGGCGGTAACGCGCCCCCAGGGGATCGGCCTCAAAGTCAGCGCCATCGGGCGTGGCGCGGGTCATCACGTCGCTCAGGGATGAGCCCGCTTGCGGCTCACTCAGGCACATGGTGCCCGAAAAGCGTCCGCTGAATTCGTTGGCGGCAAACACCTGCTTTTGCAAGTCGGTGCCGTGCACCATCAGCAAATTGGCGTTGCCGCTGGTGAGCATGCCCGAGCCGATGCTGACCGAGGCCATGGCAAAAAAGGCGTTGGCAGCGGCCTCGACCGTGTAGGGCAACTGCATGCCGCCCACCTCGTAGTCCTGTGCGGCACTCAGCATGCCCGACTCGGCATAAGCCTTGTACGCGTCGTGGGTGGCTTGCGGCAGCGTGACTTTTTCGCCGTCAAAGTGCGGCTCTTGCGTGTCCACCAGGCGGTTGAACGGGGCGTATTTCTCGCGGGCGATGCGCTCGCAGGTGTCAAGCACCGCGTCAAAGGTTTCACGCGAATGGTCGGCAAAGCGCTCGCGGGACTGCAGGCTTTCAACCTTGAGCCAATCGTGCAACAAGAAATCAACGGTGGGGCGCAAACTCATGGCAGCTCATCCAGATTCAAAACATAAAAAAAGGCGGCCGGCTCAAAGCCAGCCGCCCTTCGCGTTGATCAGTCATCAACGCAGGCGAACATCACAGCACTTCAAAAATGCCGCAAGCACCCATGCCGCCGCCGATGCACATGGTCACCGCCACGCGCTTGGCACCACGGCGTTTGCCTTCGATCAGGGCGTGACCCGTCAGGCGCTGGCCCGACACGCCGTAGGGGTGACCCACCGCGATGGCACCACCGTTGACGTTCAGGCGATCTGCCGGGATGCCCAGCTTGTCGCGGCAGTACAGCACCTGCACCGCAAACGCTTCGTTGAGTTCCCACAGATCGATGTCGTTCACGGTGAGGCCCAAACGCGCCAGCGCTTTGGGCACGGCATACACGGGGCCGATGCCCATTTCATCAGGCTCGCAACCGGCCACGGCAAAGCCGAGGAAACGGCCCAAGGGTTTCATGCCGCGTTGCTCGGCCAGTTTTTCGTCCATCAGCACGCAAGCGCCTGCGCCATCCGAAAACTGGCTGGCATTGCCCGCTGACACCAAACCACCGGGCAGCGCCGAGCGCAGGCCGCTGATGGCCTCCAAGGTGGTGCCTTCGCGCAGACCTTCGTCGCGGCTCACGGTCACTTGCTTGGTGGTCATGCCCATGACTTTGTCGATCACGCCTTGCGTCACGGTGATGGGGGCGATTTCGTCGTCAAACTTGCCCGCAGCAGCGGCTGCGCAAGCTTTTTGCTGGCTGGCTGCACCGTACTCGTCCATGCGGTCACGGCCAATCTTGTAGCGCTTGGCCACCTGCTCGGCGGTTTGCAGCATGTTCCAGTAGATCTCGGGCTTCATCTTGGCCAGGGCCAAGTCTTGCATCATGTGGGTGTTTATTTCTTGCTGAACGCAAGAGATGCTTTCCACGCCGCCAGCCACATAGACCTGGCCTTCGCCCGCAATGATGCGTTGCGCCGCCAAGGCAATGGTTTGCAAGCCAGAGGAGCAAAAACGGTTCACGGTCATGCCCGACACCGAGATGGGCAGACCGGCCTTGAGCGCGATCTGGCGGGCGATGTTGGCACCGGTGGCGCCCTCTGGGCTTGCGCAACCCATGATCACGTCTTCGACTTCGGCGGCGTCAATGCCTGCGCGGGCCACGGCGTGTTGCACCGCGTGACCGCCCAGGGTCGCGCCGTGGGTCATGTTGAAAGCGCCCTTCCAGCTTTTGGCCAGGGGTGTGCGTGCGGTAGAAACGATGACAGCATTCGTCATGATGATGAACCTTTAGTGAATCAGTTGAATGTCTTGCCTTCGGCCACCAAGCGCGCCAACAAAGGTGCGGGTTGCCAGAACTGGGCGTCGTCGAGCGGGTTCTTGGCGAAGCGTTTCATGGCTTCGGCCACGTTGAACAGGCCAATCGTGTCGGCGTAGTTCATGGGGCCACCGCGCCAGAACGGGAAGCCGTAACCGGTGATGTAGACCATATCGATGTCGCTGGCCTTGCTGGCAATGCCCTCTTCCAGAATGTGGCAAGCCTCGTTGACCAGCGAGAACACCAGGCGCTGCACGATTTCTTCGTCAGAAATCTTGCGGGGCGTGATGCCTTGGGCAGCGCGGTGCTTTTCGATCATCTCGACCACCACGGGGCTGGGGATCGCATCGCGCTTGCCGGCCTGGTAGTCGTACCAGCCTGCGCCGGTTTTTTGACCATAGCGACCCATCCCGCACAGCAAGTCAGCGGTCTTGCTGTACTTCATGTTGGGCTTTTCCTGGTAGCGACGCTTGCGGATGGCCCAGCCGATGTCGTTGCCAGCCAGATCGCCCATGCGGAAGGGGCCCATGGCAAAACCAAACTTCTCGACCGCCTTGTCCACTTGCGCGGGGGTGCAGCCTTCTTCGATCAGGAAACCCGCTTGGCGGCTGTACTGCTCGATCATGCGGTTGCCGATGAAGCCATCGCACACGCCGGAAACCACCGAAGTCTTCTTGATCTTTTTGCCGATGGCCATCACCGTGGCCAGCACGTCCTTGCCTGTTTGAGCGCCACGCACCACTTCAAGCAGTTTCATGACGTTGGCGGGGCTGAAGAAGTGCATGCCGATCACGTCTTGCGGACGCTTGGTGAAGGATGCGATTTTGTTCACGTCCAGCGTCGAGGTGTTGGACGCCAGGATCGCACCGGGCTTCATGACTTCGTCGAGCTTCTTGAAGACGGTTTCCTTCACGCCCATCTCTTCGAACACCGCTTCAATGACCAGGTCAGCCTGACCAATGTCGTCATAGCTCAGCGTGGTGGACAAGAGCGCCATGCGCTCGTCGTATTTCTCTTGCTTGAGCTTGCCTTTTTTGACTTGGGCTTCGTAGTTTTTGCGGATGGTGGCCACGCCACGGTCCAGCGCGTCCTGCTTCATCTCCAAAATCTTGACCGGGATGCCCGCGTTCAGGAAGTTCATCGAGATGCCGCCACCCATGGTGCCCGCACCGATCACGGCGATCGACTTGATCTCGCGCTTGGGGGTGTCTTCGGGCACATCTGGAATCTTGCTGGCTGCGCGGTCGGCCATGAAGATGTGGCGCAGTGCACGGCACTCGGGCGTCATCATCAGGTTCATGAAGATTTCGCGCTCGAAGACCATGCCGTCTTCAAATTTCTTCTTGGTGGCCGCTTCGACCGCGTCCACGCACTTGGCTGGGGCGGGCAGGTTTTTGGCCATGCCTTTGACCATGTTGCGGGCAAACTGGAAGTAAGCATCGCCTTGGACGTGCTTGCAGGGCAGGTTGCGCACCAGGGGCAAGGGGCTGCCGTCGGCGTGTTGTGCGGCCACTTTGCGGGCCAAGGCCAAAGCTTCTTCGGCCAAGCTGTCAGCCGATTGGGCCATGGCATCGAACAGCTTTTGGCCGGGCAACATGGCCAGCATTTCGCTCTTGATGGCTTCGCCGCTGACGATCATGTTGAGTGCCGCTTCCACACCGATCACACGGGGCAGACGTTGAGTGCCGCCAGCGCCGGGGATCAGGCCCAGCTTGACTTCAGGCAAGGCCACTGAGGTGCCGGGGGCTGCAATGCGGTAATGGCAACCCAGGGCGAGTTCAAGACCGCCGCCCATGGCCACCGAATGAATGGCGGCCACGACGGGCTTGGCCGAGTTTTCGCAAGCGCGGATAACGCTGAGCAAATTGGGCTCCTGGATCGCCTTGGGCGAGCCAAATTCACGGATGTCTG
Source organism: Pseudomonadota bacterium (assembly GCA_041169105.1). Lineage (GTDB taxonomy): Bacteria > Pseudomonadota > Gammaproteobacteria > Burkholderiales > Burkholderiaceae_C > Limnohabitans_A. The sequence goes on along the minus strand of JBEEJQ010000080.1, from coordinate 1,488 downwards.
CGCCACCCGAAAAGGCTTTGCCGCCACCGGTGATGACGATGGCTTTGACGGCTGCGTCGTTGTTGGCTTTTTCCAGACCATCGGTGATGCCGATGCGGGTGGACAGACCCAAACCGTTGACGGGCGGGTTCATCAGCGTGATGACCGCGACATCACCGTGGACTTTGTATTCAGCTGTCATGCTGGTTTCCTTTGCGTGAAATAAAGGGAGAAATAAAAAAGAACGGTCGTTCGTTTTTTTGAAGATTGTAGTGGCTGAAGAGTCAAAGCATGCAGGTCGGGCCAACAAAACTGTCTCACCCGGGACGAAGGCTCAAACCTCCAGCCATTCCTTGCGGATGTAGCTGTTTTGACGCAGCTCCTCGGGCGTGCCTTCAAACACGATGCTGCCATGCCCCATGACCAGCGCTCGGTCTGAAATGTTCATGGCGATCGTGAGTTTTTGCTCGATCAAAAGCACCGACACCCCGCGGCTTTTGAGCTGCTGCAGGTATTGCCCCACCAACTCCACGATCTTGGGGGCCAAGCCCTCGGTCGGCTCGTCGATGATGATCAGATCGGGGTCGCCCATCAAGCTGCGGCACAGGGTGAGCATTTGTTGCTCGCCGCCGGACAAAACACCGGCTTCGGTGTGCTCCCGCTCTTTGAGGCGGGGGAACAAGGCGTACATGTCGTCAAACGACCAACGGCTGTTTTTGGCCCCGGACTTCTGGCCCAGTTGCAGGTTCTGGCTCACGGTGAGCTTGGGGAAGATGTCGCGGTTCTCGGGCACATAACCAATGCCCAGATGCGCCACTTCATAAGCTTTTTTGCCTTGAATGGCTTGCCCCTTCCAGTCAATGGAGCCCTGGCAATCGACCAGGCCCATGATGGCCTTGGCGGTGGTGGAGCGGCCTGAACCGTTGCGTCCGAGCAAAGCGACGATCTCGCCCTGCCCCACGCTGAAGTTCACACCATGCAGCACATGGCTTTTGCCGTAGTACGCGTGAAGGTTGTCAACTTTGAGCATCTCAGTGGCCTCCCGCCTGGCTGTCGGCCACACTGGAGCCCAGATAAGCCTCTTGAACTTTCGCATTGGCCCGCACGGCCTCGGGGGTGTCGAAGGCGATCACCTCGCCATAGACGACCACCGCGATCTTGTCGGCCAGGCCGAACACCACGCCCATGTCGTGTTCCACCGTCAGCAAGGTTTTGCCCACGGTGACTTCCTTGATGAGGTGAATGAAGCGCGAGGTCTCGCTCTTGCTCATGCCGGCCGTCGGTTCGTCCAGCAAGATCACGTCTGAGCCGCCGGCGATCGTGACGCCGATTTCCAGCGCACGTTGTTCGGCATAAGTCAGGTTCATGGCCAGCACATCGCGTTTTTTGTCGAGGTGGATCATGTCCAGCAACTGTTCGGCGCGGGCATTGGCGTCCTTCAGGCCCGAGAGGAACTTGAAGAAGGTGTACTTGTAGCCCAGGCTCCACAGCACCGCGCAGCGCAGGTTC
>JBEEJQ010000079.1:0-12398 GCA_041169105.1 Pseudomonadota bacterium | reverse complement strand
GGCGGCGAATACGCTTGGCGCGCCCGTGGCGAAGAGCACATGTGGACGCCTGACGCGATCGCCAAGCTGCAGCACTCCACCCGTGCGGGCAACTTCAGCACTTACAAGGAATACGCGCAGATCATCAACGACCAGAGCAAGCGCCACATGACGCTGCGCGGTTTGTTCGAGTTCAAGATCGACCCGTCCAAAGCCATCCCGCTGGAGCAAGTCGAGCCTGCCAGCGAAATCGTCAAGCGTTTCGCCACCGGTGCGATGTCGCTGGGTTCGATCTCCACCGAAGCGCACGCCACGCTGGCCGTGGCCATGAACCGCATCGGCGGCAAGAGCAACACCGGTGAAGGCGGCGAAGACGCCAACCGTTACCGCAACGAACTCAAGGGCATCCCGATCAAACAGGGTGACTCTTTGAAGAGCGTGATCGGCGAAGCCAACGTCGAAGTCGACATGCCTTTGCTGGCTGGTGACTCATTGCGTTCGCGCATCAAGCAAGTCGCTTCGGGCCGTTTTGGCGTCACTGCCGAATACCTGTCCAGCGCCGATCAGATCCAGATCAAGATGGCTCAGGGTGCCAAGCCCGGTGAAGGCGGCCAGCTGCCTGGCGGCAAAGTGTCCGATTACATCGGCAAGCTGCGCCACTCGGTGCCAGGCGTCGGTCTGATCTCCCCACCTCCGCACCACGACATCTATTCCATCGAGGACTTGGCCCAGCTGATCCACGACCTGAAGAACGTGGCACCGCACAGCGACATCAGCGTGAAGCTCGTGTCCGAAATCGGCGTCGGCACCATCGCTGCCGGTGTGGCCAAGTGCAAGGCTGATCACGTCGTGATCGCCGGTCACGACGGCGGCACGGGCGCATCGCCCTGGTCGTCGGTCAAGCACGCAGGCTCGCCATGGGAAATCGGTTTGGCCGAAACCCAGCAGACCCTGGTGCTCAACGGCCTGCGCGGCCGCATCCGTGTGCAGGCCGACGGCCAGATGAAGACCGGCCGCGACGTCGCCATTGGCGCGTTGCTCGGCGCGGACGAGTTCGGCTTCGCCACCGCACCGCTGGTGGTCGAGGGCTGCATCATGATGCGCAAGTGCCACCTGAACACCTGCCCTGTGGGCGTGGCCACGCAAGACCCGACACTGCGTGCCAAATTCACCGGCAAGCCTGAGCACGTCGTGAACTACTTCTTCTTCATCGCCGAAGAAGTGCGTCAGATCATGGCCCAGCTGGGTATCGCCAAGTTCGACGACCTGGTGGGCCGTGCCGACCTGCTCGACATGCGTGCTGGCGTGAGCCACTGGAAGGCCCGCGGTCTGGACTTCAGCCGCCTGCTGGCTGTGCCGCAAGTCACCATGGATGCCGACGTGCGCCATGTGCAAACCCAGGACCACGGCTTGGCCAAGGCCCTGGACAATGTGCTGATTGCCAAGAGCCGCGCCGCCATCGACAAGGGCGAAAAAGTGCAGTTCATGGAAGCGGCCCGCAACGTGAACCGCTCGGTCGGTGCCATGTTGTCCGGCGCGGTGACCAAAGTGCACCCCGAAGGCTTGCCTGACGACACCATCCGCATCCAACTGGAAGGCACGGGCGGTCAGTCGTTTGGCGCGTTCCTGTGCAACGGCATCACGCTGTACCTGATCGGCGAAGCCAACGACTACACCGGCAAGGGCTTGTCGGGTGGCCGTGTGGTCGTGCGCCCAAGCCTGGACTTCCGTGGCGTGGCCTCGCAAAACATCATCGTGGGCAACACCGTCATGTACGGTGCGACCACCGGTGAAGCCTTCTTCGCTGGCGTGGCCGGCGAACGTTTCGCGGTGCGCCTGTCGGGTGCTACTGCGGTCGTTGAAGGCACGGGCGACCACGGTTGCGAATACATGACCGGCGGCACCGTCGCGGTGCTGGGCAAGACCGGCCGCAACTTTGGCGCGGGCATGAGCGGCGGTATCGCTTATGTGTACGACGAAGACGGCGAGTTCGCTTCGCGCTGCAACACCGCCATGGTCAGCATGGAAAAAGTGCTGTCCACGGCCGAGCAGGAAGCCCAGATCGACCGCAAGGTCTGGCACCGCGACCAGAGCGACGAAGCGCAGCTGAAAAAACTGTTGGAAGACCACTTCAAGTGGACCGGCAGCCAGCGCGCCCGCGAGCTGCTGGACAACTGGGCCACGGCGCGAGCCAAATTCGTGAAGGTGTTCCCGAACGAATACAAGCGTGCGCTGGGTGAAATCAACGCCAAGAAAGCAGCCAAGGCCGCCAAGCCTGTCGCCGCCTGAGCCCAACGTCAAGAATCGAAGGAAACATCATGGGAAAAGTCACAGGCTTCATGGAATTTGAGCGCATCGAAGAAGGCTACAAGCCCGTTGCCGAGCGCTTGAAGAACTACGGCGAATTCGTGATCGGTCTGACCGAAGAGCAGGCCAAAACTCAGGGCGCACGCTGCATGGATTGCGGCACACCGTTTTGCAACAACGGCTGCCCGGTCAACAACATCATCCCGGACTTCAACGACCTCGTGTACCACGGCGACTGGAAGAACGCGATCGAGGTGCTGCACAGCACCAACAACTTCCCCGAGTTCACCGGCCGCATCTGCCCAGCACCTTGCGAAGCCGCTTGCGTGGTGAACTTCAACGGCGACGCCGTGGGCATCAAGTCGATTGAACACGCCATCATCGACCGCGCCTGGGCCGAAGGCTGGGTCACACCCCGCCCTGCCAAGGTCAAGACCGGTAAAAAAGTCGCTGTGATCGGTGCAGGCCCTGCAGGCTTGGCCGCATCACAGCAGCTGGCCCGCGCAGGCCACGACGTGACCTTGTTCGAAAAGAACGACCGCGTCGGTGGTTTGCTGCGTTACGGCATCCCTGACTTCAAGATGGAAAAGTCGCACATCGACCGCCGCGTCAAGCAGCTCGAAGCCGAAGGCGTTCACATCCGCACCAGCGTGCTGGTGGGCGAATGGCCCAAGGACTCCAAAGTCACCAACTGGGCCAAGGAAACCATCAGCGCCGAGCAGCTCAAGAAAGACTTTGATGCGGTGCTGCTCACGGGCGGTTCCGAGCAGTCGCGTGACCTGCCTGTGCCTGGCCGCGACCTGGACGGCATCCACTTTGCGATGGAGTTCCTGCCCCAGCAAAACAAGGTCAATGCGGGCGACAAGCTCAAGGGCCAATTGCGCGCTGACGGCAAAAACGTCATCGTGATCGGTGGCGGCGATACCGGCAGTGACTGCGTGGGTACCAGCACACGCCACGGCGCAGTCAGCGTGACCCAGTTCGAGGTGATGCCCGAGCCACCCGAAAAAGAAAACAAGCTGATGGTCTGGCCTTACTGGCCCATGAAGCTGCGCACCAGCTCCAGCCACGACGAGAGTGCCGAAAAAGGCCTGTTGCAACGCGAGTTCGCCATTTCCACCAAAGAGTTCATCGGCGAAAAAGGCAAAGTCACTGGCCTCAAGACCGTGCACGTCGAGTTCAAGGACGGCAAGATGATCGAGGTGCCCGGCACCGAGAAGGAATACAAAGCCGACCTGGTGCTGCTGGCCATGGGCTTTACCAACCCGGTCGCCACTGTGCTCGACGCATTCGGCATCGACAAAGACGCCCGTGGCAACGCCAAAGCCAGCACCGACTTCACGGGCGGCTATGCCACCAATGTGAACAAAGTGTTTGCCGCCGGTGACATGCGCCGTGGCCAGTCGCTGGTGGTCTGGGCCATCCGCGAGGGCCGCCAGGCCGCACGCGCTGTGGACGAGTTCCTGATGGGCCAAAGCGACCTGCCGCGCTGATGCGGGTTCCGTTCTAGGTACAATCCCTAGAACACCAAGGTTTACATCGCGTTGACCTTGCTTCGATAAGATCACAAGAGCCGGCCTACCCGGCTCTTGTTTTTCATGAATACGCCCAATACATCTCCTCTCGTTGAACTGCGTGACCTGAGCTTCGGCTACGGTGAGCGTGCGATTTTGAAGAACCTCAGCTTCAAAATTCCACGCGGCCAAGTCACGGCCTTGATGGGCGTGTCCGGTGGTGGCAAAACCACCGTGCTGCGCCTGATTGGCGGTCAAATCCGTGCGCAGCAAGGGCAGATGTTGTTTGACGGTCACGATGTGACAGGCATGCAGCAAGCCGAGCTGTATGCAGCACGCCGTCGCATGGGCATGTTGTTTCAGTTCGGGGCCTTGTTCACCGACATGAGCGTGTTCGACAACGTGGCTTTTCCCTTGCGTGAGCACACGGCCTTGTCGGAAGACCTGATCCGGGACATCGTGCTCATGAAGCTCGATGCGGTGGGCTTGCGCGGTGCGCGAGACCTCAAACCTTCCGAAATTTCCGGTGGCATGAGCCGACGCGTGGCCCTGGCCCGCGCCATCGCGCTGGACCCCGAACTGATCATGTACGACGAGCCGTTTGCTGGTTTGGACCCGATTTCTTTGGGCACGGCGGCGCGTTTGATTCGCCGCCTGAACGACAGCCTGGGCATCACCAGTGTGATCGTCTCGCACGATGTGACCGAAACCTTCGAGATCGCCGACCATGTGGTGATCCTGGCCAATGGCGGTCTGGCCGCGCAAGGCACGCCAGCCGAGCTGCGTGCCAGTACCGATCCCCTGATCCACCAGTTTGTGCACGCCCTGAGCGACGGGCCGGTGCCATTCCATTACCCCGCGCCCACGGCCGATCAGGACTATGACCGGAGGTCCGCATGAACGTGATCCACATGCTGGCCGCATTGGGCGCGGCCACACGGCAGGCGCTGGCCGACTGGGGCTTTGGTGCCCGTTTGTTTTTCAAATTGCTCAAGATGTCGGGCGCTGCCCTCCGGCGCTTTGGCTTGGTGCGCGATCAAGTGCACTTTTTGGGCAACTACTCCTTGGCCATCATCACGGTGTCGGGCCTGTTTGTGGGCTTTGTGCTGGGCTTGCAGGGCTACTACACCTTGCAGCGCTATGGCTCGGCCGAGGCCTTGGGTTTGTTGGTGGCACTCAGTTTGGTGCGCGAGTTGGGGCCTGTGGTGGCCGCACTGCTTTATGCAGGCCGCGCCGGTGCTTCGCTCACGGCCGAAATCGGCCTCATGCGTGCCGGTGAACAACTCACCGCGCTTGAAATGATGGCGGTGGACCCGATCCAGCGCATCTTGGCGCCGCGTTTCATGGGCGGCGTGATCGCCTTGCCCATGCTCACCGCGGTGTTCAGCGCTGTGGGCATTTTGGGTGGCTATGTGGTGGGTGTTCTGCTCATCGGTGTCGATGCAGGCTCGTTCTGGAGCCAGATGCAAGGCGGCGTCGATGTGTTCAAGGATGTGGGCAACGGCATCATCAAGAGCATCGTGTTTGGTGTGGCGGTGACCTTCATTGCCTTGCTTCAGGGCTATGTGGCCAAGCCCACGCCCGAAGGGGTGGCCAGCGCGACCACCCGCAGTGTGGTGGTTTCTTCCTTGTCGGTTTTGGGTCTGGACTTCATCCTGACCGCGATGATGTTCAGCATTTGAAGGGTACGACATGCAACGTTCAAAAAATGATATTTGGGTCGGTTTGTTTGTCTTGCTCGGTGCTGTGGCCGTGCTGTTTCTGGCCCTCAAGTCCGCCAATTTGCTGACCTTGAATTTCAGCAAGGACTACGAAGTCACAGCCAAGTTCGACAACATCGGTGGCCTCAAGCCAGGTGCTGCCGTCAAAAGCGCGGGCGTGGTTGTTGGTCGAGTCAAGAACATTGCCTTCGACGGCGAATCCTTCCAGGCCAAGGTGACTTTGGCGCTGCAATCGCAAAACCAGTTTCCGGCCGACAGTTCCCTCAAGATTTTGACCAGCGGTTTGCTCGGTGAGCAATACCTGGACATCGCGCCTGGCGCGGACGAGAAGAACCTGGTGGCAGGAGACAAGATTGGTTCAACCCAGTCGGCGGTGATCCTCGAGAACCTGATCAGCCAATTTCTTTACAGCAAGGCGGCTGAGCCTGCTCCCGCTGCCGAGGGCAAAAAGCCGTGAAATCCATTGATCGTCGATGGCTTGGGCTGTGCCTGGTCGTGCTTTTCATGGGCTTGCAGGGCTGTGCAACGGTCAAGAGTGCCGATGCGCGGGACCCTTGGGAGTCCATGAACCGCAGCGTTTACAACTTCAACGATGCGGTGGACACGATCGCCATCAAACCGGTTGCGCGTGTTTACGACAAAGTGGTTCCCAAATTCCTGCAAACGGGTGTCCACAATTTTTTTGGCAATCTGGGCGATGTTTGGTCCATGGCCAACAGTGCTTTGCAGCTCAAGGGCCAGCATGCCGTCGAGAGTTTCATGCGCGTGAGCGTGAACACGGTTTTTGGCTTGGGCGGTGTTTTGGACATTGCGACCGAGATGCGCCTGGAGCGGCACAAGGAAGATTTCGGGCAGACTTTGGGTTACTGGGGTGTCAAACCCGGGCCCTACGTGGTGTTGCCGATCTTGGGACCATCGACTTTGCGCGACACCTTGACTTATCCGGTTGACTACAAAGGCGATCCGATCCGCCAATTCAACGATCAGGCCACGCGCAACAGCCTGGTGGCTTTGCGCGTGACCGATGTGCGGGTGGGCTTGCTGCAAGCGGTCGACACCCTCAAGGAAGCCTCTTTGGATCCCTACACCTTCGTGCGCGATGCCTATTTGCAAAAGCGTCAAAACGATGTGCACGATGGCAATCCCCCCTCTGATTTTGATTACAGCGATCAAGACGCCCCCTGAGCCTCAGGCGGCTCGTTACAGTTGCTCACAAGCACTCGTTCAATCGCATTTATAGTTTCCGCATGCATCACTCACAGTCCTTCTTTTCTTTGACCCGTCGCCAAATGTTGGGCGCCTGTCTGTCGGCTGCCGCCATGACCTCGATGGGCGCGGCATGGGCGGCAGACGAAGCGCCTGAGGTGTTCATCAAACGCATCACGACGGAAACGCTGGACACCATCAAAGCCGACAAAGCGCTGCGCAGCGGCGATGTGAACAAGCTCACCCAGTTGGTGGACGACAAGCTCATGCAGCATGTGAACTTCCGCCGCATGACGTCTCTGGCCACGGGCCCCGCTTGGCGCAAAGCCACGCCCGAGCAGCAAAAACGCTTGCAGGATGAATTCAAGATTCTCTTGGTTCGCACCTACGCAGGCGCTTTGAGCCAGGTCAGCGATCAGGTGGTGGTGGTCAAGCCCTTGCGCTCCGGCCAGGAAGACAAGAACCTCGTGGTCAACACCGAAGTGCGTGGCAAAGGGGACCCGATTCAGCTGGACTACCGCCTCGAAAAGACGCCCGGTGAAGGTTCTGGCTGGATGATTTTTGACCTGAATGTGCTGGGTGTGTGGTTGATCGAAAACTACCGCACCCAATTCACCAAGGAAATCAATGCTGGCGGCATGGATGCCTTGATCGCCAGCTTGGCGGCGCGCAACAAATCCAACGCACGCAATTGATCACGTTGCAGATGGGAGCCCTGTCCATGAACGCTTTGAAGCTGCCCCCTACGTTGATGCACGAGCAGGCCGATGCTTGCTTGTCCCAATGGGTCAATGAGCTTCAGGTGGGGCAGTCACCGGTCCAGGTTGAGCCCGTTCGTGTGGATGCATCTGCTTTGAGCGACTTTGACTCGTCGGTCTTGGCTGTTTTGCTGGGACTGCGACGCGTGGCCAAAGCGCAGGGACGAGCTGTTCTTGTGGAAGGCATGTCGGCCCGCCTGCGTGAATTGGCCACTTTGTACGGCGTGTTGGAGCTCTTGCAGCCCGCTTGAGTGCTTTTTGGGCGAAAAAGCCCGGTCTTTTTGCCTGCTTCCTGCCCGACAGGCGCATCGCGCCATGGGCCAGCACTTAAAATAAAGCCCTCCCATGTCTGCGCTCTCATTCCAATCCGTCTCCAAAACCTATGCTGCCAAGCAAGCGGGCGCTGCCGCATTTCGTGCGCTCGACCAGGTCAGCTTTGAGGTGCAAGAGGGGGAGTTTTTTGGTTTGCTGGGCCCCAATGGCGCTGGCAAAACCACCTTGATCAGCATTCTGGCCGGATTGACCCGGGCCAGCCAGGGCCAGGTGCTGGTCCATGGCCACAATGTGCAAAGCGATTACGCAGCCGCCAGGCGTTTGTTGGGTGTGGTGCCGCAAGAGCTGGTTTTTGATCCTTTTTTCACGGTCCGCGAATCGCTCAAGATTCAGTCGGGTTATTTCGGTGTCAAGAAAAACGACGACTGGATCGATGAGCTGCTCGACAGTTTGGGCCTGACCGACAAAGCCAATGCCAACATGCGTCAGCTCTCTGGTGGCATGAAGCGCCGTGTGTTGGTGGCGCAGGCCTTGGTCCACAAGCCGCGTGTCATTGTGCTCGACGAGCCCACAGCTGGCGTCGACGTTGAATTGCGTCAGACCCTTTGGCAGTTCATTGCCAAACTCAACAAGCAAGGCCACACGGTGTTGTTGACCACCCATTATCTGGAGGAGGCCGAGGCCTTGTGCGGTCGCATCGCCATGCTCAAGCGTGGCCAGATGGTGGCGCTCGAGAAAACCTCGGTGCTGCTCAAGTCTGCCACCAGCCAGGTCTTGCGTTTCAAGCTCGATGGTGAGCTTCCCCCCTCGGTGGCTCAGGTGGCGCGTGTCACCGGTCGCATCGTGCAGGTGCCTGTCAACAACGCGCTGGACATCGAAACCTGCCTCAGCACCGTGCGTTCTGCGGGCTTGGTGGCCGAGGACGTCGAGATTCGTCAGGCGGATCTGGAAGACGTGTTCCTGGAGGTCATGAACCGCCAACAATCCAACGCGGGAGCCTTGGCATGACCGGCTGGCAAACCCTGCTCTACAAGGAAGTGCTGCGTTTTTGGAAAGTGGCTTTTCAGACCATTGCCGCACCGGTGCTGACTTCCGTGCTGTACATGCTGATCTTTGGCCATGTGCTGGAAGACCATGTCAAGGTGTATGACCAGGTGGCCTACACCTCGTTCTTGTTGCCCGGTCTGATCATGATGGGGGTGTTGCAAAACGCCTTTGCCAACAGTTCGTCCAGTCTGGTGCAAAGCAAGATCATGGGCAATCTGGTGTTCTTGCTGCTCACGCCCTTGTCGCACTGGAGCTGGTTTGTGGCCTATGTCTCTTCCTCGGTGGTGCGTGGCCTGGCCGTGGGTCTGGGCGTCTTCCTGATCACCGGTTGGATGGTGAACATCCAGTTCATCTATCCCTTGTGGGTCTTGGCGTTTGCCATCATGGGAGCCGCCATGATGGGGGCTCTGGGTGTGATTGCGGGCTTGTGGGCCGAGAAGTTCGACCAGATGGCGGCGTTTCAGAATTTCATCATCATGCCCATGACTTTTTTGTCGGGCGTGTTTTATTCCATCCACTCCTTGCCCGCTTTCTGGCAGCAACTGAGCCACTTGAACCCGTTTTTCTACATGATTGACGGCTTCCGTTACGGCTTCTTTGGTCAAAGCGATGTTTCGCCATGGGTCAGCCTGGGTGTGGTCGCCGCGGCCTTGGCCGTGGTGAGCAGTGTGACCCTTCATCTCTTGCGCACCGGCTACAAAATCCGGAGCTGAACACCATGAACGCAGAACAACTTCGCTCCATCATCGCCGCTGGTTTGCCGTGCACGCACCTGGAAGTGGACGGTGATGGTCGTCATTGGAGCGCGGTGGTCGTGTCCGAGGCATTTGCCGGTTTGCGCCTGATTGCCCGGCATCAAAAGGTTTATGCCACCTTGGGACAAAAAATCCAGACCGACGAGGTGCATGCCTTGTCGATGAAAACCTACACGCCCGCCGAATGGGCGGCGCAGCCTCGTTGATCGATTCAAGAACATGGACAAATTGAAAATTCGGGGCGGCCATCGCCTCAACGGCACTTTGGACGTGTCGGGTGCCAAAAACGCTGCTTTGCCCGAGTTGTGCGCTGCTTTGCTCAGTGCAGACCCCGTGACATTGGCCAATGTGCCGCGTCTGCAGGACGTGGCCACCATGCTCAAGCTGATTCGCAACATGGGCGTGAGCGCTGAACATCACGAAGACGGCCGCGTCAGCCTTGATGCCGGTGGTCTGAACAACCCTGAAGCGCCTTACGAGCTGGTCAAGACCATGCGTGCATCGGTGCTGGCACTGGGGCCGTTGCTGGCGCGTTTTGGGAAGGCCAAGGTGTCCTTGCCCGGTGGTTGCGCCATTGGTTCACGGCCTGTGGATCAGCACATCAAAGGCCTGCAAGCCATGGGTGCTGAAATCATCGTCGAGCATGGCTACATGCTGGCCAGTTTGTCCGCAGGTCGTACCCGTTTGAAGGGCGCGCGAATCACCACCGACATGGTGACTGTGACCGGCACAGAGAATTTCATGATGGCGGCGGCTTTGGCCGAAGGCGAAACGGTGCTTGAAAACGCCGCCCAGGAACCCGAGATCACTGACCTGGCTGAAATGCTCATCAAGATGGGCGCAAAGATCGAGGGCCATGGCACCAGCAAGATCCGCATCCAGGGCGTGGAGCGTTTGCACGGTTGTGAGCATCAGGTCGTGGCCGACCGCATTGAGGCCGGTACCTTCTTGTGCGCTGTGGCTGCCACAGGCGGCGATGTCGTTTTGCAAAACGGCCGTGCCGACCACTTGGATGCCGTCATCGACAAACTGCGCGATGCAGGTGCCACGATCGAAGCGGGTGCCGATTTCATCCGCGTGAAATCCGAAGGCCGCCTGAAAGCCCAGAGCTTTCGCACCACCGAATACCCTGGCTTTCCGACCGACATGCAGGCCCAGTTCATGGCCCTCAACTGCATCTCGCAAGGCGCGAGCAAAGTGACTGAGACCATTTTTGAAAACCGCTTCATGCACGTCAACGAGTTGGTGCGTCTGGGCGCAAACATCCAGATCGACGGCAAAGTGTCGGTGATCGAAGGGGTTGAAAAATTGTCGGGTGCCACGGTCATGGCCACCGATTTGCGTGCTTCGGCCAGCCTGGTGATTGCCGGGCTCGTTGCCGAAGGCGAAACCATTGTGGACCGCATTTACCACCTGGACCGCGGCTATGACCGCATGGAAGCCAAACTCCGCGCTGTGGGCGCTGACATTGAAAGAGTGAAATGATCACACTGGCCTTGTCCAAAGGACGCATCTTTGATGAAACCCTGCCGCTGCTCCAAGCCGCTGGCATCGAGGTGCTCGAAGACCCCGAAAAATCACGCAAGCTGATCTTGCCCACCAACCAGGCCAACGTGCGCGTGGTGCTGGTGCGCGCCAGCGACGTGCCCACCTATGTGGAGTACGGCGGCGCCGATTTGGGTGTGACGGGCTTGGACACGCTGATCGAGCACGGCGGCCAGGGCCTGTACCAGCCGCTGGACCTGAATATCGCCAAATGCCGCATGAGCGTGGCGGTGCGAGCGGACTACGACTACGCGGCGCAAGTGCGCACGGGCGCGCGCCTGAAGGTGGCGACCAAGTACACCACGATTGCGCGTGACTTTTTTGCCACCAAGGGCGTGCACGTTGACCTGATCAAGCTCTACGGCAGCATGGAGCTGGCACCGCTCACGGGCCTGGCCGATGCCATCGTCGATCTGGTGTCTACGGGCAACACACTCAAGGCCAACCACCTGGTTGAAGTCGAACGCATCATGGACATCAGCTCGCGCCTGGTCGTGAACCAAGCCGCGCTCAAACTCAAGCAAGCGCCGATCCGCGCCATCATCGACGCCTTTGCGGGCGCGGTGAAAAAAGACTGAAAGACATGGAATCTATGGGCTTTCAAGCCAAACCATTGCAACTGAACACGGCGGATGCCGGTTTTGAAGCGGCCTTTGCGGCCCGCCTGCATTGGTCTGCCGACACCGACGCCGCCATCGAGCAGCGCGTGGCCGACATCCTGGCCGATGTGCAGCAGCGCGGCGACGCGGCCGTGCTGGAGTACACCCAGCGTTTTGACGGCCTGCAAGCCACCGACGTCAAAGCCCTGGAGATCACCCAAGCCGAATTGCAAGCCGCGTTGGACAGCCTGCCCGCCGCACAACGCGAAGCCCTGCAAGCGGCTGCCGCCCGTGTGCGCAAATACCACGAAGCGCAAAAGAAAGCCTCGGGCGAGAGCTGGTCTTACCGCGACGAAGACGGCACGCTGCTGGGCCAAAAAGTCACGCCCCTTGACCGCGTGGGCATTTACGTGCCCGGCGGCAAAGCGGCTTACCCCTCGTCGGTGTTGATGAACGCCATCCCTGCCCATGTGGCGGGTGTGCAGGACATCATCATGGTGGTGCCCACACCGCAAGGCGTGCGCAACCCGCTGGTGCTGGCCGCCGCCTGTGTGGCGGGCGTGAGCCGCGCCTTCACGGTGGGCGGCGCCCAAGCCGTGGCGGCGCTGGCCTATGGCACCGCCACCATCCCTAAGGTGGACAAGATCACCGGCCCCGGCAACGCCTATGTGGCCAGCGCCAAAAAGCGCGTGTT
>JBEEJQ010000078.1:0-12527 GCA_041169105.1 Pseudomonadota bacterium | reverse complement strand
CGGTTGTGCGCCTTGAGCGCATCCTGCACACGGAAAGCCACCGCAGAAATCACGGGCTGGCCGTCCACTGTGCCGCTCACGCGGGCGTCGTCGGGGCTGGCGTTGACCACCAGGTTCATCGTGCCCTGACGGTACAAGGTCACTTCACGCGAGCGGTGACGGGCCACCGGCCGAAAGCCCATGTTCTCCAGCACCTGGCCCAGCGCTTGGGGACGGCTGGTGGCGTACTCGATGAATTCAATGCCCGCAATGCCCAAACGGTTGGGCATGTCGGGGACGGCTTCGCGATCCACTTTGTTCAAGGTCATCAGTGCACTCCGTGAGGGAATTCGTTGGACTTCAGTACTTCTGCTTCAGTAGCTCAGCTTGGCACCACTGCGCAGCACTTCTGCGGTGGTGGTGGGCAGGCCAAAATACTCCAGATACGCCGGGATCTGCTCGTACAGCATATCCGTGCCCACCTGGGTGCGGCAACCGCGCGCTTGCGCAGCGGCCAAAAATGCGGTGGTCTCGGCCTTCATGACGACCTCGCCCACAAAGGTGTCAGGTGACAGGCGCGAAACATCCATGGGCAGCGGGTCGCCCTCGTTCATGCCCATGGGCGTGGCGTTGACCACCAGATCATGATCGATCGGATCGTTCGAGCCGGTGCGCACCTCGATTTGGGGGTAATTGGTTTTGAGGCGCTGGGCCAAAGCTTCGCAACCTGCGGTGTTGACGTCGAACAGGCTGATGGCCGCAATGCCTGCGCCGGCCAGCGATGCGGCAATCGCACAACCGACGCCACCTGTGCCGACCACCAGCACACGCTTGCCCGTCAGGTCAAAGCCCTTGCGTTGCACGCCGCGCACAAAACCCGCGCCATCGAACATGTCGCCCACCAGGCGGCCATCGGCCAGGCGCTTGACCGCATTGCAGGCCCCGGCCACGCGCACGGTGGCGGTCACCTCGTCGAGCAAGCCCACGGTGGTGACCTTGTGCGGCATGGTGATCAGGGCGCCGCAAATATTTTCCAGCGTGAACACCGCTTTGAGGAAAGGGGGGTAGTTCTCTGGTTTGCAGCCCATGGGCACCACCACGGCGTTGATGCCTGCCGATTCGAAATACGGGTTGTAGATCATCGGCGACTTGAAGGTGTGCGTGGGGTAGCCAATGTGCGCGATGAGTGCTGTGTTGCCGTTGATCATTGCTGTTGGAAAATGGGTTGACCGTTGATTCGATCGAGATTGTCAGAGGCGGCATCGCCTGGCGGTGCGTTGATCGGTCATCAGAAGTTCAACAATCAATCGCATGCGTGCGATCATTGAACGAAAAAAGGGTTTTCACCCGTATGTGCTCGGACGAGCCGAGCACGCAGATATTCAGCCAGCCGCTTGTGCAGCCGACACGCCAGCGCGCAGCGCCAGCAAATAACTGTCTGCGCCAAAGCCGCAGATCTGGCCTTTGACGATCTCGGCAAACACCGAGTGGTGACGGAATTCTTCACGCGCGTGGATATTGGACATGTGCAGCTCCACGATGGGGCAAGTCAACACGGCCAACGCATCACGGATGGCGTAGCTGTAATGGGTCCATGCGCCGGCGTTGATCAACACGGCGTCGACCTGGTCGAAATAGGCCTGGTGAATGCGCTCGCACATGTCACCTTCATGGTTGGTCTGATAGCACTCGACCTCGGCACCCAACTCTTGACCCAATTTTTGCAAATTGGCATTGATCTCATCGAGGGTGATGGTGCCGTATTGCTTGGGGTCGCGTTTACCAAACATGTTGTGGTTCACGCCGTGGAGCATCAAGACTTTCATGACAATTCCTTTAGATCAATAAGCAAGGCTTCGCCGCACGTGCGGCGAAGCCTCATCACGGGAAATTACTTGCCCGACTTCTTGGCAGGCGCTGCAGCAGCAGTGCGCACCTTTTCGATTTCAGCTTGCAATTCCTTGACCAGATCTTGACCAACGGTCACGCCGTACTTGGCGGTCACGGGGCGCATCTTGTCGCGCAGCTTGGCCATCTCGGCTTCTGGCAACTGAGTCACTTGCATGCCGTTTTTCTTCAAGTTGTCCAGAATGCTGGCTTCCAGGGCGCGTGCTTTTTCACGCTGGAATTTGGCCGATTCGGTCACGGCATCGGCCACGATCTTTTGCTCGGCAGCCGACAGCTTTTCCCAGAACTTCTTGCTGATGATGACCGACTGGGGGTTGTACTGGTGACCGGTCAGGGCCAGGTGCTTTTGCACTTCGTACAACTTGGCACCGTTGATGGTGGCCACAGGGTTTTCCTGGCCGTCAACCGCTTTTTGTTCCAATGCGGCATACACCTCAGGCCATGGCAGCGGTGTGGGGTTGGCACCCAAAGCCTTGACCCAGTCCACGTTGATCGGGTTCGGGATCACGCGCAGCTTCAGGCCTTCCAGGTCTTCCACCTTGTTGATGGCGCGCTTGCTGTTGGTGATGTTGCGAAAGCCCAGTTCGTAATAACCCAGACCGATGATGCCTTTGTCGGCCAGTTTGGCGTGCAGCTTCTTGCCGAAAGCACCGTCCACGGCAGCATCAGCTTCCTTGCCTGAGCCAAACATGAAGGGGAAATCAAAAATGGCGAATTCCTTGACCTGCGCGGCAAAAATGCCCGAGTTCATCGATGCCATCTCCAAGGTGCCGCCCTGAATGGCAGACACGTTGGCCTGGTCGCTGCCCAATGTGCCGCCAGGAAAGACATTGACCTTGATCTTGCCGCCGGAGTTTTTCTCGACGATTTCCTTGAACTTCTCCATGCCCAGCACGATGGGGTGACCCGCCGTGTTCTGGTTGGCAAACTTGATGGTTTTGTCTTGGGCCGATGCCACGCCCACAGCAGCCAAGGCGACAGTGGCAATCAAGGACTTGATGAACACGCGTTTCATGAGTTGTCTCCAAAAATAAAAAAACGGACGTACGCTGACCATCAGGAGGCTTGTCGTCTGGCGTACCCGATCAGACGACGTCGCCGAAAATCAATAGAACCAGCGAGCAGGCACCATCACCAGATCTGGGAAGGCCACCATCGCAAACATGATGATGAACTGAGCCACCATGAATGGCATCACACCTTTGGTGACTTCGTCCATGCTGACTTTACCTACGCCTGCCACAGCGTTGAGCACCGTGCCCACCGGGGGCGTGATCAAACCGATCGCATTGTTGATGATGAACAACACCCCGAAATAAACCGGGTCAATGCCAGCCGCCTTGATCACGGGCATCAATACAGGGGTCAAGAGCAAGATGGTCGGCGTCATGTCCAGCGCTGTGCCCACCACCATGGTGATCACCATGATCGCCAACATCAGCAATTTGGGGCTGTCCAACATGGGTTGCAGCAAAGCCACCAACTCGCCAGGCAAATTGGCCACCGTGATCAGCCAGGCCGAGACCATGGCAGCGGCCACCAGAAACATCACCACGGCACTGGTTTTGGCAGCCGTCATGAACAGGGGCACCAGGGTCTTGAAGCTCAATTCACGGTAAACAAAAGTGGAGATGATCAAGGCGTAGGCCGCAGCCACCACGGCCGCTTCGGTCGGAGTAAAGACACCGAACTTCAGACCGAACACCACGATCACGGGCAACACCAAAGCCCAAGTCGCTTCGCGCAAGGCCTTGGCAATTTCACCGGCCGATTTGCGCGGAGGCACCTGCACCACTTCGCGGCGGGCCAACCACCACCAAGTCATCCACAAAGATGCCCCCAGCAACACCCCCGGCACGATACCGGCCATGAACAGTTTGGAGATAGACACGTTGCCGGCCACACCAAAGATCACAAAGCCAATGCTGGGCGGGATCACCGGGGCAATGATGCCAGCCGAGGCGATCAGGCCTGCCGAGCGGGCCTTGTCGTGGCCAGCAGCCACCATCATGGGCAAGAGCAAGGACGCCAGCGCTGCTGCATCGGCCACGGCGGAGCCTGACAGTGCAGCCATGATCACGGCGGCCATGATGGTCACGTAACCCAGACCACCTTTGATGTGCCCCACGCAGGCCATGGCGAAGTTCACGATGCGGCGCGACAGGCCGCCCGCGTTCATGATTTCACCGGCCAGCATGAAAAATGGCACCGCCAGCAAGGGGAAGCTGTTGGAGCCTTCGATCAGGTTTTGCGCCAGGATCTGCGCGTCAAACATGTTCATGTGCCACATCAGGGCGACACCGCACAACAGCAGTGAAAAGGCAATCGGAATGCCCAAAGCCATGGCACCGATCAGGGAACACAAAAATACAGCAATCGTCATTTTTTTCTCCTGCTCACTCAAGCTTTGTCGGCTTCGCCATGTGGCGACTCTTCGGATTCCTGGATCATGATCAGGTCTTCGTCACGGATCTGACCTGTCAACAGGCGGAAAAATTCGGTCAGGATGATCAAGCCACCCAGCACGGCAAAGAGCACACCAGGGGCATAGACCCAAGCCATGGACACTTCCATCACGGCACTGGTGGTCTCCAGGTTGATCACCGCCTGGTCATATGCCCCCTTGAACAGCAGCCAGCACACGAACAACATCAACAGATGAGACAAGCCCAAACACAGCTTCTTGCCTACTGGGCCAAGTTTGCCAATGAGCATGTCGGTGCCCAGGTGGCCGTGCTCCTTGAGGGCGATGACCGCGCCCATGAAGGTCATCCAAATGAACAACCAACGCGACAACTCTTCTGACAAGGTGATACCGGAATTGAAGCCGTAACGCATCACCACATTCCCAAACACCAACACGACCATCACGGCCAGACTGATCGCGATCACCCAGTTGAGCAACCAGCAATAAGCATCAATGAATTTTTTGACCACACGCTTCTCCTGAAATGGCTATCCGTTAATGTACGAACTGGTTAGTTTTATGACCTAGGTAGTTTCCCTGATCCTGGAATTCTCATAAACCCTAGCTGTTATGCCGGAATGTGATGACTGACAAAGCGCAAGATCAGGTCCACCACGTGCTGGCGCTTGAGCGTCTCGGCCTTGCCCAGGCTGGCTTTGTCTTTGAAGATCACGCCAAAGGTGTGGCGGTTGGACACGTTGAAAAACGTGAACGCTGAAATCGCCGAGTGGATGTCCACCGGGTCCAGCCCTGGCCGGAACACCCCTTGCGCCACCCCGCGTGCATAGACGGCCTGCAAGGATTGGATGGCGATCGAGTTGAGCGACTGGATGTTTTTGCTCTGGCGCAAATAATCGCCGCGCTGGATGTTCTCGTTCATCACCAGTCGGATGAAGTCTTCGTTGTCGCGGTGGTGGTCGTAGGTGAACTCCACCAGTTTTTGCAGCGCTGCAAGCGGCTCCAGATCGGCCAGGTGCAAATCGGCTTCGATCTCGCGCATGCGGCGGTAAGCCTCTTCGAGCACGGCCAGGTACAAACCGTCTTTGCTGCCGAAGTAGTAATAGATCATGCGCTTGCTGGTGCGCGTGGCCGCCGCGATCTCGTCGATGCGGGCACCCGTCAGCCCCTTGTCTGCAAACTCGTGTGTTGCCACGGCAAGGATTTCGGCCATGGTGCGGGCCGGGTCGTTGGTGCGCCCGGTCTCGCGGGGAATGGGCAGCTCGGACGGCTTGGGTTTGGCGGAATGTACCAGTTGGTTCATTTTGCAAGTATAGGGGGTGCGCAAGCGCTTTCTGATCAGGGCTTGCCCTGATGCCGAACGTCCCGCGCCACAGAATGCATGCCCGCCCATTCGCCACTCACGCCAAAGGAACGGTCAACTGCGAAATCACGGCACGCGTGTCCGGCCGCACACCCCGCCACCAGGCAAAAGCCTCGGCCGCCTGCTCGGCCAGCATGCCCACCCCGTCAGCCAGGCGCTGTATGCCCGCGTTTTGCGCCAGCCGCAAAAACGGCGTCAATCCTTTGCCATAAGCGAGCTCATAGGCCAAGGCCCCGGGGGCGAACACAGTGGCAGGCACGGGCGGCAATTCAGCGCGCAAGCTGGCCGATGTGGCATTGAACACCACATCAAAACGCTGCCCCGACAAACGGTCCATCCCCAGCGCCAGCACCTGGGTTTCGCCTTGCGCGTGCTGCCGGGCGATGTCGCACAATGCCTGCGCTTTGGCCTCGGTGCGGTTGGCAATCACCAGCAGCGCAGGTTGCTCGGCCAAAAACGGCAAGAGGGCACCACGTGCCGCGCCACCCGCCCCCAGCAGCAAGACGCGACGGCCCTTCATCGGACAAGCCAGGTTGTGCACCACATCGCGCACCAGCCCCACACCGTCAAAGTTCTCGGCCAACACACGGCCACCTTCAAATTTCATGGCGTTGGCAGCACCCGCCAGCTCGGCCGCCGCTGAGCGTTCGGTGGCGTAGTCGAACGCCTCCAGCTTGAACGGCGCGGTGATGTTCATGCCCAAGCCACCTGAAGCGCGAAAAGCGTCCACGGTGGCGGCAAACTCGCCCAATGGGGCCAGCACCTTGCTGTAGTCGATGTCTTGCCCAGTCACTTGGGCAAACGCCATGTGGATGAAAGGCGATTTGCTGAAGTCGATCGGATTGCCGATCACAGCGTAACGGTCAGTCATGGGGTGTCCTCTTCAAGCCGAATACAAGACACCGTCTTGCTGCATGGCGGCAATTTGCTCGGCGCTGAAACCCACGCTGGCGGCGATCTCGGTGTTGTGCTGCCCCAGATCGGGGGCCACCTGGGTCATGGTGGTGTCGCAGCCAGAAAAGTGGAACGGCAAATTGGGCAGCTTGATCTTGCCCAGCACCGGATGGTCTTGCTCCAGCACCATGCCACGGGCCTGGATTTGGGGATCGGCCAACACCTCGTCAATGCGCTGCACCTTGGCTCCGGGAACGTCGATGGCATCCAGCATGGCCAGCACATCGGCCACCCGCTTCGCGGCCACCCAGGGCTTGACCACCGCCAGAATGTCCAGCCGGTGCGCATTGCGTCCCGCCGTGGTGTGAAAACGCGCATCGGCAGCGAACCCGGCGGGGCCACCATGCTGCTCAACCAGCGCAGCAAAACGCTTCCAAGCATCGTCCACCTGCGCCGCGATCACCAGATCACCGTCTTGCGCACGGAACACGCCATACAAGGTGGATGTGGGCATGTCGTGACCGGTCTGCACCGGCACCTCTTGCCCCCCCGACAGGGTGTAGCACTGCACCGCGTACTCGTGCATGGAGACCAGCGTGTCGTACAGCGCCATGTCGATGTGCTGGCCTTGACCCGACTTGACCCGACCGAGCAAGGCCGCATTGATGGCGGCCACCGCATGGATGCCGGTGTACATGTCGCCCAGCGAGATGCGCAAAAGTGGTGGTGCTTCGCCCGGCGTGCCCACCATTTGCATGATGCCGCTCTTGGCTTCGGCGATCAGGCCAAAGCCTGCCCGGTGCGCATCGGGCCCGGTGTGGCCATAGGCCGAAATCGAGCAATACACCAGCCCCGGATTACGCCGCGCCAAGTCTTCATAACCCAAGCCCATTTTGCTCAGTGCGCCCGGTCGGTAGTTCTCAATGAACACATCGGCGGTGTCCACCAGCTTTTCCATGAACTCGCGCCCCCGTGGGTCTTTCATGTTGACGCACACGCCCTTTTTGCCCATGTTCAGCTGCAAAAAGTAACCCGAATATTCACCGTCTTCCCCCACAAACCAGGCATGCTGGCGACCGGCATCACCGGTCTTGGGGCGTTCGATTTTGATGACTTCTGCACCCAAAGCGGCCAGACACCGCCCCACATAAGGGCCTGCCAAAAAGTGGCTGTAATCAATCACACGGATGCCCGACAGGGGCAATGCTTGCTGGCTCATCAAAACGCTCCTGGGCGACGGGGGATCATCAAACGGTGTTCACCTTGGTGAACGACTTGACCGTGCTGGTTGATCAGCTCGGAGGGCAAGACCACAATGCCCCAGCCGGGACGGCTTTTGGAGGCGCGCAAACCGGTCACGCTGAACTTCACATGCAGGGTGTCGTTGATCTTGATCGGCAGCAAAAAGTCCCAGGTCCAGCCCAGGGACATGCCGGGCAAAAAACGGTATTCGCTCTGGGTCTTGAGGCCGTCGGCAATCGACAAGCCCAGCAAGCCATGCGCCACACGCGTGCCAAACGGCGTGGTTTTGGCGTAGTCCTCGTCAATGTGCACAGGGGTGTAGTCCCCCGTGAGCACGGCATAGGCATTGATCCGCTCTTCGGTCACTTCATAGCTGGGACTGATGCAGACATCGCCTTCGCAGGCATCGTCCCAGTATTTCTCGGGCGTCTTGAAGGCGATGGCCGGTGGTATGAGTTTCATGGACTGCTCTTTCATTGCGCACGGGGATTGATCGACAAGGCCTGCGCCACCGTACCGGGTGCGGCCTGAATCAGCTCGACCGCCAGGCCATCGGGCAGCTGCAACCAGTTGCGGCCTTGCGGCAAGGTCTTCACGCCCCAGGGCTGCGCCGCCTGCAGTGCCGCTTCCAGGTCGTCGACCATGACCCCCAGATGTGCCAGCCAGCCCGCATCGTTGCTGGGTGGGGCCTCAAAGTCGGGACAGGCCATCAGCTGCATGCCCCCCAGCGTCCAGTATTGGCGGGGGTCTTCGCTTGGCCCGTCGATTTCGCGCACATCCATGCCCAGCACTTCGTAGAAAAAGCGGATGTGCCAATGGATGTCTTTGACGCGCACAGCCACATGCTCGACATAGGCGCGTGTGGGTGGATTAAAAGGGATATTCATGGGTGTTCCTTGTGGGGTGCCATTGGAAATGGGGTTCATTGAGGCAAGGTGGACTCGATGCCCTTGACGCAAGCCACCAGCGTGGCATTGACCGGGGTGTTCACGCCGCAGCGCTGGCCCCAGCGCACGACCGCGCCATTGATGAAATCGATTTCGGTCACCGAGCCTTTTTCCAGGCTCTGCAACATCGATGTCTTGAAATCTGGCGGCAAACCGGCTGCGGCCTTGAGCCAAGGGCCTTTGGGGTCGGTGTAGCTCAGGCGCACGCCGCAGGCGCGGGCCACATCCATGGCCTCCTGCACGGCAGCGATGGCCGTGGCCTCGATCTGCGGCAACGGGTACATCGCGCCATAAGTCAGGCGGGTGATGCTGCTCAAAGCCCCGGTGGCCACATTGATCAGCAGCTTGTCCCACATGGTGCCCATGATGTTGTCGCTCACCGTGGTGACCAGACCTGCAGCGTTGAACACCCCCGCAATGCGCTGCGCACGCGGTGACAGCGTGCCGTCCAACTCGCCGATCAGGGTTTCCTTGCCTTCGGTGCCCGCGATGATCCGCCCCGGGGCCAGCACCACGCCGCCCACATAGGTCTTGCCCGCCAGCACATGGTCGCGCCCCACCCTGTCGGCCAGGATGTCTTCATGGCCCAGTCCGTTTTGCAGCGACAGCACCACCGTCTGCGGCCCCACCAAGTGGGTTGCCGCCTGGATGGCGCTGTCGGTGTGAAAGGACTTGACCAGCACAATGAGCAGATCCACCGGAGCCTGGCCAGCGGCATCGAGCGCCGCTTGCACACGCACCGTGCGCTCACCCTGAGTCCCCCGCATGACCAGGCCATGGGTGTTGATCGCCGCCACGTGCGCCGGGTTGCGGTTGATCAACAACACCTCGTTACCCGCCTCGGCCAGCGTGCCGCCAATGGCACAACCCAAAGCGCCTGCGCCCAAAACTGCAATTTTCAAAATGCGCTCCTGCATGGAATTGACAGCATCGTAGGAAGGCACTTTAATTTCGTAAATGCAATAAATAAAATACGCTTCATTTAACTTATAAATACATGAAACCCCGCACGCCACTGGATGCCCAAAGCATCGACATCAAATTGCTGCGTCTGCTGGACGCGCTGCATGCCAGCCAAAGCGTGACCCGCACCGCCGAGCGTCTGGGTTTGTCGCAACCGACCATCAGCATTGGGCTGGCGCGGCTGCGCAAGGTGTTGGGCGACCCCTTGTTCGTGCGCACCCCCGAAGGCATGCAGCCCACGCCCCGCACACAAGAGTTGATGCCAGCCGTGCGACAGGTCCTGAGCGGCATGGACTTGCTGGCCAGCACGAGCGCTCAGTTCGATGCGGCCAGCAGCGAGCGGCGCTTTCGCATCTTCATGACCGACGCCAGCCATGTGACGCTGATGCCTCGCCTGTTTGCACATGTGCACGCACTGGCCCCGGGCGTGAAACTGGAAGCAGCCACGCTGGGGCCCGACATGGCCAGCGCCTTGCAATCGGGGGACGCCGATCTGGCACTGGGCCTGATCCCCACGCTGGACAGCGGGTTTTACCAACAAGCCTTGTTCGACCAGGACTGGATTTGCCTGTGCAACGCGAATCACCCGCGCATCGGCAAGACCTTCACGATGAAGCACTACCTGAACGAAGCCCATGTGGGCATCGTCTCAGGCACCGGTGCGCAGCTGCTGGAGACCGCCTTGCAAAAACTGGACAAGCAGCGCCGGGTGCAACTGGCCCTGCCGGGCTTTCTGGGCCTGTCGGCCATTTTGTCCACCAGCGACCTGGTGGCCACGCTGCCCCGCCATATTGGCGAGACACTGGCCCAAGCGGCCGGACTGCAAATGCTCCCTTGCCCCGTGGCCATTGAGGGCTTCACCGTCAAGCAATACTGGCACACCCGCTACCACCAGGACCCGGCCAACCGCTGGCTGCGCGGCGTCTGTGCCGAACTTTTTGCGAAACCGCGACGCCATCGATCCTGAAAATTTCACCAAGCAAGCCTGATGCCTAGCAGCCATGACGGCCCTCAGTACCACCTCAGTTTGAAGGCGCACACACCGACACTGCAGAATGGCAAGCAGAGAAACAGCGGCAAAGAAATCTGCATCTGTCCATCAAGCCGCTCATTCTTGAGCTGGATCTTCCTCTGGTACCGCAAGGTCAATTTTTTCCATGTTGTCCAGCAATTTCAGGAAGTAATGCAAGGTGTGCGCCATGTCACCCATCGAGAAGTCCTGCAAGGCTTGCTCGTAATAGGCCTTGATCTTGGGCTGGGCCTGGTCCATCCAGACGTGGCGGCCTGACTCGGTCATCACCACCAGGCGCGAACGGCGATCGCGTCCATCGGTGCTCATCTCAATGTGTCCATCACGCGTCATGCGCGTGATCAATCCCGACAGGTTCTGGCGGCTGACCATGAGGTAGCGCGCCAACTCCCCCACCCCCATGCCTTGGGCTGCCTCGGGCCGAGACAAGGCCCCCAGCACCGCCCATTGTTGGGTGGTCAAGCCTTCATCCTGCACCGCCCTGCTGCCGGTTTTATGCAACATATTGGCACATTGATACAACTTGAAAAAGATGCGATTGGCCATCTCCATCCGGGCGTCAACAGTTTTTTTCATAGGGAAAACGATAGGTTACTCAAAGCAAAAGGCTCTTGCACAGCAGTTTAAGACAAACACATAATACGTCAACATATTGTCATATGTTCAGCAGAATTCAACACACAAACCCTTGACCTCAATTGGAGAAAAAATGAAAAACCTCGAAGGCAAAACAGTGATTGTGACCGGTGGCGGTGGCGGCATTGGCGGGGCCACCTGCCGCCGTTTTGCCGCCGAAGGTGCCAAGGTCGCCGTCTTTGACATGAACCTCGAAGCGGCGCAAAAGGTGGCCGACAACATCACCGCCGCGGGCGGCACTGCAGCGGCTTATGCCTGCAACATCACCGACCGTGCACAAGTCGATGCGGCAGTCGCCGCCACCGAAGCCCAACTGGGCCCCATCGATGTGTTGGTCAACAACGCGGGCTGGGACGTGTTCAAGCCCTTCGTCAAAACCGTGCCGGCCGAGTGGGACAAGCTGATCGCCATCAACCTCACGGGTGCCCTGCACATGCACCATGCGGTGTTGCCCGGCATGGTGGCGCGCAACTATGGCCGCATCGTCAACATCGCCTCGGACGCCGCACGCGGCGGCTCGTCAGGCGAAGCCGTCTATGCCGCTTGCAAAGGTGGCTTGGTGGCCCTGTCCAAAACCCTGGCCCGCGAGCATGCACGCCACAACATCACCGTCAACGTGGTATGCCCCGGCCCGACCGACACCGCCTTGCTGGCCGGTGTGGCCGAAGGCGCTCGCGATCCGGCCAAGTTGATCGAAGCCTTCCGCAGCGCCATTCCCCTGGGCCGACTGGGCCAACCCGACGACCTAGCCAGCGCCATCGCCTTCTTTGGCAGCGACGACGCGTCCTTCATCACTGGCCAGGTCATCAGCGTGTCTGGTGGTTTGACGATGCACGGCTGATCAGTCCTTCAACTCATTTGGAGAAATACATGCAATTCGAAGACATCCTGTACGAAAACCGCAACGGCGTGGCCTGGATCACGATCAACCGCCCCGAGAAGATGAATGCCTTTCGCGGCACCACCTGCGACGAGATCATCAAGGCCCTGAACAAGGCTGGTTACGACAAAAGCGTAGGCGCCATCGTGCTGGCCGGTGCCGGTGATCGCGCCTTCTGCACAGGCGGCGACCAGTCGGCCCACGACGGCAACTACGACGGCCGCGGCACCATTGGCCTGCCCATGGAAGAGCTGCACACG
>JBEEJQ010000077.1:0-12552 GCA_041169105.1 Pseudomonadota bacterium | reverse complement strand
TTGCTCAAGCTGAGTGCGGCCAGCCAGGTGCAGCAGTCGGCCAAGCTGGAGCAGCTCTTGGACATGCTGCCCGAGATGGTCGCCGAGGGCCGCAAGATTTTGCTGTTCTCGCAGTTCACCGAAATGCTGGGCCTGATCGAAAAAGCCTTGCCTGCACTGGGCATCCCCTGGGTCAAGCTCACGGGGCAAAGTAAAAACCGCGACGCCATCATCGACAAATTCACCAGTGGCCAAGTGCCATTGTTCTTGATCAGCCTGAAAGCCGGTGGCGTGGGCCTGAACTTGCCGCAAGCCGACACGGTGATTCACTACGACCCCTGGTGGAATCCGGCTGTGGAAAACCAGGCCACCGACCGTGCCCACCGCATTGGGCAAAAGCAAAGCGTCTGGGTGCTCAAGCTGGTGGCGCAAGGCACCATCGAAGAGCGCATGCTGGCCTTGCAAGAGCGCAAAGCCCAATTGGCGCAAGACATGTACGAAGGCGCGGTGCAGCGCAAAGAGCCTTTGTTTGGCGAGGCCGACCTGAACGAGTTGCTCAAGCCGCTGGGTTGAGTTGGCCTTTTATGTGGCCAGGGGCAAGGTGATGGTGGCGCACGCCCCCTGGCTGGCATTGTTTTCAAGGGTCAATTGACCGCCGTATTGGGCTAGGATGTCCCTGCAGATCGAGATGCCCAGCCCCAGCCCTTGGGCCTTGGTGGTGAAGAAGGGGTCGCCGATGCGTCGCGTGTTTTCTTCCGTCAAACCCAATCCGGTATCGCACACCTGTATGCACACATTCGCAGCGTCTGCCTGTATGTCCAGATGGATTTCACGTGGTGTTGACGAGGTCATGGCCTGAATGGCGTTAAGCAAGACATTGACCAGCACTTGAGACATTTGGGTGGGATTGGCTGCAACAAAGACGGCCGACGGGTTGGATGGTTGAATCACACGCACATGGTGATGCCGGATTTCCAGATCCAGCAATTCACAGACATTGGCCAGCATCTGGTTGACCTCAATGTGTTCACTGGCACCTTGGCTGGGTTTGATGTACTGCCGGAACTGCTGAATGATCTGGCTGGCCCGTACGGTGTGCTCGATGATGTAGTCCATCAATTGGACCAGCAGATCTGGGTCGGCTTTTCCGGCCTGGACCTGTGACTTGGCCAGTTCGGCGTAGTTCAAGGTGGTCGTCAGTGGTTGGTTCAGCTCGTGGCTGACCGAAGCGGCCATGATGCCCAAACTGTGTTGACGTCCCAACTGGGCCATTTGCTCCGCCATTCGTCGACTTTCTTCATGGCGGGCCTGGGCCACAGCGACTTGCGCACGTTCATCGGCTTTTTCCTGGATGCGCATGGCCACATAAAAGCAATACCGCAAGATGCCCAGGATATAAATGACGGTCCAGATGGCCAGACTCAGGAAGTTCTGTCCGAAACTCTGAATGGACCAATCACCCAGCAAACTCTGCATGCGTGCGAACTGGGTCAAGCCCAACACAATCACCACCCACCGCATATGGAAGGAAAATCGGTTGCCCGTGAGCTGGTAATGCCGGTGCGCTGGAAGGGCGCACCACAAAGAGGTCAACCCAAAGCCAAGACTGGAGAGCACCAGCGTCACCTTGGGTGATGTGTGAAGTCGGCACCACTCCATCAGCACGGTGTAGGCCACCGTCAGCGCCAAAGTCCACCACAAGGCTGGTCCTTGTGGACGCTTGTCGTACAAGCGGGCGATGCCCAGGCCCAGCAGGATGTAGGCGGCGCAAGACACGCCAATGGAGATGCTGTAAGCCACCAAGAGCGGCAACTCTGCCCGGAAGATGGTGGCGATGTTGGTGATGCCCATGACCAGCGTGGCCGCCACCCAATAACGCGCAGAGGAATCCAGCTTTTTGAATTCAAACAGCGCCACCAATCCCCCAATGAGGGAAATCAGGCCAAAGAAAATAAAAACACTCTGGGCGTTGTAGAAACTCATGTCGGATTCAGGCCTCTGCGTGAAAGCAAGGGGCTGATGCAGCCCCCCAAGCTGGGCAAACTGTACCCGAGAACGATCAGGCAGTGGCTCGGACCATGCCCATCATTGCCAACCAATGACGTCAAGCCCTTTTTCGCCAGCGCAACGCTGAACAAAGTTGCGGTAACTTCCGCTGGGCTGCTGGCTCATGGCCCCGCGCGTGCCGCCAGCGGCAGCGCCCACCACGGCGCTTTGTGCGCCGTATTTGACAGCGTCATTCAAATTGCCGTGGCCAAACACCAAGCCGGTGACCGCGCCTGAAACACCAGCCACTGCGGCACCCATGGCGGCGTTGGAGCCGACCGAGCTGTTCTTGTCCACTGGGCTGAGGCCACTGGACTGTGCCAGTGCCACGCATTGGTCCAAGTGCTGGCGTGCTGCCGCTTCGCCCATGGCTTTGTAAGCGGCATTGGGGTAGAGCACAGGTGTGCCTGCAGCTCCGCCCATGCCAGCACAGCCGGCCAGCACGAAGGCAGACAACAGCGCTGCTGCAGCGGTCAAGCGAATAGATGGGGCAGGGGTGTGCGTGGTGTTCATGGATCGGACAGGGGTCTCGTTGACGACCGGGGGATGCTATCAGCCGGCCGCGTCAAAGCAGCTTGATCGATGCAAAGTCTGTAACAAGATGACGGTAACTTCAGTGCATGCCCACCACCGGCCGCGTCTTGTAGAACTGGACGGGGCTTTCGGGGACGGCGTTCAGCACCGACTTCTTGATCTTCCCCACCACATGCATTTCGCAGGGTTTGCAGTCAAAGCGCAGGGTGAGTTTTTCCTTGCCGTTGATCAGTTGCAGTGGTTCGGCTTTCACCGTGCCTTGCACGCCCGTCACGCCTTTGGCTTGCTTGGGGCACAGGCTCAAGCTGAATCGCACGCAGTGTTTGGTGATCATCAGGCTCACTTCGCCCAACTCTTCTTGCGCTTCATAGGCGGCAGCGATCACCTTCACGCCGTGCTTGGCATAAAAGTCGCGAGCCTTTTGGTTGAACACGTTGGCCAGATAGGTCAACGTGTCTTCGGGGTATGGGGCAGGGGGCTCGGCGGGCAGGGCGCGAGGCAAGCGGTGCAGACCCTCGGCACGTGCGGTCTCCAGCGCCGCGACTGCATCACGGCGCAGGGCGTTGAGCTGTGAGGGCGGCACAAACCAGGGGCGGGGCAGGGCCACTTGCACATCCAGCGGTTCGAACAAGGTGTCACCCAGTTTGCCCAAGGCGGTTTTGAGCTTGTCTTCGGCTTGGGCCGCGTCTTTGGGGGCTTGCCAGGCGATGGCCATTTGGGCCATGCCGGTGTGGCCGGCTTCGTCGGTCAGCGTCAGCTGCAAGCCATCAGCACTTTCAGCCAGTCGCATCCACACGCCCATGCGGCGCTCGGCCGACTTTTTGTCCAGCGTGCGCACCCAGCTCATGTCGCGGTTGCGGTTGACCTGCACGCCTTTGCGCAGGTCCTTGAAGCCGTCCATCGGGTCTTTGGGAAAGAGCTTCCACACACCTTTGGCCTTGGTGGCTTCGGCGCGGTTGATTTGCAGGCCGATCAGCTCTTTTTGCAGGTCGTAGTAGCACAAGCCGTCGCCGTTATGCAGCTCGGTCGCCGGGTCGTCGGTCGTGATTTCGACGTGTTCAGGCGTGACCTTGCTGACCCAGCCAATCGGCTGGCCGGGGTTTTTGGGCGTGTCAAATGCGCCGATGTCTTCCTTGCGCCCTTGCACAAAGTAGTCGGTGAACTCGCGGTTGAAGTTCTGATTCGGATCGGGCTCGAAGCTGAAGGTGGTGCGGCCATGCGAGGCGGCGGCCAGCTCGGGGCGTTCGGCCAGCACTTCGTCGAACAGCTTGCGGTAGTGGGCCGTGATGTTTTTCACATAGGCCATGTCCTTGTAACGGCCTTCGATCTTGAAGCTGCGAATGCCCGCGTCCACCAGGGCACGCAGGTTATCGCTCTGGTTGTTGTCCTTCATGCTCAGCACGTGTTTGTCGTGCGCGATGATGCGGCCTTGCGCGTCTTTGACTTCATACGGCAGACGGCAAGCTTGCGAGCAGTCGCCCCGGTTGGCGCTGCGACCGGTGTGCGCGTGGCTGATGAAGCACTGGCCGCTGTAGGCCACGCACAAAGCGCCATGCACAAAAAACTCGATCACGGTGCGCTCGGTGTCGATCACGTCGCGGATGGCGCTGATCTGGGGTAGCGTCAGCTCACGGGCCAGCACGATCTGGGAGAGGCCTGCGTCTTGCAAAAACTTGGCTTTTTCAGGCGTGCGGATGTCGGTCTGGGTGCTGGCGTGCAGCTGGATCGGCGGCAGATCGATCTCCAGCAGGCCCATGTCTTGCACGATCAAGGCGTCCACACCTGCGTCGTAGAGCTGCCAGGCCAGTTTGCGAGCACCTTCGAGTTCGTCGTCGCGCAAGATGGTGTTGAGCGTGACAAAAATGCGGCTGTGAAAGCGGTGCGCGTGCTGTACCAGCTTGGCGATGTCTTGCACCGAGTTGTCGGCCGTGGAGCGAGCGCCAAACGAGGGGCCGCCAATGTAGACCGCATCCGCGCCATGGTGGATGGCTTCAATGCCGATCTCAAGGTTGCGGGCGGGGGCGAGGAGTTCGAGTTGGTGGGGCAGCATGGGGTGAATTATCCCAGCTTGCTTGTAGTGAGTTGGGAGCCCTGAAGCGGTGGGCACGGGCCGGGGCTCAGAGGCGTTTCGCTTTGCCACATCGCCCCAGCCCGTGCCCACCGCTTCAGGACGAAAGATCAATCGGTTTAGGCGCTTGACTGTCGTTGCGCGAGTGAGTCCTTGACAGTTTTCCGGTACTTTCAATACAGAAGGGATGGGCCTTGGCAGGGGTGATGTGGCAAAGCGAAGCGCCTCTGAACCCCTGTCAAGGCCCATCCCTTCTGACCACGGCGCAACAAAAAACGCGACCGAAGTCGCGTTTTTCACGAGCGCACAACGCAGATCACTGGATCTTGGCTTTGCTGCGCAGGCTGTCTTGATAGCCGCTGAGCTTTTGCTGTTGCAGTTGCTGGGCGATTTGGGGCTTGACCTCTTCCAGCTTGGGCAACTGGGCTTCGCGCACATCGTCCACGCGGATGATGTGGAAGCCAAATTGGCTCTTCACAGGCGCGTCGGTCATCTGGCCTTTGTCCAGTTTGACCATGGCACCCGAGAACTCAGGCACATAGCTGCCTGCAGCGGCCCAGTCCAGGTCGCCACCGTTGGCACCGGAGCCTGGGTCTTTGGACATCTTCTTGGCCAGGTCTTCAAACTTGGCACCTTTCTTGATGTCGGCGATCAGGGCTTTGGCTTCGTCTTCTTTTTCCACCAGGATGTGGCGAGCGCGGTATTCCTTGCCGCCGTTGGCCGCCACGAACTTGTCGTACTCGCCCTTGATCTCGGCATCTGTCACGGGGTTTTTCTTTTGGAAGTCGGCAAACAGATCACGGATCAGGATGGTTTGACGGGCCAGTTCGAGCTGGTTTTTGTAGTCTTCGGTGGCATCCAGGCCACGCTTTTTGGCTTCCTGCATGAAGATTTCACGGGCGACCAGCTCTTCCTTGATCTGGGCCAGCACTTCGGGGGTCACCGGACGGCCGGAGCGCTCGACTTGCTGCTTGAGCACTTCGATGCGCGAGGAGGGCACGGGCTTGCCGTTGACCACGGCGATGTTCTGGGCGAAAGCTGGCGCAGCCATCAGTGCCAAAGCGGCGGTCGCGGCGCTGAGCAATTGCTTTTTCATGGATTCTTTCCTCAATGACGGTTCGTCAGGTATGAAATAAGGGGGAAGTTCAGATCAGCTCGATGGCCAGAGCATGCAAGCCCTGGTCGATGAAATCTTGCAGCGCATCATACACAACCCGATGGCGCTGGACGCGGCTGAGCGATGTAAACATCGGTGAAGCAATGCACACACGCATGTGGCTGCCTTGCCCGGAGGCGCTGGCCCCTGCATGCCCGGCATGGGCGGCGCTTTCGTCGATGACCTTGAGCGCAGTCGGCTGCAGGCGCTCGGACAGGCGAGCGTGGATTTGGTCGGCAACGGTGCTCATGGGCTTCATTGGTCCTTGGGCAGGTGACGGGCCACATAAATGCCCTGCGCCACGATGAACACCAAGGGGAACACATAGCCCCAGACTTTGAAGTTGACCCAGTCTTCGGTCGAGAAATAGGCGGCCACATAGCCGTTGATGGTCGCCATGAAGAGGCAATACAGCATCCAGGCGATGTTCATGCGGTGCCACACGCGGGCGGGCAACTGCAGTTGTTGGCCCAGCATGAGTTGCAAAAAGTTCTTGTTCATCACCCAGTGGGCAATGGCCAGGGCCACGGCCAGGCCGGTGTAGAGCAAGGTGGGTTTCCACTTGATGAAGCGCTCATCGTGCAGGCCCAAGGTCAGTGCGCCAAAGCCCAGCACCAGCACCAGGGTGATCTTGTGCATGGTCTGCAGTTTGCCGTCCATCTTGTAAATGAGGGCCGTCTGCACCACGGTGGCCGCCATCAATACCGCGGTGGCGGTGTAAATGTCGGCCATCTTGTAGGCCCCAAAAAACAGGGCGATGGGGAAAAAGTCGATCAGGAATTTCATGCGGTCAGTCGTTGCGGCAGCGTGCGCTGCTGGAATGGGCCATGCCCAAAGGGGTTCACAAAGGCTCGAAGTCTAACGAAGCCGAGTTCATGCAGTAACGCAAGCCCGTCGGGGCCGGGCCGTCTTCAAACACATGGCCCAGGTGTGCGCCGCATTGGCTGCACACGGTTTCGACCCGCACCATGCCGTGGCTGCGGTCGACGTTTTCCGTGATGGCGGTGTCAGATGCCGCCTGAGAAAAGCTCGGCCAGCCGCAACCGGCGTCAAATTTGGTGTCGGATTTGAACAATTCGGCATCGCAGCACACGCAGCGGTAGATGCCCGCTTCCCAATGGGATTCGTATTTGCCGGTGAAGGGCCGCTCGGTGGCGGCCTGGCGTGTGACGGCATAGGCCACAGGTTCTGCGCCTTTGGCTTGAAGCAGGTCGCGCCATTCTTGTTCGGTTTTGGTGTGGGTCATGATGAACAGCTGATTTCCAGTTGGCTGGCCCAATCGGGCGGCAAGGCGGCATGGGCTTCAAAACCCGGGTGCTCGTCAAATGGGGACTTTAGCAAGTTGTGCAAGGTCTCGATTTCGGAGAAGTCACCCGCCTGGGCCTGACGGATCGCGATTTCGGCCAGGTGATTTCGCAAAATGAATTTGGGGTTGCGCTGCAGCATGAACGCGCCGACCTCGGCCAGCGGGGCACCCTCCAGGCGCTGAAGGTAGCGCTCCAGCCACTGTTGCCAACGCTGGCGATCGATCCAAAGATCGCGCATGGGCTCAAAAGCCGACACAGCGTCCGATGCGGCACGCTGCACCGCATGGCTCAATTGCCGCCAAAAATGGGTGTAGTCCACCCGCTCGGCGGCCAACATTTGCAGCAGGTCTTCCACCAGCGCCCAGTCGCTTTCGCGCAGGTCTTCGGAGGCCCTGGTACCGGTCAAGCCCAACTTGGCCCGCATGGCGTCGCCCAAAGCGCGGGGAAAGCCGGTTTTGTAGCCCTCCAGCACTTGCAAGGTCAGGTCCTGGTCTTCGATCAGGGGCAGCAGGGCTTGCGCCAGACAAAACAAATTCCAGTAAGCGATGTTGGGTTGTCGACTGTAGGCGTAGCGGCCTTGGGTGTCCGAGTGGTTGCAAATGTGGCCGGGGTCAAAGCCGTCCATGAACTGGAAGGGGCCGTAATCGATGGTCAGGCCCAGCACGCTCATGTTGTCGGTGTTCATCACGCCGTGGCAAAAGCCCACGGCCTGCCATTGCGCCAGCAGCTGCGCGGTGCGCTCTTGCACCAGGTCGAGCAAGGCGGCATAGGTGTTGCCTTGCCACTGGGCGGCGCGTTCGTGGGCCTCGGGCAGATGGTGTTGCACGACATGGTCGGCCAGGCTGCGCAAGCTGTCGACATCGCCCATGGCGGCAAAGTGTTCAAAGTGTCCGAAGCGCAAAAAACTGGGCGCCACCCGCGTCACCACGGCAGCGCTTTCACGCGTTTCGCGCCAAACCGGTTCGGGAGACGCCACCAGACACAAAGCGCGGGTGGTCGGGATGCCCAGGCCATGCATGGCTTCGCTGCACAGGTACTCGCGCACGCTGGAGCGCAGCACGGCGCGACCGTCGCCCCGGCGCGAGTAGGGCGTGGGACCGGCCCCTTTGAGCTGGATTTCTTGCGGGCCTTGGCGTGAATCGGCTTCGCCCAGCCAAATGGCCCGGCCATCGCCCAATTGGCCCGCCCATTGGCCAAACTGGTGACCGCTGTACACCG
This sequence comes from Pseudomonadota bacterium, assembly GCA_041169105.1. Classification (GTDB taxonomy): domain Bacteria; phylum Pseudomonadota; class Gammaproteobacteria; order Burkholderiales; family Burkholderiaceae_C; genus Limnohabitans_A. Next base: position 4,244 of record JBEEJQ010000077.1, on the reverse strand, counting down.
TGGCCAGTGGATCAGCCCCTGGCAGCAGGCGGTTACCGGCGAAATCGCTCAAGTGCGCGTCGCTCAACCATGCCGTGGGCCAGCCCAAGTCGGCCAGAAAATCGTGGTTGCGTGCCGCCCAAGCGGGCGCGGCCAAGGGTGTGGGATGCAGGCGAGTGAAAAACTGCGGCCCAAGCTGCGTGAGGCGGTGTGTCCACAGCGCTGTGGAGCTGGACGGCAAAGAGGGGGCAGTGGCTGATGACATGAGAGGGATTGTCACGCCCTTGACAAGGACCCATGCTTTGCCGGGGTTAATGCCCGGGCAGGGGCGCAAGCGGGTGCACAATGAAACGCTCGATTTTTTTCATACCAACAAGACCGGAGAACACCTCATGCTGGGACTGATGCAACAGCAATCTTTGCTGATTTCTTCCTTGATTCAATTCGCTGAACGCCATCACGGTGACGGCGAGATCGTCTCTCGACGCGTTGAGGGCGACATCCACCGCTACAACTGGTCTGCTGCGGCCAAGCGTGCCCGTCAGGTGGCCAATGTCATGGACAGCATGCAGCTGGAGACCGGCAGCCGCGTGGCCACGCTGGCCTGGAACGGTTACCGCCATCTGGAGTTGTACTTTGGGGTGAGCGGCTCGGGCCGCGTGCTGCACACCATCAACCCGCGCCTGCACCCTGAGCAGATCGCCTGGATTGCCAACCACGCCGAAGACCAGGTGCTGTGCTTTGACATGAGCTTCTTGCCTTTGGTGCAAGCGGTGCATGACAAATGCCCCACGATCCGACAGTTCGTGGCTTTGTGCGATGCCGACAAGCTGCCTGCGGACACCGGCATTCCGGGTCTGGTCAGTTACGAGGCCTGGATGGGGTCGCAGCCGGACACCTACACCTGGCCTCAATTGGACGAGAACACCGCCTGCACCCTGTGCTACACCAGCGGCACCACCGGCAACCCCAAGGGGGCCTTGTACAGCCACCGCTCCACGCTTTTGCATGCCTACGCTGCGGCTTTGCCCGATGTGATGTGCATCTCGGCCCGCGACTCGATCTTGCCCGTGGTGCCCATGTTCCACGTCAACGCCTGGGGCATTCCCTACAGCGCGGCCATGGTGGGGGCCAAGCTGGTGTTCCCCGGTCCCGCACTGGACGGCAAATCGGTGTACGAATTGATCGAGGCCGAAGGCGTGACCTTTGCAGCCGGTGTGCCCACCGTGTGGCAAATGCTGCTGGGCCACATGAAGCCTGCGGGCCTGAAGTTCTCCAAACTCAACCGCACCGTCATCGGCGGCTCGGCCTGCCCACCGGCCATGATCACGGCTTTCCGCGAAGACTACGGCGTGGATGTGCTGCACGCCTGGGGCATGACCGAACTCAGCCCGCTGGGCACCTTGTGCACACTCAAAAACAAGCACGCAAGCCTGCCTGCAGCCGAACAGATGAAGCTGCGCATGAAGCAGGGCCGCTGCATCTTTGGCATCGACATGAAAATCGTGGACGCCGATGGCCGAGAGTTGCCGCACGATGGCAAGGCCGCAGGCGATTTGCTGGTCAAAGGCCCTTGGGTGATTGCCAACTACTTCAAGTCCGAAGGGGGCGATCCTTTGGTGGACGGTTGGTTCCCCACGGGCGACGTGGCCACCATCGACACCGATGGCTTTATGCAAATCACCGACCGCAGCAAAGACGTCATCAAGTCCGGTGGCGAGTGGATCAGCTCGATCGATGTGGAAAACATCGCCATGGCGCACCCCGCTGTGGCCATGGCCGCGTGCATTGGCATTCGCCATCCCAAGTGGGACGAACGCCCGATTGTGTGCGTGGTCAAGAAGCCCGGCGCTGAAGTCACGCGCGATGAATTGATCCAGTTCTACGATGGCAAAACGGCCAAATGGCAGATCCCTGATGACGTGGTGTTTGTCGATGCGATTCCTTTGGGCGCGACCGGCAAGATGCTCAAAACCCGCTTGCGCGAGCAGTTGTCGGGTTATGTGCTGCCCGGTCTTTGATGCGCATCAATTCACCCGAGCGGCGCTCAAGTCGCGCGGGTGATACGGCTTAGGGGCAAACCCCGAGCGGGTTTGTGAAATCAGCGGTTACGCTGACATTGTTCTGATTCATAACGCAGGAGACTTTGAATGAAATTCACCACCCGATTGATCGCTGCAGCCGCACTGAGCACATGTGCTTTCGGCGCTTTTGCCCAAAAAGGCGAGACCGTCAAAATTGCCTGGATTGACCCCTTGTCTGGCCTGATGGCCCCGGTGGGCAGCAACCAGCTCAAAAGCTTCCAGTTCTTTGCCGAGAAGTTCAGCAAGACCAACCCTGCCGGCGTCAAATTCGAAGTCATCGGCATCGACAACAAACTGAGCCCCGCTGAAAGCTTGAACGCCCTCAAGGCCGCCATGGACCAAGGCGTGCGTTACATCACACAAGGCAACGGTTCTTCGGTGGCAGGCGCCCTGATCGAAGCGGTGAACAAGCACAACGAACGCAACCCCGGCAAGGAAATCATTTTCCTGAACCACTCGGCCGTGGACCCTGATTTCACCAACAGCAAGTGCAGCTACTGGCACTTCCGCTTCGACGCTGACACCTCGATGAAGATCGAAGCCATGACCACCTTCATGGCCGATCAAAAAGACATCAAGAAAGTCTACCTGTTCAACCAGAACTATTCGCACGGTCACCAAGTGGCCAAGTTCGCCAAGGAAAACCTGGCCCGCAAGCGTGCGGACATCCAGATCGTGGGTGAAGACCTGCACCCCTTGGCCCAAGTGCGCGACTTCTCGCCCTACATTGCCAAGATCAAGGCATCGGGCGCAGACACCGTGATCACCGGCAACTGGGGCTCTGACTTGGCCTTGCTGGTCAAGGCCGCCAACGAAGGCGGCTACAACGGCAAGTTCTACACCTACTACACCGGCGTGACAGGCACCCCAACAGCCTTGGGCACAGGTGGTGCAGGCCGTGTGTATCAGATCGCCTACAACCACTACAACATGGGTGGTGACTTGGGCAAATGGATGGCTGAATTCAAGACCAAGTTCAACGATGACTTCTACACTGGTTCTGTGATTTCGATCTACAACGCTTTGGGCACCGCCATGGCCAAAGCCAAATCCACCGACCCAGTCAAAGTGGCTGCAGCGTTGGAAGGTTTGACATTCAACAGCTACCACGGCGAAGTGCAGATCCGTAAGACCGATCACCAGTTGCAGCAGCCGCTGTACATGACCGTGTGGCAAAAGGCGGACAAGAAGTACCCTTACAGCCCTGAAAACACCGGCATGACCTTGGCACCCGTCAAGGAATTCCCATCGTACGTGTCCAGCACGCCGACCAGCTGCCAGATGAAGCGTCCGGGCTGATTGGCCCGAGGCTCCCGGGCCCGATGACCTCGACAGTTATCGGGCCCTTTTTCTTGCGGTGCTCTGGCATCCTCTTCACTCGGGTCGATCCGGCCCACTTTCGGTAACGCAGTTAGGCGCTTGAAGCCTGGAAAGTAGCAGTACCTATGGAGTTTTTCATCATCTCCATGCTCAACGGCCTCAGTTACGGGCTGTTGCTCTTCATGCTCAGCTCTGGGCTGACCTTGATTTTCAGCATGATGGGCGTGCTCAACTTTGCGCACGCCAGTTTTTACATGATCGGTGCCTATTTCGGATACACCCTGTCGGGGTGGATCGGTTTTTGGCCCGCACTCTTCATGGCCCCCATTTTGGTCGGGGCCTGCGGCGCTTTGTTCGAGCGCGTGACGTTGCGCAAGGTGCACCCATTTGGCCATGTGCCCGAATTGTTGGTCACCTTTGGCTTGTCCTATGTGGTGCTGGAGCTGATTCAGCTGGTCTGGGGCCGCACAGCGGTCGAATTCATTCCGCCAGACATTCTGCGCAGCTCGGCGTTCACGCTGATCAACCACTCCGCCAATGGCCTGAGCCTGGTTTGGGGCGCAGCGCCTGCCGAGATGTGCAGCGCAGCCGATGCCGCCACTCGCGTGGTGTGCTCACCGTTTCCGGCCACACGCGCTTTCATGATGCTGGTGGCTTTGTTGATGCTGGTGTCTTTGTGGTTGCTGCTCACCCGCACACGCATTGGCCTGGTGATTCAGGCCGCTTTGACCCATCCTGAAATGGCCGAAGCCCTGGGGCACAACGTGCCGCGTGTCTTCATGCTGGTGTTTGGCGCAGGCACAGGCCTGGCCGGTCTGGCCGGCGTCATTGGCGGCAGCACCTTTGTGACCGAACCGGCCA
>JBEEJQ010000076.1:0-12560 GCA_041169105.1 Pseudomonadota bacterium | reverse complement strand
CAACGCCAATGCCGACATCTGCAAAGACCAGCCCCGCTACGTGGTGCAGATCACGGGTGACAACGCAGACGGCAAAGGCCAGCTCGACAACTTCATCGACCCCGAAAAAGCCTACCCGGTCATCGCCACCACCTCCAAGCTCATGAGCACCGGGGTGGACGCGCAAACCTGCAAGCTCATCGTGCTGGACCAAAACATCAAGTCCATGACCTTGTTCAAGCAGATCATTGGCCGTGGCACCCGCCTGCGCGAAGACCTGGGCAAAACCTGGTTCACCATCCTCGACTTCAAACGCGCCACCGAGCTGTTTGCCGACCCGAAGTTTGACGGCGAGCCCGTGCAGATTTACCAGCCCAAAGGCGATGAACCCGTCAACCCGCCTGAAGAAGTCGGTGCAACGGGTGTGGGCGATCCTCTGGCCCCCAGCCAGCCCGACCCATTTGGCATGCAGCCCGGCGGCCACACCGCACCCGGCAGTGACGGCAACAGCGGCGAGCCCAAGAAATACGTGCTCGGCGGCATGGTCACCGTGGCCGTGGCGCGTGAGCGCGTGCAATACCTCAGCGCAGACGGCAAGCTCATCACCGAAAGCCTGCGCGACTACACCCGCATCAACCTGGCCAAGCAATACGACTCGCTCGACAAGTTCTTGCAAGCCTGGAACGACGCAGACCGCAAAGCCGCGCTGGTGGAAGAGCTAGAAAAGCAAGGCGTCTTGATCGAAGCACTGGCCGAAGAAATTGGCAAAGACCTTGACCCCTTCGACCTTCTGCTGCATGTGGCCTACAACCAGCCACCCTTGACCCGCCGCGAACGCGCCAACCGCGTCAAAAAACGTAACGCCTTCACCCAATACGGCCCCGTGGCCCGCAAGGTGATCGACGCCCTGATTGACAAATACGCCGATGAAGGCATCGCCACCATCGAAAGCAACGAAGTCCTCAAGGTCCAACCCTTCACCGACTTTGGCAGCCCGGTTGAACTCATCAAAAGCTTTGGCGGTCGCCCCCAATACCTAGGTGCACTGCAAACGCTGGAGCGCGAGCTGTACAACACATCAACATAACGAACACGGGTACACAAAGACCATGAAAGATCTTTTCAATAAAGCCAAGTCCAAAGCGGGTGACTTGGTGACATCTGCCAAAGATATGGGGCCTGATGCGGGAGACATCAAACGTGCAGCTGACTTTTTGGTCGATGCTGCAAGCAAGACAGCAACGGAGGTAGGTCGTCTTGGAAAAGATGCACTCAAGACCGATATGGCCAAAGACGCTGCGGCAGGTGCAGCGATTGGTGCAGCTGTCGCCGTACCCATTCCCCTGGTTGGGCCCATCGCTGGTGCAGTAGTTGGCGCAGGCTTGGGTGTTTACAAAAATATCAAGCAAGGACCGAAGACCGAACGCCCGGTGGCTTTGCCGAACGACACAGCTTCAAACGTCATTGAAGCGGAAAGCAAAATTGTTCCATCGGTCGATAAATTCGAAGAGCTAAGCAAGCTGCACGATTTGAAAGTCAAAGGTGTCTTGACCGAAGACGAGTTCGCTGCTGAAAAGAAAAAAGTCTTGGACCGTTAAGCTGGTTTTGAGTCAATAAAGAATCCGAATGTCCAACATCTCCTCCGTCATCAAATCCATCCAAGACATCATGCGCCAGGACTCTGGCGTGGATGGCGACGCGCAGCGCATCTCGCAGCTCACCTGGCTCTTGTTCCTCAAAGTGTTTGACGCGCTTGAAGAGCAGCTAGAACTCACCACAGACAACTTCAAAGGCCCACTGCCCGAAGCCATGCGCTGGCGCAACTGGGCTGCAGATGCCGAAGGCATCACGGGTGACGCGCTGCTGAACTTCGTCAACAACGAACTTTTTCAAACCCTCAAAAACCTCAGCGGTGATGCCCAGCGCAACCCCCGTGGCTATGTGGTGCGCGGCGTGTTTGAAGACGCCTACAACTACATGAAAAGCGGCCAGCTGCTGCGCCAGGTCATCAACAAGCTCAACGCGATCGACTTCAACCGCCAGGCTGAGCGCCACCAGTTCAACGATCTCTACGAAAAAATCCTCAAAGACCTGCAAAGCGCAGGCAACGCAGGCGAGTTCTACACGCCCCGCGCCGTGACGCAGTTCATGGTGGACATGGTCAACCCCCAGCTGGGCGAGCGCGTGATGGACCCCGCCACTGGCACAGGCGGCTTTTTGGTGTGCGCCATCGAGCACCTGCGCAAGCAAGTGCACAACACCGAAGACGAAGCCATTTTGCAAAACAGCATTGGCGGTGTTGAGAAAAAACAAATGCCCCACATGCTGTGCGTGACCAACCTCATGCTTCACGGCATTGAAGTGCCCAGCCTCATCGCCCATGGCAACACACTGGCCCGCCCGCTGCGCGACTACACCCCCGCCGAGCGGGTGGACGTCATCCTGACCAACCCGCCCTTTGGCGGCATCGAAGAGCCGGGCATCGAGCACGGCTTTCCGGCCGATGTGCGCACCAAAGAAACGGCCGATCTGTTTTTGGTGCTCATCAAGCACATCCTCAAAACCAACGGCCGCGCCGCACTGGTGCTGCCCGACGGCACGCTTTTTGGCGAAGGCGTGAAGACCCGCATCAAAGAACAACTGTTGGCCGAGTGCAACCTGCACACCATCGTGCGCCTGCCCAATGGCGTATTTGCACCCTACACCGGCATCAAAACCAACCTGCTGTTCTTCACCAAGGGCAAGCCCACCGAACACGTTTGGTATTACGAACACCCCTACCCAGCGGGCGTGAAGAACTACAACAAAACCAAGCCCATCCGCATTGAAGAGTTCGATGCTGAAAAAGCCTGGTGGGGCACAGAGGCCGACGGCTTTGCCGCCCGCTTGGAAAACGAACGCGCATGGAAGGTGAGCATTGAGCAGATCAAGGCCGCCAACTACAACCTCGACCAGAAGAACCCCCACGCCGCCGAAGTGGTGAGCCACGACCCCGACGAACTGCTGGCCGACTACGCCCGCCTGCAAACTGAGGCACAAGGTCTGCGCAACCAGCTCAAGGCCATCCTCGCCCAATCGCTGGGAGCCCCAGCGTGAGCGCAGTGCTGACGGCGCAAGAGCCCAGCGCCAAATACCTGGTGAATTTGCAACCGCCACTGGTGCGGCATTTCGACTTGATCGCCCAAGCCCCCGGCGGCGTGGCCCGCCTGCGCGAACTCATCTTGACGCTGGCTGTGCAAGGCAAGCTGGTGCCGCAAGACACGAGCGATGAACCGGCGAGTGAACTGCTTAAGCGATCGCGCGAGATTGTCAGACTTCAAATGGAAAAAGGACTTGCGAAAAAAGAGAAACCTGCAGCAGTTTTTTCTGATGGAGAAATCGAAGCCAACATACCAGCTGGGTGGCAATGGTGCAGGCTCACAGATACTGGCCAATATATAAATGGTTTGGCATTTAAACCGACTGATCAATCCGATACAGGTTTGCCAATCATCCGGATTCAAAACCTTTCCGGACGGAGTCGAGACTTTAATCGAGCTGATGGCGATTTCGATGCATCAGTGATTGTCCAACCCGGAGACATACTTGTTTCGTGGTCTGCAACTCTTGAAGCTTATGTATGGTCTGGTGAACGTGGAGTATTGAATCAACATATTTTCCGAGTTCAACCGAGTCCCTGCGTAGACAAGAGATATTTGTATTGGCTGCTGAAATGGGCGATACGTAAGCTTGCATCCAGTGATCATGCACATGGTCTAGTGATGGCGCATATTAATAGAGGTCCTTTCTTGGCTATGCCGGTTCGGCTACCGCCCCTTATCGAACAATCCCGCATCGTCACCCGTGTCGAAGAATTGATGCAGCTGTGCGACGCCCTCGAAGCCAGCGGCCAGCTCGAAGCGCAGCAACACGCCCAACTCGTCAACACCCTGCTGGGCACGCTCACCCAAAGCGAAACGCCCGAGGCACTGGCCGACAACTGGCAACGCATCGCCACCCACTTCGACGTGCTGCTCGACCGCCCCGAAGCCGTGGACGCTCTCGAACAAACCATCCTCCAACTGGCAGTACGCGGCCTCCTCGTACCCCAAGACCCCACCGACGAACCCGCCAGCGTCCTCCTGCAAAAAATCCGCACCGAAAAAGACCACCTCATCGCCCAAGGCAAGATCAAACGCGACAAACCCCTGCCGCCCATCACCGACGAAGAAAAACTCTTTCAACTGCCGCAAAAATGGGAATGGACATCGCTTGTTGGTGTTGCCTTGAATGGGCCAACCAATGGGGTCTCACCTAAGCCGCAAGAATTGCCAACAAATGTTCGCTGTTTGTCTTTAAGCGCAACAACACAGGGTGTTTTTAAGCCTGAATGTTTTAAGTATGTTGATGTTGAATCAAAAGTAGCAGAGCAATTTTTTTTGAAAACAGGAGATTTGCTGATTCAGCGAGGAAACTCCATTGACTATGTGGGCATCGCAGCAGTCTATGACGGCCCTGATGACGCATATATTTATCCTGACCTGATGATGCGATTGCAACTTAGCAAGTTAGTGAATACAGAATTCATCCACATAGCGTTGGTATGCATTGAAGGTCGTAGTTATTTTCGAAACAACGCAACTGGGACTCAGGGGACAATGCCAAAAGTAAATCAGCCAACCGTTGCTGGAGCACCGATTCCATTGCCACCCCTGGATGAACAATCCCGGATCATCACCCGTGTCAACGAACTCCGCAGCCTTTGCGCCGATTTGCGCGTGCGAATTTTGGCTGGGCAAGCAGTTCAAAGGAATTTGGCAGATGCCTTGGTGGCCTCAGACTAAGGACCCTTGCAGTTATGCGAATCATCGACCTGACCCCTCGAGAAAGCGAAACGCTGTTGGCGCAGATCTTGGTGCTTCCTGAGTCTCGCCATTTAGAGTTCAAGCGACTGAGCCGCGAGATGGTCAACAAAGCCTTAAAGACACTTTGCGCATTCGCCAATTCTGAGGGTGGGAGTCTCGTTTTGGGCATTGCAGATTCCAAAGAATTTCAAGGGGATGATCGGCTTTTTGGCATCGAGGAAAACCTTGAAGCATTGGATGACTTGCAGCGCCAGATAACCTCCAAGTTTTACCCACCAATTGACAATATTTTGATGCGTCGTTTGAGCTGTTCTTTGCACAACGGACGTGCAAAAGGACAACACGGCCATTTGATGTTGGTAACTGTGCCCCGAAGCACTAAGGTCCATTCACTGGTGGGCGGTGGTACTTTTGAACGGCTAGATGCAAGCAATGCATCCATGTCTGCCGTAGACATTACCGAGCTGTCTTATCGACGTGGCGTTCGCAGTGCCACATCTGAGCCTGTAGCTGTAAATTTGAGTTTGTTGCAAACACAAGCGTGGCAAAGATTTCTATCTGCCCGAGGCCCTTTGACGGGGACGTATGCTGAGCAGCTGTTCAAAATTGGGTTGGCTGACGAGGTTGACGGAGTCGTTCAACCAAGGCGTGCAGCTGTATTGCTGTTTGCCGATGAGCCAGGTAGCTTGCTTGCTGCGTATGACAGTCGAGCCGATGTGCGTGTGATGGTCTATGACGGCAAACATGTGATTGCTGGAAGTTCACCGAACTTTAGAAAACCACCTAAGACAGTGCGAGGCCCATTGATTGATCAGATTGATGTCACGGTGAATCTGGTGATGGATATATTGGCCGATGGTGTTGTGCACTCCGGGAGCGGGTTCAAAACCCTACATGCCTATCCTGCGCGGGTGGTGAAAGAAGCCATCGTGAACGCGATCATTCACCGCGACTACCGGTTAAATCGAGATATTTTCATTCGCATTTTTGATGACCGTATTGAGGTGGAAAGCCCGGGGGTGTTTCCGGGCAACATCACGCCGTCCAATATTGCCCGTATGGGTACGCGAGCTCGCAACCCCCTGTTGTCTGCCAACCTCCGCGAGTTTCCTGTTGCGCCCAACATTGATGCCGGCGAGGGCGTGAAGATGATGTTCTCGGAAATGGCGCAGGCAGAGTTGTATCCGCCTCAGTACCGCCAAAGCACTGACGTGGCCGTGGAGAGCGTGACTGTTTCTCTGTTTAATGCCAAGCGACCGACAGCTTGGGACGAGGTGAGCGATTGGCTTGACCGTAATGGCTCAATTACCAATGCGGACGTAGTTCGAATTTCTAAGCTTGATACGTTGAAAGCATCCAAACTGCTGATATCTTGGCGTGATCAAGGTTTGTTAGCGCAAGTTCCTGGCCGGGGTAAGCGGAATATGGCCTATTCCAAACCCAACGGAGGAGGCCAAGCGGAGCTGAGTTTGTTATCTGAAGGCGAAGATAACAACGGTGAAAAACAATAAAAATACATATAAATCAACAACTTACAACCATCGTTGTTATACACAAATGGTTTAAAAGAAAATCCATGCCCATCCAACACGCCATCTGGCAAGTCGCCGACCAGCCTGCCATCTTGCCCGCTGCCAAGCTTGCCAGCGAGCAGTTGCTGGAGTCCATGATCGTGCGCGAGCCGCGCATTCTTTCCAGCGAATGGATGCTGATCGGCCAGCAAGAAGTCACCTCGCACGGCGGGCGCATTGACCTGCTGGCCATCGCGCCCGATGGTTCGCTGGTGCTGATCGAACTCAAGCGCGACCGCACGCCCCGCGAGATCGTGGCTCAGGCGCTGGACTATGCCTCTTGGGTGGTAGACCTGACGGCCGATCGCATCGTGCAGATTTACCAGCGCTTTTCTAAGGGCGGCAGTTTGCAGGCCGATTTTCAAAAGCGCTTTGGTTCGGTGCTGGACGAAGAAACGCTCAACGACTCGCACCAGATCATCATCGTGGCCAGCGAGTTAGACCCATCCACCGAGCGCATCGTGGCGTACTTGAATGCGCGTGACATTGCCATCAACGTGGTGTTCTTCAAGGTGTTTGAGCATGGCGGCCAGCAGTTGCTCAGCCGCGCCTGGATGATCGACCCCGGCGAAACCCAAGCCAACGCCGCAGCCACTAACACCACCAGAGGCGAGATTAAAGAATCCTGGAACGGCGAGTTCTATGTGTCGTTCGGTGACCCCTCACGCCGCAATTGGGACGATGCCCGCAAGTATGGCTACATCTGCGGAGGTGGTGGCGCTTGGTACAGCCAAACGCTCAAGCTCTTGTCCCCCGGTGACCGTGTGTGGGTGCGCATTCCACAAACGGGTTATGTCGGTGTGGGCGAGGTGACTGCAGCCATGCAGTCGGTCAATGACTTCACCGTGCCCACCCCTCAAGGCGACCGCCCAGCGATGGATGTACTGCAACACGGCCCGCTGTATCGCGAAACCGCCGATGACCCTGAAAAAGCCGAGTACTTTGTCCGCGTGAAGTGGCTGGACACCGTGGATGCGGCCCATGCCTTCACTGAAGTTGGACTGTTTGGTTTGCAGCACACCGTTTGCCAACCCCGCGTTGCCAAATGGCGGCACACGGTGGAGCGGTTGAAGACGGTGTTCAAGGGGTGGGGTGGCTGATCAAGCCTTGATGGGCCGGAAGTAACCTTTGATGCAATCTGTGTTGCGGATGCAAAGCTGAATATGGTTTTCGCTGCGGAAACCCGCATTGGGATAGAGGTGTGTGCCTTCTAAAAAGGGCCCACGCACAGAGTCGTATTCTTCTTCGCTGCGCTCTTTCCGGTATTCATGCAAGTAGTTGAGGACCAAGCAATCGAGCTTTCGGCCAGCCTTGTCAGGTGTGTTGCCGACATTGACGGGCATGGGTGTACCTGTCAGTTGCAAGGTTTGTTCAAGTTCTTCATGTGCAGTCTGCACCTGCCGTAAACCATCTTTGTCGAACAGATCCAGGCAACGGCGCAAATCAATGATGGCTCCAACAACAAATGGGGTTTCGATTTTCCCTTCTTGTTGTTTAAGTTCAGCCCACTCTTGTGCGCGTGCGGGGTTGCCTTCCCAAAAGTAGACGCCATGTCCAAGCCAGTCATAGATTTTGGTGGACGGCTTCAGGTGTTTGGTTTTGCCTGAGAGCAGGGCTTCGCCAACGGCTTTGTCACAGCCGTGAAAGCCCAGAACGAAGCTGGGCTGGTATTCGTATGTAGACCAGTGAGCAGACATCAGCCGCGATAGGGCTTGGCCAACTCACCTTTCTTGTCCAGGATGCCCGCTCGTATGAGAAATGCCTGAGCGGTTTTTTTGGATTCGCGAATTTCGCGACCAAACGCCTGCATGTCGGCTATGCGTTCATCGGGCGTCATGACGACCACGGATTTGCCGCGAGGCGGCGTGGCCACTTTGCTCGGTTTATTCATGGTAATCATCTGAGGCTCCCTGAGACTGCATTTTTTATGCTTTTAGGTAACTATACCTTGCCATCGGGGGCTTGAGAATCAGAAGGGCTTAAAATCCAGCATTCCCAAGGAGCGTTGCAGCCCGCCGCCTTATAGGCGCAGCAGGTCAGGCTTGGGGCTTGTCCATTGCACAACGACGCTCACCTGTAAGCCCAAGGTGAGCCTGTGTCTGTTGTCGCGTCCGAAATCGTGTCTGTTCCCCCCATGAAGTTGTCCGGTCTGGAGCCTGTCTCCATCGGCGACGGGTCGCTGTTTGTCAACGTGGGCGAGCGCACCAACGTGACTGGCTCCAAGGCCTTTGCCCGCATGATCCTGAACGGCCAGTACGAAGAGGCTTTGGCCGTGGCGCGGCAGCAGGTTGAAAACGGCGCGCAGGTGATCGACGTGAACATGGACGAGGCCATGCTCGACAGCCAAGCGGCCATGGTGCGTTTCTTGAACCTGATGGCGGGAGAGCCCGACATTGCACGCGTGCCGGTGATGGTGGACTCGTCGAAATGGACGGTGATTGAAGCCGGTCTGCGCTGCATCCAGGGCAAGGGCATCGTGAACTCGATCAGCATGAAAGAGGGCGTGGAAGAGTTCAAGCGCCAGGCCAAGCTGGTCAAGCGCTATGGCGCAGCCGCTGTGGTGATGGCGTTCGACGAAAAAGGCCAGGCCGACACCTACGAACGCAAGATCGAGATTTGCGAGCGCGCTTACCGCGTGCTGGTCGATGAGGTGGACTTCCCGCCCGAAGACATCATTTTTGACCCGAACATTTTTGCCATCGCCACTGGCATCGAAGAGCACAACAACTACGCGGTGGACTTCATCGAAGCCACGCGCTGGATCAAGCAGAACCTGCCTGGCGCCAAGGTGTCGGGCGGTGTGTCCAATGTGAGCTTTTCATTCCGTGGCAACGACCCTGTGCGCGAAGCGATCCACACCGTGTTCCTGTACCACGCCATCCAGGCGGGCATGGACATGGGCATCGTCAACGCGGGCATGGTCGGCGTGTACGACGACCTGGAGCCCACGCTGCGTGAGCGGGTGGAAGACGTGGTGCTCAACCGCCGCCCCGACGCCGGTGAACGCCTGGTGGAAGTGGCCGACAGCGCCAAGGGCGCGGCCAAAGACGAAAGCACCAAACTGGCCTGGCGCGGCACGCCCGATGCGCCTGTGGCCGTGGCGCAGCGCCTGTCACATTCCTTGGTGCACGGCATCACCGACTTCATCACTGACGACACCGAAGAGGCCTACCGCGAGATCCTGGCCAAGGGCGGTCGCCCGCTGCATGTGATCGAAGGCCCGCTGATGGACGGCATGAACGTGGTCGGTGACCTGTTCGGCCAGGGCAAGATGTTCTTGCCGCAGGTGGTCAAGAGCGCCCGCGTGATGAAGCAGGCCGTGGCGCATTTGCTGCCCTACATCGAAGCCGAAAAACTCGCCAAGGAAGCGGCAGGCGAAGACGTGAAGGCCAAGGGCAAGATCGTGATCGCCACCGTCAAGGGCGACGTGCATGACATCGGCAAGAACATCGTCACCGTGGTCTTGCAGTGCAACAACTTTGAAGTGGTCAACATGGGCGTGATGGTGCCTTGCCACGAAATTTTGGCCAAGGCCAAGGAAGAAAATGCCGACATCATTGGCCTGTCGGGCCTGATCACGCCCAGCCTCGAAGAGATGCAGTACGTGGCCGCCGAGATGGAAAAAGACCCCTACTTCCGCGAGCGCCAGATGCCGCTGCTGATTGGTGGTGCCACTTGCAGCCGCGTGCACACCGCTGTGAAGATCGCGCCCAATTACAGTGGCCCGGTGGTCTATGTGCCCGATGCCTCGCGCAGCGTGAGCGTGGCGCAGGGCTTGTTGTCCGAGCAAGCCGCCAACTACATCGCCGAGCTGAACGCCGACTACGCCAAGGTGCGCGAGCAACACGCCAACAAGAAACAAACCCCCATGTGGACGCTGGCGCAGGCCCGCGCCAACAAGACGCCGATCGACTGGTCAAAGGGCGTGCCCGCCGCGCCCAAGTTCATTGGCCGCCGCGTGTTCAAGAACTACGACTTGGCCGAGATCGCGCAATACATCGACTGGGGTCCGTTCTTCCAGACCTGGGATTTGGCGGGGCCTTTCCCCGCCATCCTCGACGACGAAGTGGTCGGCGAGCAAGCGCGCAAGGTCTATGCCGACGGCCAAGCCATGCTGCAAAAAATCATCGACGGCCGCTGGGTCACCGCCAACGCGGTGTTGGGCTTGTACCCCGCCAACAGCGTGAATGACGACGACATCGCCTTGTATGCCGACGAGTCTCGCCAGCAAGTCGCCATGACCTGGCGCGGCCTGCGTCAGCAGACCGAAAAACACATGATCGATGGGGTCATGCGCCCCAGCCGTTGCTTGGCCGACTTTGTCGCCCCACAAGGCACAGCGCCAGACCATGTGGGCCTGTTCGCCGTCACCGCAGGCATTGGCGCTGACAAGCGCGCCGCCGCTTTTGAAGCCGCGCACGACGACTACAGCGCCATCATGCTCAAGTCACTGGCTGACCGCTTGGCCGAAGCGCTGGCCGAGTGTTTGCACAAGAAGGTGCGCACCGACCTGTGGGGTTACGCGTCAACCGAGGCGCTGAGCAACGAAGAGCTGATCGCCGAAAAATACCAAGGCATCCGCCCCGCACCCGGCTACCCCGCCTGCCCAGACCACAGCGCAAAGCAAGCGATGTTCGACTTGCTGCAATGCGAAGACATCGGCATGGGCCTGACCGAGAGCCTGGCCATGACGCCTGCGGCCAGCGTGAGCGGTTTTTACATCGCCCACCCCGAGGCGCAGTATTTCAACGTCGGCAAAGTCGGTGACGACCAGGTGCAAGACCTCGCGCAGCGCAGCGGCGTGGAAGTCAAAGACCTGCAGCGCCTGTTGGCCCCCAACCTGTAAACACCATGCCACACATCTGGACGGCTTGCGGCCACCAACACCTGAGCCCCAACGAGCGGGGTTGGCTGGTGCCCAGTCCAGACTACTGGCGGCTGTGGCTGCAGCGCCCCGAAATGGCGCTGGTGCCCGAATCGTGCCGCGAAGAAGAGCGTCTGCACAAAGCCTTGCTCGACACGCCCCTGATGCAAGTTGCACCCGCCACGCTGCAAGCCTTCAAGGACGAGGACGCCCGCGAGAACTACGAACTGTTCCTGCGCTTTCGCGACGATGTGCAAAACGCGGGCTCGCTGGAGTCGGCCTACATGGGCTGGATCCAAAGCGGCAACATCCAGCTGCCGCCGCTCTTCATCGACCTGGTGGTGCAGGCCATCGTGTGCCAAATGCTGACCGGTGTGGATGACGCTTGGGTTTGGCGTGCGGCAGAACTGTTGTTCAGACGCCAACGCATCACCGTGCGCGATGGCCGCGTGCTCTCAGGCGACAGCGACACACTCGACCAATTGCAAGCCACGGGCGGGCTGGGCGAGATGGGCCGCTTGCTGATGGAAGGCGGCGCACCGCTCAAGGCCGTCGATGTGAAGGTGCTGCACCAGGACAACGAGGACCGTTACCTGACGCAGCGTGAAGGCCTGGGGCGCTACGCCTTCTTGCTCGACATGACGCACGAGATTCAAAACGAATTGCCGCACGGCTTGATTTTGAAAATGGTCAATGCCCGCTCAGGCCTCAAAGCCCTGGCCACCGTGCTGACCCGCTGGGTACAACACTTTTTGGGCGTGTCGGTGCAGATCGAGCCGGTGCAAAAAGTCGATGACCCGGCCTGGCGCTGGCATGTGGGCCTGGACGCCACGGCCACCGCTTTGCTCAATGATTTGTACCAAGGTCACGAGCTGAACGCCCAACGCCAGCAGCAACTCATCAGCCTGTTCACGCTGCGTTTTGACCACCCGCAAGACATGCGGGCCGACGTGCAGGGCAGGCCGGTTTATTTGGGCCTGGCCATGAACGAGCAGGGCTTGCTCAAGCTCAAACCGCAAAACCTCTTGCTCAATTTGCCTTTGGCCGCCACGGTCTGAGTGCGGCCCCGCGCATCACCAGCGCAAAAAGCGTGGCCCCAAGACAGCGCCCAGCAGGCCGACAGCGACGATGCCTGCGACGTACCAGAGGCTGAAAAAAGCAAAGCTGGTTTCGGTGCAATGAAAAGAGTAAATGCTGGCCGCCAAGCTGCCCGCCATCACCCCGGCCACAGCACCGGTCAGTGCAGGGCGTGTGGGGGCCAGTTGGTGCAGGGCCCAGAGCAATGCGCCCAGCACCGGCAGC
>JBEEJQ010000075.1:0-12573 GCA_041169105.1 Pseudomonadota bacterium | reverse complement strand
TGCCGGCGATGACGTGCATCAGCGGGCCGCCCTGGATGCCGGGGAAGATGGCCGAGTTGATCTTCTTGGCGATGTCTTCCTTGTTCGTCAGGATGATGCCGCCGCGCGGGCCGCGCAGGCTCTTGTGCGTGGTGGACGTGACGACGTCGGCATGCGGCAGCGGGTTCGGGTAGACGCCTGCGGCGATCAGACCGGCGTAGTGGGCCATGTCGACCATGAAGATCGCGCCGACTTCTTTGGCCACTTTGGCAAAGCGGGCCCAGTCGATGTGCAGGGAATAGGCCGAAGCGCCTGCGACGATCAGCTTGGGCTTGTGCTCGCGGGCCTTGGCTTCCATCGCGTCGTAGTCGATGGCTTCGTTCTTGTCGAGGCCGTAGCTCACGACGTTGAACCACTTGCCAGACATGTTCAGCGGCATGCCGTGGGTAAGGTGTCCGCCTTCGGCCAGGCTCATGCCCATGATGGTGTCGCCGGGCTTGAGGAAAGCCAGGAACACGGCCTCGTTGGCCGATGCGCCGCAGTGCGGCTGCACGTTGGCGCAGTCGGCACCAAAGATCTGCTTGATGCGGTCAATGGCCAGCTGTTCGGCCACGTCGACGAATTCGCAGCCACCGTAGTAGCGCTTGCCTGGATAGCCTTCGGCGTATTTGTTGGTCAGCTGCGAGCCTTGCGCGGCCATGACGGCGGGCGAAGCATAGTTTTCGCTGGCGATCAGCTCGATGTGGTGTTCCTGACGCGCGTTTTCGGCCTGGATGGCGGCAAAAATTTCAGGGTCGGCTTGTTCAATCAGAATGTTGCGGTCGTACATGGCAGTCCTTCAAAAGAGATGGAACCTTGGCTCAACAAGGGGGGTGTTGACAAGGGCTGCCCAGGCGAACGGCTGAAAACCCTGGTCGGGGCCTTGCGGGCCGGTTCCGGGTTGTGCGCTTCCCAGTGGTTTGGGGTGGGGCCTGATTTCAGGGCCACCGCGGTCCACGTCAGAGTGGGCTGTCTCAAGCTGAGACCAGCACTCCTATCGCCAGTTGCGCACCCCTCAAGTGTAGCCGAGGCGTTGTTGCCTGGAAATCCGGTGCCGCTGTCTGGCGCTGGCGTCATGTGCCCGTTTAAAGCAACTTATCGAGAAGCTTTTGTTCGTTCAGGACCTTTTCCACATAGGGGCCATCTTCTGTTTGTCCTGATGCTGCGGCATATTGACGCAGGGCTTCTTCGATGGTGTCGCTCTGCAGTATCAGGTCTTGCAGATGGCGTGCTCCGACGCGTAAATTGGTCACCGGGTCAAACGCTGCCAGGCGACCACCAAAGGGGGCCAGCTCCATGGCTCGCGCCTCTGGATCGATTTGCATCAGCCCCATGGCACCCTGCGTGCCTGCGGTGAAAGGGTTGAACTTTGACTCGACCGCCATGACGGCCAGTAGCAAAGTCGGCGGGATCTGGCTGCGTTCGCCAACGGTCCAGGCTTCGGTGACCAAGGCTGCAACAGGCTCTGGCGAGACGCGGTAGCGTCGGCTGAGCCAATAAGTCACCGCCGCCTGACTTTTGCTCAAGCCCTTGACCGAGGTGGCCGTTGAACGGTAGGCCGCATCGTTGGTTGGTGTGTCGAGTGTCTCGGCCTGGCGCATTTCCAGCCAGCCCAGCAGCAGGTCATTGACCGCCATTTGCAATCCGGGGCGTACGGCAAAGGTCAGCGCTATAGCCACCACCACCAGTCCGACCATTGCCAAACTGTGGCGGCTGATTTCGACGAAACCATCGCGCACGTCCCCTGCCATGGTTTTGAGAGCCAGTCCAAAGCGGGAAAGTTGTGTGTTCGCTGTCATGACAGTTCCGCTGATGCCGAGCAGGGGCGGCGAGGGCCTTTATGAAGAAGGGGGATGTGCTGGTAGTGTGCCAAGTACTTGGCTGGGGCAATACCTGTGCAAGGGGTATTGGGCGATTTCAAGGCGCGATATTCGTGAGAATCGTGCGGATTCTAGGAATATTTCATAACCCGTCAAGAATATGAATCTGGAAATAAATCTTTATCGGTAATAAAGAGGTTGATTTTGTGGGGCAATCGACAGAGATTGATGCTGATTCAGGCGCGCCGTCGGGTGCAGGTCAATTACCGGCGAAAATAGCAGGTTGACGGTCAACCTCAACTCAGAGTTTGATCTGGATGCCGTATTGGCATGGATCGTGTTTTAAAGCGTTTTATCGTGACTTCTTCTAAGCCCCTTGACCTCGCAGCCCTTGATCAATTGACCGCCGGTGCATTCAGTGCAGCCACTTCTGGCGAGCGCGGTGCCCGTCTGCGTGAGTGGTTGTTGACCGAGCCCTCCGAAGAACACATGCACGAGGTGTACCGCGAGCTGTCCTCACGCGACAAAGGCGTGGCCAAGATCCTCAAGGAAAAACTCGACGAAATCAAACGCGCCCAAGGGCAAGACGCCTTGGCCAGTGAGTGGGCGCACAAAGCCGAGCAGATGCTGCAGGCCCCGCGCTTGAACATTGCCGATGCCCTGGCCTGGCAGCGTGATGCGGCCAAAGCGGGTGCTCCGCTGTCCCGCGAGCCCTTGGCCAGCCTGAAGGTTCGCTTGGCCGAAGTTGTCAAAGGCGTGGAAGATTTGCAGCACCAGGTGATGGTGCAGCGCGAAGCCGCCGTGTTGCTGGCGCAACGCATCGAGGTGTTGTCCACCAAGCCCCTGGCTGAAGCGCAATCGGGCCAAAGTGCATTGCTGGCCGATGTGGCCCAGTGGCAAGCCCAGGCCGATGCGCTCACGCACAACGCGGTGTGGCCCAGCGTGGACTTGAAATTCCCAACGCAGTTGGAAACCGCACGCAATCAACTGCAAGCGGTGTGGGACGGTTTTTCGGCTGCTTTGGACCTGGCCGCGCTGGCGCAGGCTGACGCGTCTGCGGCTTTGCCCTCGGTCCCCGTGTGGGCCGATGAAATTCGCCGCCTGCGTGGCGAGGCTGTTGCCGATGCCGCCGCACCGGCTGAGGCCCCCAAGGCCGCCAAACCCAAGATGGACCCGGCCCAGCGCCAAGCCTTGCGCGAGCAGGCCACTGCCGCTGTGACCGAGGTGCTCGAAGCGGTCGAAAAAGAAGTCACCGAAGGCCATGGCAAAGCCAGCGCGGGTGCTGCGGTGGCCTTGCGCGCCGTGCTCAAAATCCATGGCAAAAATCTGGACACCGCACTCGATGCCCGCGTGCACGCCGCTTTGACCGCCGCCGGAGAGCTTGAAGGCTGGCAACGCTGGCGCGCCGACCAGATCCGTTTGGAGCTGGTCACCAAGGCCGAAGCCTTGCTGGGCGAAGACAAGGCCCCTGCCATGGGCGGCCGCAAGATGCAGGAAAACCTGCGCCAACTGCGTGAAAGCTGGAAGCAGACCGACCAAGGCGGCTTGCCCAACCATGCTTTGTGGAAGCGATTTGATGCCGCGTGCAACGAAGCCTACAAAACCGTGCAGACCTGGCTGGACCAGATCAAACAAGAATCTGCTGCGCACCGCGCCCAGCGTGTGGCTTTGATGGAAGAAGTCAAAGCCTGGACCGCAGCCAACGCCGAGAGCAGCGATTGGCGTGGCCAGTTGCGTGCCCTGCACCAGTTTGGCGAGCGTTGGCGCAATGCGGGGCACTTGAGCGAAAAGTCTTTCGCCGAGATGCAGTCCCAATGGAAGGCCATCATCAAGGCCGCTGCCGCCCGTGTGGATGCTGCCCAAAAAGCCAGCATTGAGCGCCGTCAGGCCCTGATTGCCGAGGCCAAGGACATGAGCGCAGCGCCGCTGCGCGTGGACGCGGTCAAAGCCTTGCAGCAACGCTGGCAAACCGAAGCCCAGGCCGTGCCTTTGGACCGCAAGACCGAACAAAAGCTGTGGGAAATCTTCCGTGCGCCTTTGGACGAAGCTTTCCAGCGCAAAGGTGCCGAGCGCCAACAAGCGACCAGCGCACTGAGCGCCCGCGACCGCGCCGTGATCGAGGCGTCCAAGGCCTTGGACGCCGCCAACGCCAGCGGCGACGCGGCCAAGATCCGCGCCGCCATGGCCGCGTTGGACGCCGCATTGCGTGGCCAGGCCCAGGAAGCGGCTGACAACGCCAAAGCCCAAGAGGCCGCACCTGCGCCCCAAGCCCCAAGCGAAACAACGCAAGCGGTGACTGCCGAGGCCAGCGCTGAAGCGACCGAAGCTGCCAGCGATGCGCCAGCCGCTGATGCTGCAGATGCCGTGGCCGATGCCGCTGAAGAGCCAGCCGCCCCCGCACCTGTGGTCGTGCCCAAGCCCGCCAAACCCGTGGTGGCCGTGCGTGGCGATGACCGCCCAGGTCAGAAGAAAACCGAAGCACCTGCAGGCCGTGATGGCCGACGCGATGGCCGCCCGGGTGACCGCAACGCCCGACCCGGCGACCGCGCAGGCGATCGTGGTCCCCGCACAGGTGATCGCGGCGACCGTTTCCCGCGTGGTGATTTCGCAGACCGTGGCGAGCGTGCGCCCCGTTTGGGCGATACCGCTTTCCGCGCCCAACGCGAAGCCATGGAGCGTGCCGAGATGTCGCTGCGCAAATTGGCGGCCCAAGCCCATGGCGAGACCTTGACCCGTTTGATGGGCGCTTGGCAAGACCGCCAGGCCGACGCACTGCCCAGCGCGCAAGAGCTGGGCAAGGCGATCAACGCCTCGACCCGTCAGGCCTGGACGCAAGCGGTCAGCGCAGAGCCCAAGGCGCCTGCTGCCACCGCTTTGCTGCGTCTGGAAATGGCCGCCGAAGTGCCTACACCGGCCGAGCACCTGAGTGAGCGTCGTGCTTTGCAGTTGCAATTGCTGACCCAGCGCAACCAGCCTGGCCCTGCTGAAACCTGGGGTCAGGATGTGGCCCAAGTCTTGTCCGGCCCGCACGAGGCCAACACCGCACGTCGTTTGCAAAACGTGCTGAAGAACCTGCTGCGTCGCTGAGTTTCGGTCTGCACGTGTTCAGCTCAAAGGCCGCTCCATGGAGCGGCCTTTGTATTTGTAGCGGGCAGGGCAGGGCTTGTGTCAGCTCAGTGCGATGCGCTCACACTGGCCATCGGCATGCAGGCGAAACACCTGTGCGCGAAAAGGGACGTGATCCAGCGACCAGTCGCTCAGCACCTGTCGTACCGCCCTTGTGGGGAGTGCATCGAGTCGGTGGTCGGCGGGGCGGTGGGTGTGGCCGTGGATCAGTCGTTGGGACTGGGCCGCCGCCAACCATTGCAGGCTGAGCGCGGGATCGGCATCAGCGTAGTCCACGCCATTTTGTTTTTGCGATTCGCTTTGCGTGCGCATGGCGCGGGCCAAAGCCAGGCGTTCGCTCAATGGCTTGGCCAAAAACTCAGCTTGCCAAGCCGCAGAGCGCACCTGCTGGCGAAAGCCTTGGTAAGCCGTGTCGCCCAAGCACAAGGCATCGCCGTGGCTGAGCAAGATGCGTTGATCACCCCAAGCCAAAACCGTCGGATCGGTCAATGCTTGAACCCCACAATCGGACAAAAAGGCCGAACCGACCAGAAAGTCGCGGTTGCCGGGCATGAAGGCCAAATGGGTGCCTTGCGCGGTCTGACGCAAGACCTCGGCGCACTGCTGCAAAAAAGGGTCTTGGGCCACGGCGTCGTCGCCGACCCAGACTTCAAACAGATCGCCCAGCATCAAAACGGCTTGGGCGGGCGTGGTGGCCATGAATTGGCGCCAAGCCTCAAAGGTGGCGGTCTCGGACGCTTGCAGGTGCAGGTCCGAGATCAGGTCCACCGTTTGCCATGACGCGGGTGCTTGCAGCAGGCCGATGGCCGGCGTGGGGGGCAGCGCGTTCATGGCGGGCAGGCCTTACAGGGCAACAGCCTTTTCAATGATGACGTCTTCTTTGGGCACATCGTCATGGAAGCCTTTACGACCCGTTTTCACGCCTTTGATCTGGTCGACCACTTCGGTGCCCTTGACCACTTTGCCGAACACAGCGTAACCCCAGCCTTGCAGCGAAGGGGCGGTGTGGTTCAAAAAGCCGTTGTCGGCCACGTTGATGAAGAACTGAGCCGTGGCGGAGTGGGGCGCTTGTGTGCGGGCCATGGCCACGGTGTAGTTGTCGTTTTTCAGACCGTTGTTGGCTTCGTTTTCGATGGCCGCGTCGGTGGGCTTTTGCTCCATGCCGGGCTCAAAACCGCCGCCTTGGACCATGAAGCCCGGGATCACGCGGTGAAAAATCGTGTTGTTGTAGTGGCCTTTGTTCACATAGGCCAGAAAGTTGGCGGTCGATTTGGGGGCTTTTTCGGCGTCCAGTTCGAGGGTGATCACGCCATAGCCGGCGATGTGCAGTTCAACTTGAGGATTGCTCATGGTCTTATTTCAACAAAGTGATGGATTGGATGACGATCGGTGTTTTCGGAACATCGCTCGGGAAGGGACCGCCTGCGCCGGTGGGCGTGTTGCGGATTTTTTGGACCACGTCCATGCCGGACGTGACTTTGCCAAAAACGGTGTAGCCAAACAGCTGCGCGGCGTTGACCAATTGTGAGCGGGCGACGTTTTCGTAAACGCGGCCCTGGTATTCAAACTTGGCGACCGGGTCGCCATCGGGGATCGGTGTGGGGTCCAAAAATGCGTTGTCCACCACGTTGATGAAGAACTGCGAAGACGCCGAGTGCGGGTCGCCCGTGCGGGCCATGGCCAGTGTGCCGGTGCTGTTGCGCAGGCCAGCCGCCAAGGCCTTGCGGCCCTCGTGCTCAATGGGCGCACGGGTGGGCTTTTGCTGGTACTTGGCATCGTAGCCGCCGCCTTGCACCATGAAGCTGGCAATCACGCGGTGAAAAATGGTGCCGTCGTAGTGCTTGTCTTTGACGTACTGCAAAAAGTTGGCCACAGTGCGGGGGGCTTTGTCCGCATACAACTCGGCTTCGATGTCACCCACCGAGGTGCTGATGCGCACTTTGCTGATGCCATTGGCCTGCGCGTGGGTGGAGACGGGCAAGACCAGCGCGGAGGCGATCAGTGCGCAAGCGGCAAAAAAGCGTGAGAGGGTCATTGATGAATGGCGCATCAGGGGGCGGCCTTGAGCATTTGGTCGATGCCCAGCTGCTTGGCCTGAATGCGGCGTTGTTGAGGGGTGATCTGCAGGGCTTTGGCATAAGCCTGGCTGGCCAATGCGGCGTAAACGTCGCCCATGTTTTCCAGGGCGACGGCATAGTCCGGGCGGGCCTGCACGGCCGCCTGCAACGATGCCAAGGCGTCGGCGTGGCGGTTTTCACGCGCCAGCAAAACCGCCAGGTTGTTGTGTGGCTCGGCCAGCTCCGGAAAAGATTGGGTCAAAGCCTGCAAGGTGTCCATGGCGGCCTGGGTCTGACCTTGTGCGTCCTGGATGCGGCTGAGCAGCAAACGCATTTGTGGATCGGTCGGGGCCACTTTGAGGCGTTGGTCTACTTCTTTTTGCGCTTTGTCCCATTGCCCGCTGTTGATCATGCGGTTGACATCGCTGTAGAGGTCAGCTAGCGCACCGGCGCTCCACGCCATCAGGGCGCAAGACAAAGCGAACGAAATCAGATGGCGCATGCAGCAATGGGTATCGGGGGTGGGGGGGCTTCAGGTCGGCAAGAAGCGACTTGT
Source organism: Pseudomonadota bacterium (assembly GCA_041169105.1). Taxonomy (GTDB): domain Bacteria; phylum Pseudomonadota; class Gammaproteobacteria; order Burkholderiales; family Burkholderiaceae_C; genus Limnohabitans_A. The sequence goes on along the minus strand of JBEEJQ010000075.1, from coordinate 4,996 downwards.
CGGGGCTATACTGAGGGGCATTGTAGCGGAGGCCCTGCTTTTTTCGGCCTCGTCAGCTGGACCCGCTGTCCACGTGTACGACAGCCGCCTGGAGTCCCGATTTTCCTGTATCAAATGGGTTGCACGCCGCAGGCGTTGCGTGGCGGTTTTTTTGTTTTCCGAATGTTCTCTGATTTGACATGAGTCTGCGCATTTTCAACACACTCACCCGGGCGGTGTCCGAGTTCACGCCCACCGAGCCAGGCCATGTGCGCATGTACGTGTGTGGCATGACGGTGTATGACTTGTGCCACCTGGGCCATGCCCGCTCGATGATTGCTTTTGACGTGGTGCAGCGCTGGCTCAAGGCCAGTGGCTTGAAGGTCACGTATGTCCGCAACATCACCGACATCGACGACAAGATCATCAAGCGTGCCCTGGAAAACGGCGAGACCATCCGCAACCTGACCGACCGAATGATCGATGCGCTGCACCAGGATGCCGATGCCTTGGGCATTGAGCGCCCTCAACATGAACCCCGCGCCACCGATTTTGTGCCGCAAATGTTGTCGATGATCGGCACGCTGGAGCAAAAAGGCTTGGCTTATCGCGCAGGCAATGGCGATGTGAACTACGCCGTGCGCAAGTTTCCCGGCTACGGCAAGCTGTCGGGCAAGTCCCTGGACGAGTTGAATGCTGGCGAGCGTGTGGCAGTGAGCACCGAAGAAGGCGGCAAGCACGATCCGTTGGACTTTGTGCTCTGGAAGAGCGCCAAACCCAGCGAGCCCGCTGACTGCAAATGGGACAGCGCGTTTGGGTCCGGCCGCCCCGGCTGGCATATCGAGTGCTCGGCCATGGCTTGTCAATTGCTGGGCCAGACCTTTGACATCCATGGTGGCGGTGCCGACTTGCAGTTCCCGCACCACGAAAACGAAATCGCCCAAAGCGAAGGTGCCAACGGCCAGCCTTTTGCCCGCACCTGGATGCACAACGGCTTCATCAACGTGGACAACGAAAAAATGTCCAAGAGCCTGGGCAATTTTTTCACCATCCGCGATGTGCTCAAAGCGTTTGACGCGGAGACGGTGCGTTTCTTTGTGGTGCGCAGCCACTACCGCAGCCCGCTGAACTACAGCGATGTGCATTTGAATGATGCCAAGGGGGCTTTGAAGCGCTTGTACACCGCTTTGCAGGCCGTACCCCCTGCCGATGTGCAGATTGATTGGGCAGACCCGATGGCCGCCCGCTTCAAAGCGGCCATGGACGAAGACTTTGGCACGCCCGATGCTGTGGCGGTGTTGTTCGAATTGGCCAGCGAAGTCAATCGCAGCCAGTCCGCTGAACGCGCAGGTTTGCTCAAGGCCCTGGGTGGTTTGCTGGGCCTGCTGCAAACCGAGCCGACTGCTTATCTGCAGTCTGGCGCAGGCCTGGACGAGTCGGCCATTCAGGCGCAGATTCAGGCCCGTGCCGACGCCAAAAAGGCCAAAAACTTCGCCGAGGCCGACCGCATCCGCAACGAATTGCTGGCGCAGGGTATTGTGCTCAAGGATTCAGCCAGCGGCACCACTTGGGAGGCTGCTCAGTGAGTGCTGCGTCCAAAGAAGTGGTCCCCGTCACCCCCGCGTATTGGGCGCAGGCCTGTGCGCACCTGGCCAATAAAGACCGGGTCATGAAAAAGCTGATTCCCCAGTTTGGCGACGCCATTTTGGAGACGCGGGGCGATGCCTTTGTGACCCTGGCCCGCTCCATCGTGGGCCAGCAGATCTCGGTCAAGGCGGCTCAAACTGTGTGGGACAAGTTCTCGCTGCTGAGCAAAAAGCTCACGCCTGCCGCTGTGCTCAAGCTCAAGGTGGACGACATGCGTTCCGCGGGCTTGTCGGTGCGTAAAGTCGAGTATCTGGTGGACCTGGCGCTGCATTTCAGCAGCGGAGCCGTGCACGTCAAGGACTGGCAGGCCATGGACGATGAGGCCATCATCGAAGAATTGGTGGCCATTCGGGGCATTGGCCGCTGGACGGCTGAGATGTTTTTGATTTTTCACCTGCTGCGGCCGAATGTGTTGCCGCTCGATGATGTGGGCCTGATCAATGGCATCAGCCGCAACTATTTTTCGGGCGAACCGGTCAGCCGCAGCGATGCCCGTGAGGTCGCTCAAGCCTGGAGCCCGTATTGCACCGTGGCAACTTGGTATATTTGGCGCTCGCTGGACCCGACTCCAGTGGCGTATTGAGGACAGGACCGCTGTCCTCCCATGGATGAACTGAGGAGTAAAACTTGGCCAAAAGAACATTTCTCGACTTTGAGCAACCCGTTGCCGAACTCGAAGCCAAGATCGAAGAGCTGCGCTATGTGCAAAGCGAATCCGCGGTGGACATCACCCTGGAAATTGATCAGCTGAGCAAGAAAAGCCAGCAACTGACCAAAGACATTTACAGTGACTTGACCCCTTGGCAAGTCACCAAAATCTCGCGCCACCCCGAGCGTCCTTACACGCTGGACTACATCAACGGCATCTTCACCGACTTTGTGGAGATGCACGGGGACCGTCACTTTGCAGATGATCTGTCCATCGTCGGCGGTTTGGCCCGCTTCAATGGTCAGGCCTGCATGGTGCTGGGCCATCAAAAAGGCCGCGACACCAAAGAGCGCACCATGCGCAACTTTGGCATGAGCAAGCCCGAGGGTTACCGCAAGGCATTGCGTCTCATGAAGACGGCCGAAAAATTCAAACTGCCCGTGTTCACCTTTGTGGATACGCCCGGCGCTTACCCGGGCATCGATGCCGAAGAGCGTGGCCAGTCCGAGGCCATTGGCCGCAATATTTTTGAAATGGCCCAGATCGAAGTGCCGATCATCACCACCATCATTGGCGAAGGCGGCTCAGGCGGCGCTTTGGCCATTTCGGTGGCCGATCAGGTGTTGATGCTCCAGTACTCCGTGTACTCGGTGATCAGTCCCGAAGGCTGCGCCTCGATCTTGTGGAAGACCGGCGAAAAAGCCGAAGTGGCTGCCGAAGCCCTGGGGATCACGGCCCACCGCCTCAAAGCGTTGAACCTGGTCGACAAGATCGTCAGCGAGCCTGTGGGCGGTGCGCACCGCGACCACGAGCAAATGATCGCCTTGCTCAAACGCGCTTTGGGCGATGCCTGGCGTCAAGTCGCCGACCTCAAACCCAAGGAGCTGCTGGAGCGCCGTTATGAGCGTTTGAACAGCTACGGTCGTTTCACCGACACCAAAGCCGGCAAGTAAATTCGGCAAGCGAGCCCACAGGCTTTCGCACAGATGGCTCCAACCCTCGAACAGGCCCTGGCTGATTTCAGCCCGGGCCTTCCTTTTGCAGTGGCCTTCAGCGGTGGTGCCGACTCCACCGCCTTGCTCTTGGCCTGTGCCGAGCGCTGGCCTGGGCAGGTGAGGGCGGTGCACATTCACCACGGTCTGCAAGATGCGGCCGATGGCTTTGAAGCGCACTGCCAAGCGTTGTGTGCACGCCTGAATGTCCCTCTGCGGGTGCACCGTGTCCAAGCGGGCCATGCGCCCGGCCAAAGCCCTGAAGATGCCGCCCGCCGGGCACGCTATGCCGCACTGGCCGAAGTGGTGCAAGCCGAATGGCCCGAGGTCCACGATGTGGTCTTGGCCCAGCATGCCGACGACCAGGTGGAAACCTTGCTGATCGCCTTGTCGCGTGGGGCAGGTTTGCCGGGCTTGGCCAGCATGCCAGCGCAATGGCAGCGCTTGGGGCTCAACTGGCATCGGCCATTGCTCTGCGTGCCTGGCTCAGCGTTGCGAGCGTACCTGCGCCAAAAAGATCAGCCTTGGGTCGAAGACCCGACCAACACCGACGAGCAGTTCACCCGCAACCGCATCCGTGCGCGGGTCTTGCCGGTATTGCAAGAAGCTTTGCCTGCGTTCAGGGAGACCTTTGCCCGCAGCGCGGCTCATGCGGCGCAGGCGCAAGAGGTCTTGCAAGAGGTTGCTGAGCAGGACTTGGCGCAGGTTGGCGTTCCGCCACAGATTCGTGCAGTACAAGGGCTTAGCCGCGCCCGGCAGGCCTTGGTTTTGCGACATTGGCTGCGCTTGCACCACAGCACCACGCCTTCTGCAGCACAGTTGAATGAGTTGCTCAACCAAGTGGCTGCTTGCACCACCCGGGGACACCGATTGCATCTCAAAGTCGGTCGGGGCCATGTGTTGCGCCAGGGCGATGCCCTGGGCTGGCAAGACTTCTGAGGCAAGCTTGAGCCCAAGAGGTCAAGAAGGTGTCAGGCCGATTGCTACAATCCAAGGTTTTGCCGAAAGTCGTTTCGGCGCAAATTTCCTCTCCTCAGAATTAAACATGGCTTTGATCGTTCACAAATACGGTGGCACCTCGATGGGCTCGACCGAGCGCATTCGCAATGTCGCCAAGCGCGTGGCCAAATGGGCGCGCGCTGGCCACCAAATCGTGGTGGTCCCCAGCGCCATGAGCGGTGAAACCAACCGCCTGCTGGGCCTGGCCAAAGAACTGGCCCCCGCTAAACCCGGCGATGCCTACAACCGCGAACTCGACATGCTGGCCTCCACCGGCGAGCAGGCTTCGTCGGCTTTGTTGGCCATTGCCTTGCAATCCGAAGGCCAACCTTCCGTCAGCTATGCCGGCTGGCAAGTGCCCATCAAGACCAACAGTGCCTTCACCAAAGCCCGCATCGAATCGATTGACGATGTGCGTGTACGCGGTGACTTGAACGCTGGCAAGGTCGTGATCATCACCGGTTTCCAGGGTGTGGACGAACAAGGCAACATCACCACGCTGGGCCGTGGCGGTTCTGACACCTCGGCCGTGGCCGTGGCGGCGGCTTTGAAAGCCGACGAATGCTTGATCTACACCGATGTGGATGGCGTCTACACCACCGACCCCCGCGTCGTGCCTGAAGCGCGCCGCCTGCAGACCGTCAGCTTTGAAGAGATGCTCGAGATGGCCTCGCTGGGCTCCAAGGTTTTGCAAATCCGCTCGGTCGAATTTGCCGGCAAATACAAAGTG
>JBEEJQ010000074.1:0-12577 GCA_041169105.1 Pseudomonadota bacterium | reverse complement strand
TTTTCCAGCTCGCTCGGGGTGATGTTCTTGCCCCCTGCCGTGATGATGATGTCTTTCATCCGATCGGTGATGCGGAAAAACCCTTCCTCATCGACCACACCCACATCACCGGTGTGCAGCCAGCCGTCTGCGTCGATGGTCTCGGCGGTTTTTTCGGGCAGGTTCAGGTAGCCCATGAACACGTTGGTGCCGCGCACCAAAATCTCGCTGGTCACCGGGTCCAGGCGCACTTCGTTGAACATGGCGGCCGGGCCAATCGAGCCGGGTTTGATCTGGTCGGCCGGCACACCCGTGGCCGCGCCACAGGTCTCGGTCATGCCCCAGACTTCCAGCATGGGCAGACCCAGCGCCAAATACCAGCGCACCAGATCGGGCGAGATGGGCGCCGCACCGGTGACCAGGAAACGGGCTTTGTGGATGCCGATCAGTTTGCGCACATTATTGAGCGCCAACCAGCGGGCCACATGAAAGCGCAGTTTCAAATGCATCGGCACGGGCTTGCGCGCCAGCACCAACTCGGCCACCTGTTGGCCCACGCCAATGGCCCAGGCATACACCGCTTGCTGAAAGCGCCCGGCCTCTTTGAGGGCGATCATCACGCCGGAATAAAACTTCTCCCACACACGCGGCACACCGGTGAACACGGTGGGCGCGATCTCGCGCACGTTTTCGGGCACGGTTTCGGGGTTCTCGACAAAGTTCAGTTTGGCCCCGGTGTAGAGCGAAAAATACTCGCCGCCCATGCGCTCGGCGATGTGGCACAGAGGCAAGAAGCACATGCACTCGTCGGTCTCGTCACGCGCGATCAGGGTGTTGTAGCCGCGCACGCTGTAGACCAGGCCCCGGTGGTTGTGCATGGCCCCTTTGGGCTTGCCGGTGGTGCCCGAGGTGTAGACCAAAATGGCCAGGTCTTCGGGCTGGCAGGCCTGCGTGCGCTGCGCCAGCAAGTCGGGGTGTGCGGCCAGATGCGTGCGCCCCAAGGCGCGCAAATCGTCCAGGCTGATCACCTGCGGATCATGGAACTCGCGCAGGCCGTCCATGTCGAACACGACAATCTTTTGCAACAGCGGCAACTTGTCGCGCACGGCCAAGGCTTTGTCGAGCTGCTCATCGTCTTCGACAAACAACACGGACGTGCCGGAGTCTTCGCTCAAGTAATGCACCTGATCGGCGGCATCGGTGGGGTAAATGCCGTTGGACACGCCACCGGCACTGAGCACGGCCAGGTCGCACAGCACCCATTCGATGTTGGTGTTCGACAAAATCGAGGCGGTGTGGTGAGCCTCAAAGCCCAGCGACATCAGGCCATGGCCGATCTCGCGCACGGCCTGGGCGGTTTGGTCCCAGGTCCAGCTGCGCCAGATGCCCAGCTCTTTTTGGCGAAGCCACACCTGCGGGCCGCGTGCGGCCACGGCGTTCCAGAAAATCGCGGGGATGGTCTCCCCGGGCATGACGATGTTGGGGTTGGGCTGAATGCGCGAGGCGTCCCAGAGGTTGCTCATCTCTTATCTCCAGGTTTTCTTCTTTTTCCAGCGGCGGTCGGCACGCACGCCCTCTTCCTTCATGCCCAGGTAGAACTCCTTGATGTCGTCCTTTTCACGCAGGCGGGCACAGCTGTCTTCCATCACGATGCGGCCGTTTTCCAGCACGTAACCGTAGTCCGAGGCATTGAGGGCCATGTTGGCGTTTTGCTCGACCAGCAAGATGGTGGTGCCGCGCTCGCGGTTGATGCGCACCACGATCTCGAAGATCTCTTTGGTCAGCTTGGGACTCAGGCCCAGGCTGGGTTCATCGAGCAAGATCAAATCGGGGTTGGCCATCAAGGCCCGGCTGATCGCCAGCATCTGTTGCTGACCGCCCGAGAGCAAGCCGGCGTCTTGCGCCGCACGCTCGCGCAGGATGGGGAAGTAGTTGAACACCGCTTCCATGTCACGGGCCACGCCATCGCGGTCGTTGCGGGTGAAGGCGCCCATGAGCAAGTTGTCGCGGATCGACAGCAGCGGGAACACCTCTCGGCCTTCGGGCACATGCATCAGACCGCGCTGCACGATGAGCGCCGGGTCCATGGCCGTGATGTTCTGGCCCTTGAATTCGACCGAGCCCTTGCGCGGATCGATGATGCCGCTGATGGTTTTCAAGATGGTGGTTTTGCCCGCCCCGTTGGAGCCGAGCACGGTGGCGATCTCGCCTTTTTTGACCTGCAGACTCACGCCCCGAATGGCCTTGATCGGGCCGTAGGCGCTTTCGACGTTGAGGAGTTTGAGGACGATGTTGTCGTCGTTCACGGCGGTGTTCATGCAGCCTCCGCTGTGTGGTTGTCGCGGCGCAGGCTGGACACATCGTCCACCGTGCCCAGATAGGCCTCGATCACACCCGGATCGCTTTGCACTTGAGCGGGCGTGCCGGTGGCCAATTCCTGACCTTGGCTCATGGCCAGTACGCGATCAGACACTTTGGATACCAGGCCCATGTCGTGCTCGACCATGAGCACCGAAATGCCCAGCTCGTGCTGGATGTCGGAAATCCAGAAGGCCATGTCTTCGGTTTCTTCGACGTTCAGGCCAGAGGAGGGCTCGTCCAGCAACAATAGCTTGGGCTCGGTGCACAGGGCACGAGCCAGCTCCACCACTTTGCGCACGCCGTAAGGCAAGCCCGCCACCATCGAATCGCGGTGGTGTTGCAGGTCCAGGAAGTCGATGACTTCTTCAACCTTTTCACGCGCTTCGATTTCGGCCGCACGGGTTTTGCTGCTGAAAAACATCTCGCTCCACAAACCGGTTTTGCGGTGGGTGTGGCGACCGATCAACAGGTTTTGCAGCACCGTGGCGTGCTCGAACAACTCGATGTTCTGGAAAGTGCGGGCAATGCCCAAGCCTGCGATGTTGTGCGCGGGCTGATCGGTCAGGCGCAGCGTGCCATTCGGTCCTGCGTAGTCGATCGTGCCAGTGGTGGGCGTGTAGATGCGGCTGATGAGGTTGAACACCGTGGTCTTGCCCGCGCCATTGGGGCCGATCAGGGTGAAGACTTCGCCGCGCTTGACGTCGAAGCTCACGTTGTTGACGGCCAGCACGCCGCCAAAGCGCACGCTCAGGTTTTGAGCTGAAAGGAGGATGTCGTCGTTCATTTGAGGCGGTCCGACTTCTGGAAGGATTTCTGGCGCTTGAACATGCCACGGCGGTAGAACGGGAAGAGCTGGAACCAGGTGCGCACCTTGAGCCAGCGGCCGTACAAGCCCAGCGGTTCAAACAAGACGAAAGCGATCAGCACGATGCCGTAGACCGTGCCTTGCAGGCCGGTGGCACCGCCAATGGCCGCTGGCAAAAAGTCTTTGCCCATGGCAATCAGCTGCGGCATGACGATCAAAAAGATCGCGCCCAAAAACGCACCATGCACCGAGCCCAGGCCGCCGATGACCACCATCAGCAGCAAGTCGATCGACTGGATGATGTTGAACTGGTCGGGCGAGAGGAACTGTATCTTGTGCGCGTACAAAGCGCCCCCAATGCCTGCCAGCGCCGCCGACAAGGCAAACGACAAGGTCTTGTAGCGGGCCAGGTGGATGCCCATGCTTTGCGCCGAAATTTCTGAATCGCGGATGGCGACAAAGGCCCGGCCTGTGGACGAACGCAGCAAGTTGAGGATGGCCAGCGTGGCCCCCACCGCCACCACCAGGCACAGGAAATAAAAGGACTCGGTGCTGTCCAGCGTCCAGCCCAGCATGGCAGGCGGGTTGACGCTCAAGCCGGCGTTGCCACCGGTCATGTGCTCCCAACGGGCAATGCCCTCTTCGACGATGAAGCCAAAGGACAGTGTGGCCATGCCGAGGTAAATGCCCTTGACGCGCAGCGCGGGCAAACCGACCACCACACCGGCAATGGCCGAGAACAGTCCGGCACACACCAGCGCCAGCGGAAAGGGCACGCCGGCGTTGACCATCACCGCTTCGGTGTAGGCCCCCACCCCCAAAAAGGCCGCATGCCCCATGGAGAACAAGCCGGTGAAACCCGCCAGCAGCATCAGGCCCAGGCCCACCACCGCGTAGATCAGCACAAAGGTCAATTGCGCCAGCCAGTACTCGGCCAGCACCCAGGGCGCGGCCACCAAAAACAGCGCCAGCAAGCTGTACCAAAAGACATGGCCGCCGTGCTTGGCCAGCGCAATGTCCTGGTTGTATTGGGTTTTGAAAATAAATCGCATGATCGGGCCTCAGACTTTCTTGCGCAGCTTCTCGCCGAACAAGCCATTGGGCTTGAGCACCAGCATGAGCAAGACCACGATGTAAGGGGCAATGTCCTTGACGCCTTCAGGCAGGTAAAAGCCCGACAGCGATTCAACAATGCCAATGACCAATCCACCCACAATGGCACCGGGCAAGCTGCCAAAGCCGCCCACCACCGCAGCGGGGAAGGCTTTGAGGCCGATGAAGCCCATGTTGGCGTGCACAAAGGTGATGGGGGCCAACAGCAAACCCGCTACCGCCGCCACACCGGCCGCCAAGCCCCAAACCAGACCGTTGAGACTTTGCACCGGAATGCCCATGTAATAAGCCGCCAGCTGGTTTTGTGAAGACGCCTGCATGGCGATGCCCAGTTTGCTGTACTTGAACATGGCAAACAAACCCAGGCACAGGACAGTGGTGAAAGCGATCACCACCAGCTGCTCAGCCGCCACCACCAAGCTGCCCATTTGCAGGACCTGCCCGGCGTAGGGCACCGGCATGGTGTGGGTATCGGTGCCCACGTCGGGGATCATGGTGATCAGGCCGCGCAGCACATAACCCACACCGATGGTGAGCATGACGATGGAGAAAGCGGGTTGACCCAGGATGGGACGAATGACCAGGCGCTCGAGCAAAACGCCAAAGACCCCCATGGCCACAATGGCGGCAGGCACCGACACCCAGAATGGGAAGCCCAGCCAGGTCATGGCCCCGAGCCCGGCGAAGGCGCCGACCATCATCAGGTCGCCTTGGGCAAAGCTCACCGTTTCGGTGGCTTTGTAGATCAGCACGAAACCCAGGGCGATGAGTCCATAAATACAGCCCTGAGCCACACCGCTGATGAGCAGTTGCAGCACTTGCACGCTTGTCTCCTTGTTGTACTTCTGTCGTCCTGCCCATGCCGGTATGGAGCCTGTGGTTCTTGTCTCGGCATTTGCGAACGGTCGTGCGATTGTGTCTGTCTTTCACGGGACTGACCCTAGGGGTTGTCCCCCATCCACAGTCGCCAGTGCGGCATCAAGATGGCCCCATGACATCCTCCATCCGCATCGGCTCGGGCCTCGGTTTTTATGGCGACAACTGGGAGCCTGTGGCGGCCAGCATCGAGCGAGGCCAAGTGCAGTACATCGCCAGCGATCACCTGGCCGAATTGACCTTGGCCATCTTGCAAAAAGACCGGCAACGCGACCCCACGCTGGGCTATGCGCGGGACGTGATCCCCATGCTCATGCGGCTGTGGCCCTTGATGCAATCACGCGGCGTGAAGTTCGTGTGCAACGCAGGCGGGCTCAACCCCATGGGCTGCGCGCAAGCGGTGCAAACAGCGCTGGCCGGCAAAGGCTGGCACCCGCGCATTGCCGTGGTCTCGGGCGACGATGTGCTGCACTTGCTGCAGGATGCACAAGCACGTTTTGACCACATGATGAGTGGCCGCGATGTGGCAGATGTGCGCGAGCGCTTGGTGTTTGGCAATGCCTACCTGGGTGCACAGCCCATCGTGGAAGCTTTGGCGCAAGGCGCTGAGATCGTGATCACCGGACGCGTGGCCGATGCGGCCTTGTTTCTGGGCCCCTTGGTGCATGGCCTGGGCTGGAAACTCTCGGATGCCCAAACACCAGAAGATTTCAACCGACTGGCGCAGGGCTTGACCGTGGGGCATTTGCTGGAATGCTCGGGCCAGGGCAGCGGCGGCAATTTTGGCGACCAGGGGCACTGGCAAAACATTCCGGATCTGGCCCACATCGGCTACCCGATCGCCGAAGTGTTTACCGATGGCACGGCCGTGATCACCAAAGCGCCGGACACAGGCGGGCTGGTGAACTTTGACACCGTGCGCCAGCAATTGCTCTACGAGGTGCACAACCCGCATGCTTACTACTCGCCCGATGTGGTGCTCGACATGGGGCAGATCCAGCTGCACGATGAAGGCCACAACCGTGTGCGATTGACCGGCGCACAGGGCACACCCCCCACCCCACAACTCAAGGTGGTGGCGGGCTTCAAGGACGGCTACAAGGCGGACATCACCTGGGGCTTTTCATGGCCCGATGCTTGGGACAAAGTGCAAGCGGCCGAGCGCATCGTGCGCGAACAATTGCGCGAGCGAAAAATCCCTTTCGACGAATTGTTTGTGGAATACCCTGGTCTGAATTCGGCGCACGGGGCTTTGGCACAGCTGCCCCCTGCAGCCGAGCTGAACGAACGCCACGAGATCTGGGTGCGCATGGTTCTGCGCACACCGAGCAAAGCAGCCGCCGATGGCTTTGGCCGACTCTTTCCGTGGATGGCCTTGAGCGGCCCGGCCTACACCTGCGGCTTTCAGGGCCTGAACAACACCAGCGAACTGCTGGGCATCTGGCCGACCTTGATGGCGCGTGAACGTGTGCATGCACATGTGCAAATGCTGGAGGCGCACGCATGAACAAGACACTGCGCATCCCGCTGGTGCAACTGGCCCACGCCCGCAGCGGCGACAAAGCCGACTGGGTGGACTTTGGCCTGTTCGCCTGGAACGAAGTGGGTTACCGCATCCTCGAACGCGAAGTGACGGCGGCCAAAGTGCAAGCGCATTTCGCGCCCTGGCTGCCAGGCCAAGTCGATGTCTGGGCGCTGCCCAATATCCTGGCCATCAAGCTGGTGCTGCATGGCGCACTGCAAGGCGGCGGTGCTCGCAACCTGAGGCTGGACAACTTGGGCAAGGCCATGGGCGCTGCGCTCTTGCGCATGGAGATCGAGCTCAGTGCCGAAGAATTCGAGCAGGCACAAAAAAGCCCCCGAAGGGGCTGGTGGCCGGAGGCGTCACCCCGGACTTGATCCGGGGTCCATGACTCAGACGCGCTCAAGGATCAACGCAATGCCTTGGCCCACGCCGATGCACATGGTGCACAGCGCGTAACGGCCGCCGGTGCTGTGCAGACGGTTGATGGCGGTAGTGGCCAAGCGCGCACCCGAAGCACCCAGTGGGTGGCCCAGCGCGATCGCGCCACCCCAGGCGTTCACGCGGGCGTCGTCGTCCTTCAAGCCCAGCATGCGCAACACGGCCAGGCCTTGTGCGGCGAAGGCTTCGTTCAACTCGATCACGTCGATCTGGTCCAGCGTCAGGCCCGTCTGGGCCAGCACCTTGAGCGTGGCAGGCGCAGGGCCAATGCCCATGATGCGCGGGGCCACGCCGGCGGTGGCCATGCCGACCACGCGCGCCTTGGGCGTCAACCCATTTTTGGCGGCGCTGGCTTCATCGGCCAGCAGCAAGGCGCAAGCGCCATCGTTCACGCCAGAGGCGTTGCCTGCAGTCACCGTGCCATCGGGGCGCACCACACCTTTGAGCTTGGCCAGCGCTTCGAGGCTGGTGGCGCGGGGGTGTTCGTCGGTGTCCACCAGAACAGCGTCACCTTTCTTCTGCGGGATGCTCACGCCCACAATTTCGCGGGCCAGGTGACCGGCCTGGATGGCGGCCACGGCGCGCAGCTGGCTGTTGTAGGCCATCAGGTCTTGCGCTTCGCGCTCGATCTTGAAATCGGTGGCGACGTTTTCGGCGGTTTCGGGCATCGAGTCCACACCGTATTGCGCCTTCATCAGCTTGTTCACAAAGCGCCAGCCAATCGTCGTGTCATACACGGCGTTGGCGCGGCTGAAGGCGATCTCAGCCTTGGGCATCACAAAGGGGGCGCGGCTCATGCTCTCCACACCGCCGGCAATCATCAAACCAGCTTCACCGGCCTTGATGGCACGGGCTGCGGTGCCCACGGCGTCCAGGCCCGAGCCGCACAGGCGGTTGATCGTGGCGCCAGGCACGTCGATGGGCAGACCGGCCAGCAAGCTGCTCATGTGGGCCACGTTGCGGTTGTCTTCACCGGCTTGATTGGCGTTGCCGTACAGCACGTCGGTCACCGAAGCCCAGTCCACGTTGGGATTGCGGGCCATCAGGGCGCGCAATGGCACAGCGCCCAGGTCGTCGGTGCGCACGCTGGAGAGGGCGCCGCCGTAACGGCCGAAGGGGGTACGGATGGCGTCGCAAATGTAGGCTTGGTTCATGTTTTGGGTCTCCGAATTGATGTTGCATGCATTTTATTGCATGTTTGATGCATGTGCTGAAGTCATTCTAGGGCTTGAATCCGCAAGGGGCCTGTGCGGCGCTGCCCGGGCTCAGAGGCGCTTCGCTTTGCCACATCGCCCGAACAGCGCCATACAGGCCCCTTGCTCGATCGCAGGCTGGATATGCCCCTTGCCCATGCTGGTGACTTGGGGTCAGGGGCTGGGGTGATGTGGCAAAGCGAAGCGCCTCTGAACCCCGGCCCCTGACCCCAAGTCACCAGCCCACCAGGGCCAACATGAAGGACAATCCACCGCATGCTGATTCAACCTTCACAAGCCGATGTGCGGCGATTTTTTTGTGGCGTTTACGCCAAGGCCAAAACAGCGGCGCCGCTGGAGCCGATGGAAATGCTGGTGAGCCAATGGATCGACGAGCACCCGGAATACCACGCTGAACTGGCGGACGTGGATGCGGCGCTGGCCAGCATGCTCAAAGTGGACCCCCACAAGGAAAACCCGTTTTTGCATCTGTCGATGCACCTGTCGATCAGCGAGCAATGCAGCATCGACCAGCCGCGCGGCATTCGCCAAGCGGTGGAGTTGCTGACGCACAAACTCAACTCACTGCACGACGCACACCACCAGGCCATGGAATGCCTCGGACGCATGGTCTATGAAAGCCAACGCGCAGGCCGCATGCCTGATGGCGCGGCCTACATCGACTGCGTGCAAAGGCACGCGACCAAGGACTGATGTTTCAGCGGTGCGTGGCGCCGCTGAACTGGCGCTCGTCGGCCAGCCAAGTCAGCACAGGGATGGTGCCCGGCAGCACTGGCACCACGTCCACTGGCAATTGCTGCCAGGCGTGGGATTGCGCTTCGCGCATTTGCAAGTCGCCCTGCCAGTCCCACACTTTGCAAAAGTGCAGACGCACCAAGGCGTGCGGATAGTCCACCATCTGGGTTTTCCAGATCTGGACGGCACCGATCACGATGCCCAACTCTTCTTGCAGTTCGCGGCGCAAGGCTGCTTCGACCGTTTCACCGGCTTCGAGCTTGCCGCCGGGGAATTCCCAGTAGCCCGCATAGACCTTGCCTTCGGGGCGCGAGGTCAACAAGAACTGGCCATCGGCTTGCATGAGCACGCCCACGGCGACATCGACCACGGGGCGGTCCGCACCGCCTTCGCGCTGGCGCTCGCCGTCGGCCACCAACAAACCGCTCATGCGGCCGCCTGACGGCCCATGTAGTCACGGGCAAACTGATACGCCACACGGCCGCTGCGTGAGCCGCGTTCCAAGGCCCACAACAAAGCGTCGGCACGGGCTGCTTCGATTTGGGCAGAAGTGGCACCCAAGCTGCCCAGCCATTGCGCGGCGATGTGCAGGTACTCGTCTTGCGAGAAGGGGTAGAAACTGATCCACAAACCGAAGCGCTCGGACAAGGAAATTTTTTCTTCCACGCCTTCACCGGGGTGCACTTCGCCGTCTTCGGTGTGTTTGTAGGTGAGGTTCTCGCTCATGTACTCGGGCAGCAGGTGGCGGCGGTTGCTGGTCGCGCAGATCAGCACATTGGGGGTGGACGCTGCCACCGTGCCGTCCAGGATGGACTTGAGTGCCTTGTAGCCAGGCTCGCCGTCTTCAAAGCTCAGGTCATCGCAATAGACCATGAATTTTTCAGGTCGCGAAGCGACCACTTCGATGATGTCGGGCAAGTCGGTCAGGTCGGCCTTGTCCACCTCGATCAGGCGCAAGCCTTGCGAGGCATACGAGTTCAAACACGCTTTGATGAGCGAGGATTTGCCAGTGCCACGCGCCCCGGTCAGCAGCACGTTGTTGGCTGGGCGACCGTTGACGAATTGCTCGGTGTTGCGTTGCAGCTTTTCCTTTTGCTGGTCGATTTCCTTGAGGTCACCGAGCGTCATGGCCGCCACGTGGCGCACCGGCTCCAGCACGCCGTGACCGGACGAGCGCTTGCGGTAACGCCAGGCAATCGCTTGCGACCAATCGGGTGCGGTCAAAGGTTGGGGCAAGACCGATTCGATGCGGTCCACCAGCTGGCTGACTTTGGCCAGCAGTTGTTCCAGCGTTTGGCTCATGAACGGTAATCCGCGTTGATGGTGACGTACTCGTGGCTCAGGTCGCAGGTCCAGACCGTGTCGGTGGCGGTGCCGCGGCCCAGACCCACGCGCACAGTGATCTCGCTGCCCTTCATGACGCGCTGACCATCTTCCTCTCGGTACTCGGGGCGGCGTCCGCCTTGCGAGACCACATGCACATCGTCCAGGTGCAGCTCGATCAGGCCCTGGTCCAGATCGGCAATGCCGGCATAACCGACCGCCGCCAGAATGCGGCCCAGGTTGGGATCGCTGGCAAAGAAAGCGGTTTTGACCAAGGGCGAATGCGCGATGGCATAAGCCACCAGGCGGCACTCTTCGCCCGTGCGCCCGCCTTCGACCTGCACGGTGATGAACTTGGTGGCGCCTTCGCCATCGCGCACGATGGCATGGGCCAACTGGCGGGCCACTTGCATCAAGCCCTTGAACAAGGCCTGGCCATCGGCGCTGTCCAGCGAGGTGATCTGCGCGTGACCGGCCTGGTGCGTGGCGATCAGCATGAAGGAGTCGTTGGTCGAGGTGTCGCCATCGATGGTGATGCGGTTGAAGGACCCATCGGCCAGGGTCTTGACCAAGGCGGGCAACAAGGCCGGATCGATGTTCGCATCGGTGGCCACAAAGCCCAGCATGGTCGCCATGTTCGGGCGGATCATGCCCGCGCCCTTGCTGATGCCGGTGATGTTGACGGTCTTGCCGCCAATGCTCACTTGCACACTGGCCGCCTTGGGCTGGGTGTCGGTGGTCATGATGCCTTCGGCGGCTTGCGCCCAGTGGGCCGCTTGCGCGTCGGCCAATGCAGCGGGCAAACCGGCCACGATGCGGTCCACCGGCAGCGGCTCCATGATCACGCCGGTCGAAAACGGCAGGATCTGTGCGGGCGCGCATTGCAACAAGCTGGCCAAAGCCTCACAGGTTTGGCGCGCATGGGCCAGGCCCGGAGCCCCGGTGCCGGCGTTGGCATTGCCGGTGTTGATGACCAAAGCGCGCACGGCGCTGCCTTGCGCCAAATGCTCACGGCACAGTTGCACGGGTGCCGCGCAATAGCGGTTGCTGGTGAAGACCCCGGCCACGCTGGCGCCTGCGTCCAGCAGCATGACGCTCAGGTCTTTGCGCTTGGCTTTGCGCACGCCGGCTTCGGCAATGCCCCAACGCACACCGGCAACGGCGTGCAATTGGGCGGGATCGATCTGGGGCAGATTCACGGGCATGGTGATCTTTCAAAAATAGAGATGAATTCAAAGTCCACAAACAAAACGGGCCGAAGCCCGTTTCATTCGCTCAAGGCATGCTCAGGCCAGCTTGCCGTGGCATTGCTTGTATTTTTTGCCACTGCCGCAAGGGCAAGGGTCGTTGCGGCCCACCAGGCCCCAGTCCTGCTGACCGCCAGCGGCAACGGTTTGCGGTTCGCCCGATTCGTCGGGCGCGCTGTAGGTCACGTTGCTGATGTGCTCTGCACGCTCTTCAATGTCGTGTGCAGCTTGCTCGATCTGGGCTTCGGACTCAATGCGCACCAGCATCAGCGTGCGGGTGACTTCGTTTTTGACAGAGTCCAGCAATTGGCCGAACAGCTCGAAGGCTTCGCGCTTGTATTCCTGCTTGGGTTGCTTTTGGGCATAACCGCGCAGGTGGATGCCTTGACGCAAGTAGTCCAGCGCGCTCAGGTGTTCGCGCCAGTGGGTGTCGATGCTTTGCAGCAAAACCATGCGTTCAAACGGCGTGAAGTTGACCGCGCCCACTTGGTCGAGCTTGGCCTGGAACTGGGCATGGGCCGCAGCCACCACGGTCTCCAGAATCTCTTCGTCGGTGATGGCGTTGGAGGCCTGCACTTTTTCACGCAGGTTCAAAGGCAGCTGCCATTCATCGGCAAGGACTTTTTCCAAACTTGCCAGGTCCCACTGCTCTTCCACTGTTTCAGCGGGCACGTACTGACGCACCAGGTCGGTGAAGCACCCTTCGCGCAAAGACGCGATCTGGCTTTCCATGTCTTGCGCATCAAGAATGTCGTTGCGCTGCTGGTAGATCACCTTGCGCTGGTCGTTCGAGACATCGTCGTACTCGAGCAATTGCTTGCGGATGTCAAAGTTGCGCGACTCCACTTTGCGCTGGGCGCTTTCGATGCTGCGGGTCACGATGCCCGCCTCAATGGCTTCGCCTTCGGGCATCTTCAGGCGGTCCATGATGGCGCGCACGCGGTCGCCCGCAAAGATGCGC
>JBEEJQ010000073.1:0-12731 GCA_041169105.1 Pseudomonadota bacterium | reverse complement strand
TACTCGCTTCGCTCGCCAAATCGCCCGATCCGGCCTGCGCCCGCCTCTGCGCTGCGTTCGAGCCTGCTCGCCTTGGGAGCGATCACTCTGCTACATTCCCCGGCATGAGCACATTGGCTGGAAAACACATCGTTCTGGGCTTGTCAGGCGGCATTGCGGCCTTCAAGTCGGCAGAGCTCTGCCGCGCCTTGGTCAAGGCAGGCGTCACCGTGCAGGTCGTCATGACCGAGGCGGCTGAGCAATTCATGACGGCGGTGACCATGCAGGCCTTGTCGGGTAGGCCGGTTTACACCTCGCAGTGGGACACGCGCGAGGCCAACAACATGGCGCACATCAACCTCAGCCGTGATGCCGACGCGATTGTGGTGGCCCCGGCCAGTGCCGACTTCATGGCCAAGTTGTTGCATGGCGGTGCCGATGAATTGCTCAGTCTGATGTGCCTGGCTCGGCCCATCGACAAAGTGCCGCTGATCGTGGCCCCCGCCATGAACCGCGAAATGTGGGCCAATCCCGCTACCCAGAGAAATGTCGCGCAGCTCAAGGCTGATGGTATTCATGTGCTGGACGTGGGGCAGGGTGATCAGGCCTGTGGCGAAACGGGCGATGGCCGCATGCTCGAGGCCGAAGAAATTTTGCAAGACCTGGAGGCGTTTTTTGCGCCCAAAACCATGGTGGGTCAACAGGTGCTGGTCACGGCGGGTCCCACTTACGAGGCCATCGACCCGGTGCGGGGCATCACCAATTTGTCGAGCGGCAAGATGGGCTTTGCGATAGCCCGTGCGGCTCACATGGCCGGTGCTCAGGTGACCTTGGTGGCGGGGCCGGTTCATCTGCCCACGCCGCGCGGCGTTCAGCGCATCGATGTCCGCTCTGCGCGGCAGATGCTCGACGCGGTGCAGGGGCAGGTGGACAAATCTTCGATCTTTGTGGCCACCGCTGCTGTGGCCGACTGGCGGCCTGACACGCAGGCCGATCAAAAAATTAAAAAAGACGGATCAGGCCAAACCCCAGCGTTGAAATTTGTCGAAAACCCCGACATCCTGGCCACGGTGGCGCAGTCTGCGCGTGCGCAATCGGGGGCCTTGTTTTGTGTGGGCTTTGCCGCCGAAAGCCACGACCTGCTGGCCCACGCCACGGCCAAGCGCATTCGCAAAGGGGTGCCGCTATTGGTGGGCAACATCGGCCCGGCCACCTTCGGTCAAGACGACAATGCCCTGCTGCTGGTGGACGCCCAAGGCGCCAGCGAGCTGCCGCACGCGAGCAAGCAGGCGCTGGCCGCTCAACTCATCGAAGACATTGCCCGACGGCTGAAATAAACCGGCTGATTACGCAGCTTGCTCAAGGCTGTGAACAGCCAAGATGTCCTCCAGCATTTTTTGATGCAACGGCTTGTTGCACAGGAACCGTGCCAGCAAGTCATCCAGCTGGTCCATGAGGCCTGGCACCACCGCCTTGACCGCATTGAGTGAGGCTTGTGCTTCTGTGTGCAATTGCAAGCGGTGGTAGATGGCTGTGGTGTACAACGGAAAGAATGGAAACGATTGAGGGTTGACCCGTTTGGCAAACTGCAGCGCAGTGGCGTAGTCATCTCGCAAATACGCATCAGAAACATAAGGCATCCAGTACCAGTCCGGATGCAAGGGCGCCAGTTCTCTAGCTCGGTCCATCAATGACAGACCTTGTTTCCAATCGCCCGAGTAGGCTTCAAAAAAACCGATGCCCGCGATCAAATCGGCCCTGTAGGGCGCCATGTCGAGTGTCTTGCCTGCATATTCCCTGAACAAAGCCAGCTCACCCTTCTGGAAAAAAGCAGCAGCCAGGGCATACGTCCCGGTGACGGAGTCAGGTGCCAATGTCAATGCATGTTGTGCACACTCAATCGACTTGCTCAATGGATCTGGGGTGTCCGCAGACGGGTTGAACCCGAAAAGGTATTCGTTCCAATAAACCCCTGACAAACAGGCCCAGGCTTCTGCATAGAGCGGCGCTGTTTTGACTGCTTCGAGTAATTCGATTTTGGCTTGCTGATGCAGCTCGGGGGTGAACTGCTCGGTGTAGGCATAAAAACGCAAAACGGCGGTGTAGGCCGAACCGGTTTGTGTTTTGGATCTGGCCAAGCGGTCGATGATGCCCGTCGGTGTCGCCAGCTGCGCAGCGATCTTCAAGGCGATTTCGTTTTGCAGATCAAACAGCCGATCCGAGCCATATTCCAACTGGAACTCTTGAGACCAGGCGACCTGGTTCGTTCTGCAGTCGGTGAGCCGGATGGCAATTTTGTAAGCTGCAGGCTGAAAGCGAACGGAACCCTCCAGTGCGTAGTCCGACTGCGTCAAAAGCTTGGCTGCCAGTTCATCGTTGGCCGGGCTCTGCGTTAGCCCCATTTGCGGCAACGTCAAGACTCGGATAGTGCGCGATTGCGCCAGCAAATGGATCAGGTCCAGCATCAGGCCTGTGCAAATTTGCTGCTGGCGTGTGTCCCCACCCAGGTTGACCAAGGGCAAGATGCACAAACGGGGTGCAAAGCTGGACTGGTCAGCAGTGCTGGGCTTCAGGGTCAGTCCGTAGCTGCCGCTTTCGATGGCCAACTGCCACGGCTCGTCTTGTCCCTCGGTGTCGTAATAGGTCGCCAGCAGTGTCTTTATGCGGCTGATTTGCACCCTGCAGATGGAGCTTTTTTCGCTTTTGACGCCGTCATCGAGCTCAAAGAATTCAGATTCCAGCAACTTGGCCGTGACCTGGTCTGGACCCAGTGCGACGGACTTCTGGGCGATGAAATCCAGCAGTTTCTGACTTTTTGGGGATCGTTTGAACGTGTCCGATTCAATCGCCTTGCGAACAAATTGTGGGAGCTTGTGTTGCATTTTTTATAACCAATTGGCGCTTAGGGTGCTGTTGTCTCGGCATTGCAGGCACTTTAAATGGGTGTGATTCGCCCCTCTGCGTAACGTGTTACGTGTATCGATTTAGTTATTTTTGACAGTTTGTAACTGGTTACAGGCACTAGGCGATCTGCGACCTCCATGATGAGGTGCCCAAATTTGTAGGGCAGTGCAGGCCTACTCGATTTGGTGTAGGTCAATTGATGACATGGATCGGGTGTATCGGATGGTCAAGGTTTTGCCTTTGGTTGCGTTTTTATTGTTTTCTTCGGCGGGTGCGCAAGCACAGACGCCACTGCCCTCAGGGGTCATGGCCAACGTCAATGGTGTGGCCATTGCCAGCAAAACGCTGGACCAACTGGTGCAAGCCAGCGTCGCGCAAGGCCTGCAAGACTCACCGCAACTGCGTAACGCCCTTAAAACCGAGTTGATCGGCAAAGAACTGTTTTGGCAAGAGGCCCAAAAACGCGGCCTTGAGAAAACTCCTGAAGTCGCAGCCGCACTGGCCCAAGTGCGGCAGAACGTGCTGATCGACTTCCTCATTCAGGACGAGATCAAACAAAAACCCGTTACCGATGCCGAGATCAAGGCCGATTACGACCGCCAGATCGCCAGCCTGAGCGACGCACAGCAATACCAGCTGCGCCAGGCCGTTTTTGCGACCGAGGCCGAGGCCAAAGCTGCCATTGCCGCTGTGCGCTCGGGCGCATCGTTGGCCAAGATGGCCAAAGACAAATCGATGGACGCCAGCAAAGCCAATGAGGGCTTGCTGGACTGGCTGCTGCCCAGTCAGATCGTTCCCGCCGTGTCCAACGTCATCGTCAACCTGGGCAAAGGCGCATTGGCGGCCACGCCCATCCTGGTGGGTGAGGGCTGGCACGTCATTCGGGTGGAAGACAAGCGCAAGTTTGTGCCCCCCACGCTGGAGCAGGCCAAAGACGGCATCCGCGCAGCCCTGCAGCAACAACGGCGCTTTGAACTGCTCGGCGAACTGTCGCGCAAAGCCAAGGTCGAACAATGAAACACCCCAAGGTGATGCCTGTGCAAATTTCCACAACCCGTTTTGTCTTGGCGCCCCTGGCGCTGGCCAGCATGGTCTGCCTGTGTGTGCAAGCGCACGCGCAAGCCCAAACACCCGATGCGGGCAGCATCATGCAAGGCATTGAACGCGACCGCAAACCGGTCACGCCGACAACGCCAGCCGCCCCGGCTCTGGCACAGCCAGAAACCACCGCATTGAGCCAGAACGAAGCCACTGTGGTGGTCAAGCAGTTCACCGTGACTGGCAATACCTTGATGGACGAGGCTGCTCTGCAAAGTGTGCTCCAACCCTTTGCCAACCGCCCCCTGACCATGGCCGAGCTGCAGCAAGCGGCCGATGCCGTTGTTCAGTACTACCTCGACCAAGGCTATCTGACCCGCACCATCTTGCCCAAACAAGACGTGACCGAAGGCACAGTCCGCATCCAGGTGATCGAGTCCAGCTTCAGTGGTGCCGCAATCGAGCCCAAGCTGGAAGGCAAACGCATCACCGAGGACAGAATCAAAAACACGATTGCAGCGCAAATCAAACCGGGCGACCCCATGTCGCTCAAAAAGCTCGAACGCGGTCTGATGCTGGCCGACGACATCCCTGGCGTGAACGTCACGGGGCGCTTGGCTGCAGGCACCAGCGACCTGACCACGGGCGTGGTGCTCAATGTCAGCGATGAACCGCTGATTTATGGCGAAGCCGCCGTGGACAACTTTGGCAGCTATTCCACGGGGCCTGTGCGGGCGACCCTGAACGGCACCATGAGCGGTGCTCTCAAGATGGGTGACCAGCTCAGCCTGTTCACCATGAAGACACAGGGCATCGAATTTGCCCGACTGGGCTTTAGCCTGCCTGCAGGTTACGAAGGCTGGCGCATCGGCACCAATGCCAGCACCATGCAGTACAAAATTGTGCAAGGCCCGGCAGGCAAGGGCACGTCGCTGGTGCTGGGGCTTGATGCCAACTACCCCATCCTTCGCAGCAAACCTGACAACCTCAATTACGTTGCCAACCTCGACAAGAAGTTCTTCAACAACAGCAACTCTCTGGGCGAGACCACCACCAAGTACCACTCACTGGTGTTGTCCACGGGTCTCAATGCCAGCATGATCGACAAGATCCAGCCCGGTGGCCTGACATCAGGCAACCTGATGCTGTCATTGGGCACCATCAACCTGAACGGCTCGCCCAACCAGGCAGACGACTTGGCCACGGTCAAGGCGCAGGGCAGCTTTCAAAAGCTCAAGTTCACAGCCAGCCACACACAAGACATCACGACTGAACTGATCGGCTTTGCATCTGTAGCTGCACAGGTGGCCAGCAAAAACCTCGACAGCTCAGAAAAGTTTTACTTGGGCGGCCCGCTGGGCGTGCGTGCCTACCCCAACAACGAAGGTGGCGGCAGTCATGGACAGCTGATGACGCTGGAATTGCGGAAGAAACTGACCAGAGACCTGGTGCTGACGGCGTTTTATGACCGGGGCCACGTCACGGTGAACAAGAACAATGACTTTGTGGGTGCCGCCAACCCCAACCGGTTGAGCTATGCAGGCGCAGGCCTGCAGCTGGCCTGGTATGGCCCCCAAAACAGCAACGTGAAAGCGATCTGGTCGCGCCGCTTGGGTGACAACCCATTCCCCACATCGACTGGCACCGACCAAGACGGCACCCAAAAGCTCAACCGCATCTGGTTCAGCGCGTCTATCCCTTTCTAAATTTTTGCCTGAGCTTGCTCCAGGCAGGCCACTGAAGACATGAACAAAGTTCACCGTACCCTCTGGAACAACGCCCTGAACGCCTGGGTGGCCGTGGCAGAAAACACCAAATCCAGCGGCAAAACCAAGACCACCAATACGGTCTTGGCGGCGCCCCTGCTGGCAGCGCTGACGGTCAGTGGTGCGCTGGCCGCGCCGCCCAACCCGCCAGCGGCCAACGCCTTGCCCACAGGCGGTGTGGTAAACGCGGGCCAAGCCAGTTTGGGCCAGGCGGGCACCACAGCCAGCCCGGTGCTCAACATCAACCAAAGCAGCCAGCGGGCCGCCATCAACTGGGGCAGCTTCAACATCGGGCAGGCCGCCACGGTCAACTTCAACCAGCCCAATGCGCAGTCGGTCACGCTCAACCGTGTGCTGGACAGCACGCCCAGCCAGGTCTTTGGCAAGATCAATGCACCCGGCCAGGTGTATTTGATCAACCCAAGCGGCGTGTACTTTGGCCCCAGCGCCAGTGTGGATGTGGGCGGCCTGGTGGCCACCACCCACAGCATGAGCGACGACGAGTTCATGGCGGGCAGCAACACCTTCAAGCGCAACGGCGCCACCGGCCGTGTAGAGAACGACGGCGAACTCAAAGCCAAGCTCGACGGCTACATTGCCCTGTTGGCCCCCGAGGTGGTGAACAAAGGCGTGATCGTGGCCGAGCGCGGCACCGCCGTGTTGGCCAACGGCGAGTCGATCACGCTCGACTTCAATGCCGACCACAAGCTGAGCGGCATTGTGGTCACGGCCAGCGACATTGCATCGCTGATTGAAAACAAGCAGGCCATCGAAACGCCCGACGGCCAGATCATCATGAGCGCGCAATCGGTCAGCAACCTGCGCGGCAGCTTGATCAAAAACAGCGGCAGCCTGATCGCCAACACAGGTGCCAACAGCATCACCCACAAAGGCGGGCGCATCTTGCTGGAAGGTGATGAGGTCACCCTCACTGGCACTTCAAAGATTGAAGCCAAAGGCGAGCAAGGCGGCGGCACCGTGCTGGTGGGCGGTGACTGGCAGGGCAGCAATGGCGTGTATCAGGCCACCAAAACCACCATGGAAGCCGGAGCGACCATTGACGCCAGTGCCACCCAAAACGGTGATGGGGGCAAGGTGGTGTTGTGGAGTGATATTCGCAATTTGGATTCTCTGACTTCGGCACGCGGAGATGTCAAAGTCGAGGGCGGTACGCTTAGCGGAGACGGTGGAAGAATCGAGACTTCAGGCCACATGCTGGTTCTTGATGGAATTGCCATTTCGACGAAGGCACCGAACGGAAGATCCGGTCATTGGTTGCTGGATCCGTACAACATCACAATTACCGGAACTGACAGCAATACCTCCATTTCAAGTGGAGTTGTTACGGCCAGCGCAAATTCATCTACGGTCAGTTCAGCGACTATCGTCACAGCGCTGGACAGTAGTGATGTGACGATCAGTACTGCCGGCGCGGGGGCTCAAACTGGAGACATTAAGTTGCCTTACGGTAGCGGCTTCACTTCGGGCTCGGCCAACAAGCTGACCTTGAATGCCGCAGGAAGCATTCTTCTTGGGGATGCAATTACGCGCAGTGGCTCGGGCGGCTTGGATCTGATCGCCGTCAGCGGCGGTCTCAAACATGATCCTGCCAGCAGCAGTGGCGCAGTTGTCATGAGTGGCGGCGCCACAGTCACGATTAATCAAGGAGGTGATTCGAACTTCGCTGGAAAATTGGATGGGTCTGGAGGTGTTACCAAGGAAGGTGCCGGTACTTTGGACATGAACAATGGTCGTCTTACTTACACAGGCCTCACGACCATTAAGGGCGGCACATTCAGAATCTACCGTCTTGTCACAGGGGCCGGGGTTTTCGCATCCTCTGGCGTCGTTGTTGAATCGGGTGGAACGCTGGACTTGCCCAATAATGGGATGGGAAACATGTATGGCTTTCTAAGCCAACCCATAACGCTGAGTGGTGTTGGTGTTGGTGGAAATGGCGCCATCACAGCGTCTTACGGTTATCAACTTAATGGCATGGTGACGCTGGCTGCAGATGCTTCAATAGGAGGGTCTGCAGGTCTCGTATTGGCGGTTGGACTAACTGGCTCGAGTAAATTAACCAAGGTTGGCGGAAATTCTGTCACCCTTGGTACTGACAACAGTACGACTTTTACGGGCGACATACAGATTAATTCAGGAAGCCTTGTCGTCAGTGCCAGCGGCGGAATGGGCGCTGGTGGAACAATTGGTTTTGGCGGCGGAAAACTTGTCTACGGTGCCTCAGGACTGACAGACTTTTCGCCGCGCTTTAGTACGTCGGGAAATCAGCAATACAGTATTGATACGAACGGTACGGATGTCACGTTAGCTTCTCCTCTGACCAGCGTTGGTGGAAGTTTGTCCAAGTATGGCGCTGGCAAGTTGACGTTGTCCGCTGCAAACTCTTACTCAGGTGTGACGAATGTCAATGGCGGCACCTTGAGCATCAACGGAAGTCTGAATGACACCACCGCTGTAACGGTTGGTGCTGGAGCGACCTACAGTGTCGACGCTGTTGATACGGTTGGATCTTTGGCCGGCTCCGGCAATGTCGTGTTGAACGCCGACCTGACCACGGGTGGTGATGGCACCAGTACGACCTTCAGCGGTGTGATGTCAGGCACCAGTTCGCTGATTAAAGCAGGCACTGGTACACAGACCTTGTCCGGCAGCAGCAGTACCTATTCCGGAGCAACGATCATTTCGAATGGGGTTTTGAAAGTCAGCTCATTGGCTAATGGTGGAAGCAGTAGCAGTATCGGTGCTTCTGGCAATGCTGCATCCAATCTGGTTTTTGATGGTGGCACATTTTTGTACACGGGTTCAAGCGTTGCCACCGATCGCAATTACACAATCAACACTGGTAAGAGCGCGTCTTTCAACATTGATAACTTAGCGACTACCCTAACACTTAACGGTACGGCTGGCCAAGATGGTGCTTTGGAAAAGACTGGTAGCGGCACACTCAAGCTCTCTGCGGCAAATATCTACAGCGTGGCCACGACTGTCAGTGCGGGGGTGCTTCAAGTTGGGCACGCCACTGCGCTCGGGACAGGCTTGTTGACCGTGCAGAACGGAGCAGCACTCGATGTGAACGGAATCACCATGTCCGGTTCAGGTGGCTTGGTGATGAATGGTACGGGCGTGAGCAACAGTGGTGCGCTTTACAACAGCAGCGCAAGCAGTGCGACATTTGCAGGAAATATCGCTCTGAACAGTGATACAGCGTTTAAAGTGAACAGCGGCCCTCTGATTTTGAGTGGTGTCGTATCAGGCGCTTTCTCATTGACCAAACTTGGTACAGGCACTCTGACCCTGGCCGGTTCGAACACCTACTCGGGCACTACTACAGTTAGTGCAGGTACTCTGGCGGTGACCCATGATGGGGGCCTCGGGACGACGGCTGCAGGAACTACTGTAGCGAGTGGTGCGACTCTTGATTTGCAAGGGGTGTCTTTGGCGGAGGGTATGCAGCTTAATGGCGGCACGCTATCTGCCTCTGCCGGCATGTCAACTGTCACGGGCGGTATCAGCTTGGTAGCCGATTCGACAATGAGTGTCGCTGGCACACAACTGTCGATCAGTGGTGATATTTCGGGCAGCTATGGCTTCACTAAAACTGGCACAGGCACCTTGCTGCTGTCTGGTAGTAATACATACACCGGTAACACGACAGTCAGCGCTGGTTTGTTGAAGTTGGGCTCGAGCAGTGCTTTGGGTGCTACTGCCGCTGGCACAGTTATCAGCAATGGCGGTGCCATCGATCTTAATGGCCAGAGCTACTCGAGCGCAGAAGCGTTGACGATGACGGGTACAGGCGTGAGCAGCGGCGGCGCCCTCTTGAACAGCAGCGCAACCGCAGCGAGTTTTGGTGGACTCGTGACGTTGACGACTACCAATTCTGATACATCAATCATCGCCACCTTGGGTGATATCGCTATCACCAATGTCGGATCAATCACTGGAGCCAACTCGAACACTCGACTCATCCTCGGTGGCGCTGGCAATGGAACGTTGAGTAGCATTCTGGCCACATCTGCCGCCAGTAACGCCCCAGGCGCTTTGCTTACCAAGATTGGAACAGGCACTTGGACGCTCGCAGCAGCAAACACTTTTGCGGGCGGCACAGACCCCACGCTCATCAGCAATGGCATTCTGAAGGTCAGTAACCCCACTGCATTGGGCTCGAGCTCGGGTGGTAACAGCATCCGGATATCTTCGGGAGCTGGCCTTGATCTCAATGGTGTTGCGTTTACGCCTGGGGGCACTGGTTACACCTACTTGAGTGGTTCGGGCTACAACGGATCAGGTGTCATTTTTGACAGCACCGGAACTTCTGCATCGTATGCTGGAAGACTTGTTTTGGAAAGCAATGTGCAGCTTAGCGGCGGTTCGTTTACCAACATCAATACGACTTCATTGGGTGCTTATGAACTGACCCTTGCTGGCGCAACCGGTGGAACATTTGCCGGCGGCTTATCAGGGACGGGTTCGCTGAAGAAGATCGGCGCAGGTACTTGGACTCTCACCAATCAGGTAACAGGAAGCAGCTACTCAGGCGTGACCTCCGTCAATGAGGGCACCCTCGTCTTTAGCTCGAGTTCCGGTCTAGGCACCTCCGCAGGAGGCACGACAGTTGAATCCGGCGCGACCCTGCGGATTGAATCCAATTTCGGGACGGGTTATTCCTCAGAACCCGTCACTTTGCATGGCGGAACCCTCGCGGTTGTTTCTGAGAGTTCGTCCAAGTTGTCAGGCAATGTCAGTTTGACCGCGAACAGCTTTGTGACCGCTCCGTCAGGTAAGTCGCTAGAGCTGGCCGGGATTGTTTCCGGTGGATTCAGCCTGACTAAGACCGGCTCCGGTGACGTGAAACTTTCCGGTGCCAATACCTATACCGGCGCCACGAACGTCAACGCAGGGCAGTTGCTGTTGGGTTCTGGGAGCGCCTTGAACACCACCAGTCAGGTGAGTATTGCGGACGGCGCCACGTTGGATGTCCGAGGCTATGCTACCTCAGCTCCATTGGTGCTGAATGGCATGGGTCTGTCCAACGCCGGCGCTGTGGTTAACAAGTTTTCGGGCGCCGTGACACTCTCCAGCACGGTCACGCTTAATTCCGATTCGGCGGTAGGAGGCAGTTCGGGACTTACTTTTTCCGGCGTCGTGACCGGTAACGGTTACCAATTGAACGTTGTCGGTTTGAACGCCATGGCCTTCACAAACGTCAATAACACGATCTCCAAGGTCGCCGCGTCTAATGGCAGTGCCAGTTACACCGGAGCCCTAACCGTATATACAACCCGCGATCTGACCTTCGGTTCGATTAACGGATTCCAAGGCATCTATGCCGGTGGCAACATCGACATTCGGACGACGGGATCTGTCACGCTGTCGGCAGGAGATCAGGTGAAGCTCCCCACTTATACGACGCAGGTCGGCATCGGTATCAAGGCAGCCCGCTTCATAAATAACGCCGGCGCCTCGTCATTGGTCGTCAACAAACCTTATGGCCAAGAGTGGACTGTCTGGAGCACGAACGCGGACCCCTATGGCGCCGCGACGCCGGACGTGGTGGGCGGTTTGGCCTTTGATTACAAACAGTACAACCTTTCCGGTGGTGGTGTTAAAACCGACCGGGGCTACGTAAACGGATTGGTCTATACCTTGGCGCCGACGATCAGCGGCACTATCGGCGGAACGATTTCCAAGGTCTATGACAAGACGACCTCCGTGACGGGCTCCGGGCTCAGTCTTACGGGCATCAGCGGTAACGTGGGTGGAGACCTCTACGCGGGATCACTTGGCACCATCGCCGGACTTACCTTTGACACGAAAGACGTAGGTACGGGCAAGACGATCAACGGCACGATCACCGGACTCGACGGTGCGTTCACCAGTAGTTCAAAGCCAGTCTACGGCTACGGCTTCAGCGGATCGCTCTCGGCGACGGGCACGATCACGCCTAAACCGCTGACCATGTTCGGACTGTCCGTGGGTTCGAAAAACTATGATACGACCACGACGGCGGCGGTCGTCGGGACGTCTATCTTGACGGGTGACGGGGCCTCGACGGCGGTCGACGGAAAGTACTATACCGGAGATACGGTCAGCATCGGCGCCGGTACGGTCACCGGCACCTTCAATACGTCGGCGGCCGGCACTTCGAAGCCGATCACGCTGTCCGGCTCGCTTGCATTGGTCGGCGCCGATGCGGGCAACTATTCGCTCACGCTTCCTTCCTTGACCGGGAACATCAACAAGAAGGTCTTGAACGTCAGTAACTTGACCGTTTCGAGCAAGGTCTATGACGGCACGACGACGGCGACCTTGGTGACCTCCGGAAGTTACGGACTGTCGGGTGGTGCTACAGGCGCAATGGATGGCAAATACTACGACGGTGATGTCGTTACGGTGCCGACCTCTGGCACGGTCACAGGATCTTTCGGCTCTGCGAACGCTGGTCCTGGCGGCGTCCAGCTGAGCGGGCTGGCCATCGGCGGAGCCGCCGCGGGCAATTATGTGCTCATGAATCCGGGCACCATCACGCCCGCGACACTGACTTACACCGCGACTGCTGTTGCAAGCACATATGGAGCGACCCCGAGTTTGAACGGTGGTACTGTTACAGGTTTCGTTGCAGGCCAGACGCAGGCAGGAGCCACCACAGGGACGCTGTCCTTCGCCACTAGTGCGACTAGCGCCAGCAACGTCGGTGGTTATGCGATCAACGGCAGTGGATTGACGGCCAATAGTGGCAATTACACCTTCGTTCAGGCCGCAGGCAATGCGACGGCCTTGACCATTAACCCGGCGGTGCTCAATGTATCGGTGAGCCGTCCTTACGATGGCACCAACACGTTTGCCTCCGGGTTCACGGTCACGGGGATGACCTACAACAGCGATGCCATGCCGACAGTGGCCTCGGGAAGCATTACTGTGGCCAGCGCCAACGCAGCCGGCTACAACAGCGTGAGCAGCAATACGCTGGCTTTGAGCAACAGCAACTACACCTTGGCCGGTGGCACAGTTGCCGCCACGATT
>JBEEJQ010000072.1:0-13008 GCA_041169105.1 Pseudomonadota bacterium | reverse complement strand
CTTCGACGGCGTGCTGGCCGCCACGCCTGAAACCGGGGCCGAGGAGATGCTGCTGGCCCTGCCGCGCGACTGGCTGCGGGCGCTGGCGGAAAAACTGCTGACGCCCGAGGAACTGGCGGAAATCCAGGCTATGGGCGGCTTCGACGAGCTGATGCGCACCCTGCGCCAGCGGCTTGAGGAACAGCAGGGCCGCCACGAAGGCGGCAACAAGTGGATCGGCACCGGCGGCACTTCGCCCTTTGGCAACGGCGGCTACAACCCGCAGGGCATCCGCATCGGCGGCAAAGGCGGCAACAAGAGTGCCGTCAAGGTCTGGGACCAACGTGCCTACAAAGACTACGACGACCAGCAGGAGCTGGGCACGCGCAACATCAAGGTGGCGTTGCGCCGCCTGCGCCGCTTTGCTCGCGAAGGGTCGGTGGAAGAGCTGGATCTGGACGGCACCATCCGCAAGACGGCAGCCAACGCCGGTTACCTCGACATCCTGATGCGGCCCGAGCGCCACAACAATGTTAAAGTACTACTTTTGATGGATGTCGGCGGCACCATGGACGATCACATCGCCCGGGTCGAAGAAATGTTCTCGGCGGTCAAGGCCGAGTTCAAGCATCTGGATTTCTATTACTTCCACAACTGCGTTTACGACTTCATGTGGAAGAACAACAAGCGCCGCTTTGCCGAGAAATTCGCCACTTGGGACATTCTGCGCAAGTACAACAAGGACTACAAGCTGATTTTCATCGGCGACGCGACCATGAGCCCCTATGAGATTTTGCAAAAAGGCGGCAGCGTGGAATACAACAACGAAGAAGCCGGTGCCGAGTGGCTGCAACGCTTGACGCACGCCTTTCCCAAATTTGCCTGGATCAACCCTGAGCCGCAAGGCGTGTGGCAATACCGCCAAAGCATCTCCATCATCCAGCAACTGATGAGCCAACGCATGTTCCCCCTCACCCTCAAAGGTCTGGAAGACGCCATGCGTTTATTGAGCAAGTGATTTCGCGCACGTGCATCCAGGGCCTCTTGCTGGCCTGTGCCCTGTGGTGCACGCAGACGCTGGCCAAAGATACGGCCGAAGACATTCTGGCCTTTGAATTGACCGTCCAGGCCGATGACAAAGAGATCGCGCCCTGGGTCGCGCAACACTTGCAATTGCAACGCTACAAGAGCCTGTCAGATCTGGACGATCAGGAGATGGACAAGCTGCTGCGCGATGCCGATCTGCAGGCACGCGATCTGCTGGCCACGCAAGGCCACTTCAATCCTCAGCTGCACTGGAAACTGGAGGCCACCCCATCGGCCCCGCACCGGCGGCATGTGACGCTGGACATCGAAGTGGGACCGGCCGCGAAAATCACATCGGTCCACATCCATTGGCAAGGTGACATCGCTGAATACTCAGGTGCCGCCTCACAAAAGGCGCTCGTCATCACGGACTGGAGCTTGCCTGCAGGCCATGGATTCAGCCAAAGCGATTGGAGCCAAGCCAAATCGAAAGCTCTCAAGCAAGTACAGGCTGAGCGCTACCCGCTGGCACAGATCGTCGACAGCCAGGCCCAAGTTGACGCCCAAACCAACCAGGTCACGCTGACGCTCACGATCGACTCAGGGCCACAGGTCAAGCTGGGGCCTCTTGTGATCACGGGCACAGAGCGCTACAGCGCCGAGCAAGTGGAGCGTCTGGCCCACCTGACGCCCGGTGCCAGCTTCAAACAAAACGATTTGCTGCTGGCCCAACAGCGGCTGGTCGTCAGCGGGTTTTACGATGCGGTGTTCGTCTCGCTCGACACGGATGGCCCGGTGGACGCCATGCCCATCAAGATTGAGCTGAAAGAAGCCTTGCGCCAAAAGTGGGTGCTGGGTTTGGGTGTGCGCAGCGAAAGCGGACCACGCCTGACGGCCGAGTACACACAACACCGAGTGCCCGGCCTCGACTGGCGTGCCGTGACGAAGTTGTCTGTCGACAAGAATTTGCAGACTTGGAGTCTGGACCTGCTGGCTCCACCCGATGCCGACCTGTGGCGCTGGAACGGCTCTGCCCAGTTGGAACATCAGCAATTGGTGGGCTACGAAGTCAGCAGCCAACGGTGGCGCTACGGCCGCACACAGCGCGAAGAAAAAACAGACCGCTCGTATTACGCACAATACGACACCTCCAGCAGCACGGGCTCATTGCTCGGTCAGCGCGAAGCCATCAGCGCCAACTACGCCTGGACATGGAGACGCTTTGACAGCCTGCCCTTCCCCACACAAGGCATGGGCGGCACACTGGAGTTGGGCACCGGCTTGAGCCTGGGCTCACAGAATGAGCCATTTACACGTTGGCTGGCACGAGGCATGTGGTTGCAGCCCTTGGGCCGCACATCTGGACGGCTGGCTGTTCGCGCAGAAGCGGGCAGCGTGATCAGCAAAGACTCTTCCAGTTTGCCCACAACGCAATTGTTTTTGGCAGGCGGGGACAACAGCGTCCGAGGTTATGCCTTGTCCAGCATCGGCGTCACGCAAGCCAGCGGCGCGGTGGCCGCCGGTCGCTACATCACCACCGGCAGCGTGGAATGGCAGCGCCCGATCCGCTGGAACCAGCAACGCACCGATTGGGAAAGCGCCGTCTTTGTGGATGCTGGGGCCGTCTCTGACGATTTGCACCAACTCAAAGCCGTGGTCGGTTATGGCGTGGGTGCCCGGTGGCGCAGCCCCATCGGGCCACTGCGCATGGATTTGGCCTACGGGCAAGCCGTGCACAAATTGCGTCTGCATTTGAGCGTAGGGTTTGTTTTCTGATGCCCACGACCGACCGCCCCGTCACCCTGCCCTCCCTGGCTCGCCGCATCTGGCGGCGCTTGGCGATCGTGCTGGCCGGTGCTGCGCTGACGCTGGGCGCTGCCTGGTGGTGGTCGGGGTCGGCAGGCTCCTTGGCCAGCACCTTGCAACTGGCGTCCTGGCTGATGCCCAGTGGACAAAACTTGCACAGCGAACGCGTCGAAGGCAGCTTGCGCCACGGCGGTCAAATCGGTCAATGGCATTGGCAAAAAGCAGCCCTCCAAGTGCAGGGCCACAACACCGACGTGACACTGGACTGGTCACGCCTGTGGCACGGCCGCTTGCCCGTGACTGCGCTGCGCATCGGCCACTTGAAGATCAACGATCAGAACCCCGCCAGCGCACCACAACCGCCAACCTCATTGCACTTGCCTCTGCACATCGATTTGCCCTGGCAAGTGGACCAACTGGCCTGGGCAGGACCGCCGGCCCTGGAAATCTCTGGCCTGAATGGGCACTACCGCTACGACGGGGCGGCGCACCAACTGGAGATGCAGCCTTTTGAAGTGGCACAAGGGCGCTACAGCCTGCAGGTGCATCTGCAAGCGGCATCGCCCATGGCCTTGAAGGCCGCTGTGCAAGGTCAGGTCCACACACCCGCCACGACAAGCACCCGCGCATTGGTGCTGGAGGCACAAGCCTCGCTGACCGGCACTCTTGCAGGCGAGCAAGCTGCTCTTGCGCTGCAGGCCAACGTTCACCCAGCCTCATTGCCCGCTTCTGGCGCAGGCATGCACATGTTGCTGCACGCCCAAATTCACCCCTGGCAACAGCAAAGCATCACGCAGGCCGAGGCCGATTGGCAACAGCTGAACCTGGCTGCCCTGTGGCCCGGTGCGCCACAAACCCAACTGGCCGGTCATGCCAGCGTGACACCACAAGGGCAAAACTGGCGGATTCAGGCTCGTCTGCACAACCAGACGCCAGGCCCCTGGGACAAAGCGCATCTGCCCCTGAGCCAACTGAACATCCAATTGCAGCGCGGGGGCGATGCCTTGTGGCAAGTGCAGCAACTGCAAGCGGGCATCGCAGGTGGCCAAGTGCAAGGCCAAGGCCAGCAGACCCCAGCTGGCTGGACAGGGGGGCTGCAACTGAACAGCATCCGCCCCGAGCAACTGCACAGCGCTTTGTCGGGCGGGGCCTTGCGCGGTCAAATCCAGGCGCAGGCCACGAAGGCCGACACCATCTCGGTGCTGGCCGACCTGAATGCCGAGCGCAGCAACACCTCCAACGCAGGCCCCTTGCGTTGGGACAAGCTGCACCTGCAAGGCCAATGGCAAGCCACGCAATGGGATGTTCAGTCTCTGGACATCGCAGGGGCCGATGCTCGCGTACAGGGCCAGTTCACGATCAAGCCCACGCAACAAGCCGTGCAAGGACAAGTCCAGTGGCAACTGCCGGGCATGCAAGCGCAGGCTCAAGGGCTGATGTCCCCTCAACAAGGTCAAGGCAGCCTTCAAATCGACACGGCCGATGCCGCACTCACCATGGCCTGGCTGCGTCGCTGGCCTGGCTGGGCAGCGCATCTGAAAAATTGGCAAGCTGCTGGACCTGCACAACTGAAGGCCCAATGGCATGGCGGCTTTCGCCAGACCGATGCACCCATTCAACTGAACATGACCTTGCCAAGCATGAGCCTGTCCAGCCCAGGTGCACAGACGTGGCAACTGCAACAAGCAAAGCTCTCGGTGCAGGGTCTCCTTCAAGCGATGCAAGGCAGCATCGATGCTCAACTGCTGCACGGCGCACAACGCATCGAGGCACAGTCCCAATGGCATGCCGCCAGCACCACACTGTTCGGTCAAGAATGGCAGGGGCAAATTGACAAGGCCTGGGTACAGGCCTTCTCGGCGGTGAAGGCTTCGCCATGGAAAGCGCAACTGCAAGAAGCCGTCTCATGGCGCTGGAACCCTGCTGCGGCGCACTGGCAAGCCGGGCGCATCCAGTTGCAAGGCCCAACACCTGGATTGGCTGTCGTGCAGTGGGATGCAGGCCAATGGCATTCCACCCCAACCAGCAAGACACGCTCACGAACGGCCCGTGCCTCTGAGCCCACACAAGTGTCTCTGCGCCTTGACGACCTGCCCTTGTCCTGGCTGCCCGTCGCGTTTGGCCCCGAAGTCCAAAATGACTTGCTGCTCAAAGGGCACTTGAAGTTGGAACAAAGCGACACCTTGAATGTGAAAGCAGCCATCGAACGCAGCCGGGGTGATCTGCGCATCAATGCAGACAGCGCACCAGGACAACGTTTGAATGCCGGCCTGCGCGAAGCGCGCATGACCCTGCAAATCGAGGACACACAAGTGATGACCCAGCTGAGCTGGGACAGCGAACAAATGGGACAACTGCAAGCACAAGGACAGACCCGTTTGAGTCACGATGCTCAAGGCTGGCAGTGGCCCGAACAAGCGGCCGTCTCGGGCTGGTTGAAGGCCCAGTTGCCACGCGTGGGTGCATGGTCCTTGCTGGCCCCACCCGGATGGCGGGTACAAGGCACGCTGGACACGCGACTGGAACTGACGGGAACGCGTCAAAACCCGCAATGGCAAGGCCATGTGCAAGCCGACAACCTGGCCGTTCGTTCGGCCGTGCAAGGCATCGAATTCAGCCAAGGCCAATTGCGTGCCCGTGTGCACGGCCAACAAGTCGATCTGGAGCACTTCAGTCTGCGCGGCGCGGGCGCACAAGGCGGCCAGTTGCAGGCGCAAGGTCAGCTGAATTGGCTTGCGCCCAGCGCACAGGACAACACCTCCTCGCCCCTGGGCCAAGTCGACATGACGCTGCAAATGCAGGCACAAGCCCTTCGCGTGAGCAACCGAGCCGACCGTCGCCTGGCAATATCAGGGCAAGTGCAAGCGCAGCTCAAGCGCGGACAGATGCAAGTGCGCGGACACGTTCAGGCCGATCAGGGCTTGTTCATCTTGCCCGAAGACAGCACTCCCACACTGGGCAAAGATGTGATCATCACCGACGCCCGCAGTGCCCAGGCGGCCCTCAGCGCAGCACCACAGCCCAGCGCACCGTCCCTCATCGGCACCCCCGATGTGCAAGTCACGCTGGACCTCGGACCCGACTTTCAGGTTCAGGGCCTGGGTTTGACCACGCGCCTGGCAGGTCAAGTGAATTTGCTGAGCAACGCCGCCACCAAAGGGCTGCCACGTTTGAACGGCGAGGTTCGAACCGAGGGCGGACGCTACAAAGCCTATGGCCAGCACCTGAACATCGAGACCGGCCTGCTGCGATTCAATGGTCCTTATGACAATCCGCTGCTGGAAATTCTGGCCATCCGACCCAACCTCTCACAAAGGGTGGGGGTGCAAATCAGCGGCAGCGCGGCCACACCCAAAGTGCGCTTGTACGCAGACCCCGACATGCCCGATGCCGACAAACTGGCCTGGCTGGTCCTGGGGCGCTCGGGCGCCAACGGGGGCGCAGAATCGGCTGTCTTGCAGCAAGCAGCATTGGCCTTATTCAGTGGCAACGGCAAAACCTTGAGCAGTGAAATGGCTGGCGCACTGGGCCTGGACGAAATTTCATTGGCCAACGGCAGCCGCAGCGACACCACAGCCACCGGTGCGGCCGTTGCGCTCGGCAAGCGCCTGTCCAAAGACTTCTACCTCGTGTACGAAACCAGTCTGCGCGGCACCTTCGGCAGCTTCTATGTGTTTTATGACCTCTCGCGCCGCCTGACCTTGCGTGCGCAAACCGGGCAAGACAACGCGCTCGATTTGATTTACACGGTTCGCAAGGATTGAGCTTCAAGCCAAGGGCCCCAGGATCGCGCCTGTAAAATAATGACTCCGCCGCCGTAGTTCAATGGATAGAACGAGTGCCTCCTAAGCGCTAGATACAGGTTCGATTCCTGTCGGAGGCACCACACACCAGCCCGCAAAGTCACTCGCGTTGCGGGCTTTTTTGCGCCCGCTCAAGCTTGCGGATGGAACTGCAAAGCCGCCAAGCTGGCATACAAGCCGCCTTGCGCCTGCAGCTGGGCGTGCGTGCCCTGCTCCACCAATCGGCCACGGTCCATCACCCAGATCACATCGGCTTGTTGCACCGTGGCCAGGCGGTGCGCGATGACGACCGTGGTGCGGCCTTGCATGGCCTGGTCGAGCGCGGCTTGCACCATCTTTTCGCTTTGCGCGTCCAGAGCACTGGTGGCCTCGTCCAGCAGCAGCAAGGGCGGGTTCTTGAGCATGGCGCGGGCAATCGCGATGCGCTGGCGTTGACCGCCCGACAAACGCACACCCCGATCGCCCAGGTCGGTGTCAAAGCCTTCGGGCAGCTGCATGATGAATTCCAGCGCATGAGCGGCCTCGGCGGCAGCACGCACTTGCGCCTCGCTGGCCTGCGGTCGGCCATAGCGGATGTTGTCCATCACGCTGCCCGAAAAAATCACCGGCTCTTGCGGCACGATGCCGATGCGGCTGCGCAAGTCGTGCAGACGCATCTGATCGATGGGCACCCCGTCCAGCACGATGCGGCCAAACTGCGGATCGTGAAAACGCATCAGCAAATCGAACAGCGTGGTCTTGCCCGCGCCGCTGGGGCCCACCACCGCCACGGTCTGCCCGGCTTCGATGCGACCACGCAATTGGTCGATCGCCCAACTTTGCGGGCGCGAGGGGTAAGAGAACTTGACCGACTCCACAGCCACCGTCGAGCCGCCCTGCGGCCAGGGGGCCGTCAGCGGTGTCGCCACTTCCTGAATAGGGGGTTCGCTGTGCAGCAGCTCCATCAAACGCTCGGTCGCCCCGGCTGCACGCAGCATGTCGCCATAGACCTCGCCCAAGACGGCAAAAGCGCTGGCCAGCAAGATCACATAGACCACCGTCTGGCCCAAAGCTCCGGCCGTGGTGCTGCCCGCCCGCACCGACAAAGTGCCCATGTAAAGGCCCCACAGCAGCACCGCACTCGAAGCCGCAATGATGAAGCCCACCAACACCGCCCGCGCCCGGATGCGGCGCAAGGCCGTGCCCAAAGCGCGTGTGGTCGAGGCCACAAAGCGCTCGGCCTCGCGCTGCTCGGCGGTGTAGCTTTGCACCACCGGAATCGCATTGAGCACTTCGGAGGCGAGCGCACTGGCATCGGCCACGCGGTCCTGGCTGGCCCGCGACAACTTGCGCACACGCCGCCCCAAAAAGACCGATGGCAAGACCACCAGCAACAACACCACCATCACCTGCAGCATGAGCACCGGGTTGGTCCAGACCAGCATGGCCATGGCCCCCAGGCCCATGACCAGGTTGCGCAGCCCCATCGAGAACGATGAACCCACCACGGTCTGCACCAAGGTCGTGTCGCTCGTCAGCCGCGACAAGACCTCGCCCGACTGCGTGTTCTCAAAGAAGGCCGGACTTTGCTCCAGCACATGGGCGTACACCGCATTGCGCACATCGGTGGTGATGCGCTCGCCCAGCCAGCTGACCGCGTAATAGCGCAGCGAAGAAAACACCGCCAGCGCCAAAGCCACCGCAAACAAAGCCACAAAGTGCTGGGCCAGCTGCTCGGCACTGCCCCCAGAGGCCAGGCCCTGGTCAATCAGTTGACGCAGCGCCCACGGAAAAGCCAGCGTGGTGCCCGCCGCCAGCAACAAAAACACCGCTGCCAGCCCCAAGGCCCAGCGGTAAGGCTTGAGGAAAGGCAGGAGACCGGAAAGCGAGGAAGGACGGGCTCGCACCTTTGCAGGCGTCACAGAGGGGTTCAAAATAGATTCATGGCATGAGGGTGTCATGCCCTGAGCATATCTGCACAGAGACCTCGCCCAACCTGGCCATGACGATTGAGCAGCTCAGCGGCCCTGAATCAACGGCCCATCGCTTCGCTGATCAGGCTTTGATATTGGCTTCTGACCACAGGTGACAGCACTTTGGGATAGACAGGAACATATTGATAGGTCTCGCCTTGTGCCAAAAACCCTTCCGCCCAAGCCCCGCAAATCACCGCCTCTTCCTTCAGGTAGTCATCACGTGCCATCCAAGCACCCTGCAGTGCCTGCGCTTCGTCGGTCCGTCGCTTGACGGCCGTGGCATGCACACTGCTTGTCACAGCCCTGACGGTTTCCTTCATATGGACATCCGTGAAAATGTCCACCGCTTTGCTCAATCGTGAACCGCGATCCGGATCAGCGGCATAGGTCTTCGTCAAGAGACTGAAGATGGCCGCGCAATGCATGGCTTGCCCAGCCAAGCGGGTCTCTTGCGCCGCCACCTTGTGGCTCACCACAGACAAGGCTAACATCAACACGGCCATGCGAACTTGAATGGAAGTCATCGTGTTTCCTTACTCGAGTGAATGCACCGCAAGATCCTAAAAAGCCCATGGCATAACGATACACCGCCAGACAAAGGGCAGGAAGACGGGGAATAGTCAATGCATCAGTCATTTTGACAAGCTGACGCACCTGACGTGAACATGGGCTTGGCCATCTCGCTCTTTTGGCGATATTGCTGCTCATGGACCAGCTGCTGCAAATTGATGGATCTCAAATGCTGGACGATTTGCCTGTTGAAATCGGCCCAAAGATCGCTTTTCATGGTGTCACTGATCATGGACAAATTGCTGCCCATCGATTCATCCACCGCCAACGCGATGTCTGCCAAGTTGATCTCTTCAGGCCCCTTGCTCAGTGAATATCCACCACCAGGTCCACGGGTACTTTCAACCAGTTGGTGTGCCATGAGTCGGCTGAAAATCTCCTCCAGATACGTCATCGATATTTTTCGACGTCCGCAAATTTTCGACAGTGGCACAGGCCCATGCGGGTAGTTCAGGGCGACATCCATCATGGCCGTCACAGCCAAGGCAATTTTTGAACGCAATCGCAGCACATCATTCTTTCTTTGTGGCCAAGAGATATTTCATCTGACTTCCATGCACGCTCATCCGCGCATGGCCAGTCCAAGGGCAAAGTCATGGTGGATGCTCAGCCGGAACTTCTGAAATGAAAAAAAGGGGGCCCCAGTCAAGGAGCCCCCGAACTGAGCGCGAGTACCTGACGCGCTCATGACCTGCCGAAACAATATATATAAGAATCAACTTATTTACAACAGGGTTTATCCTGTTCGTACGGTGAAGACAAGCTGTTGATACAAATCTTCCTCTGGTAAGTCTGCATTACAGCTTGCGAAAACACCCTAGCCCTTCAAAGCCACCAGGACTTCGTCCAACATCTTCTTGGCGTCGCCAAAGAGCATGCGGTTGTTCTCTTTGTAGAACAGCGGGTTGTCCACACCCGCATAGCCGCTGGCCATGGAGCGCTTCATCACAATGCTGGTGCGGGCCTTCCAGACTTCGAGCACCGGCATGCCGGCGATCGGACTGGTCGGATCGTCCTGCGCAGCAGGGTTCACGATGTCGTTCGCACCGATCACCATGGCCACATCGGTATCGCCAAAGTCGTCGTTGATTTCGTCCATCTCGAGCACGATGTCGTAGGGCACCTTGGCCTCGGCCAGCAACACGTTCATGTGGCCCGGCATGCGCCCCGCCACCGGGTGGATGCCAAAACGCACCGTGACACCTTTGTCACGCAGGGTTTTGACGATCTCGTTGACGGTGTGCTGGGCCTGAGCGACGGCCATGCCATAACCCGGCACGATGATCACGCTCTTGGCGTCACGCAGCAGCTCGGCGGTCTCAGTGGCGCTCACCGGCACCGCTTCGCCTTGCGGCTCGGCAACAGCGCCATCCGCCTTGGGCGCAGCAGGTGCCCCACCACCAAAACCACCCGCAATCACGCTGATGAAGTTGCGGTTCATCGCGTTGCACATGATGTACGACAGGATGGCACCGCTGGAGCCGACCAGGGCTCCGGTCACGATCAAGAGGTCGTTGCTCAACATGAAGCCCGTCGCCGCAGCCGCCCAGCCCGAATAGCTGTTGAGCATGGACACCACCACTGGCATGTCAGCACCACCAATGGCCATGACCATGTGAACGCCAAACAACAAGGCGATGGCGGTCATCACGATCAGCGGCGTCATGCCGCTTTGCACATCGTGCGCGTTGACAAACTCGCGGCCAAACCAGACCACGACCAAAAGACCGAGCAGGTTGAGCCAGTGGCGGCCAGGCAGCAAGAGCGGCTTGCCGCCGATCTTCCCGTTGAGCTTGCCAAAAGCGATCAAAGAGCCCGAGAAGGTGACCGCACCGATCAGAATGCCGACGTAAATTTCCACTTCGTGAATGGCTTTCTCAGCACCGCTGTACTGGACCGAGGTGTCCACATAGCTGGCAAAACCCACCAGGCAAGCGGCCAAGCCCACCAGGCTGTGCATGAGCGCCACCAGTTCGGGCATTTGGGTCATCTTGACGGTTTTGGCGGCATACAGACCGACGCTGCCGCCGATCACCAAAGCGCCCACGATCCAGGGGATGCCGGCTGCGGCCACGCGGGGACCGACGATGGTCGCCAGCACCGCTAGGGCCATGCCGATGACGCCATAAAGGTTGCCGCGGCGCGAGGTTTCCGGGTTGGACAAGCCCCCCAGGCTGAGGATGAAAAGAATGGCAGCGCCAAGGTAGGCGACGGTGGCCACGCTGGAAGAGATGAGACTTTGCGACATGTTCGTTGTTCCTTGTTCTTGGGGTCTCGGCTTACTTGCGGAACATGTCGAGCATGCGGCGAGTGACGGCAAAACCGCCGAACATGTTGATCGCGGTGAGCACAATGCCGGCGAAGGCCAGCCACTGAATCAGCTGATCAGGGCGGCCATTGCTGCCCGCTTCTGGCGGCAAGATCTGCACCAGCGCACCGATGGCGATGATGCTGGAGATCGCGTTGGTCACGCTCATGAGCGGCGTGTGCAAGGCCGGCGTGACGTTCCACACCACCATGTAACCGATGAAACAAGCCAGCACGAACACCGTGAAGTGGCCCAGGAAGGCCGCCGGCGCAAAAGCACCAATGGCCCACAGCGCGAGCGCACCCAGACCAAACACCATGACCAAGGTCTTGAGCGGCATGGGGCCGCTGCTGCCGTGGCCGTGGCCGCCTTTTTTCTCGGCCACCGCCGCTGTGGGCTTGGGCGCGGGCTTGGGGGCCACCACCAAAGGCGGCGCGGGCCAGGTGATTTCACCGTCCTTGATGACCGTGAGACCCCGGATCGCGTCGTCCGCCATGTTGACGTTGATGACACCGTCCTTGGTCTTGCACAGCTCTTCCGTCAGGCGGAACAGGTTGGTGCCGTACAGCGTGGACGACTGGCGCGCCATGCGCGAAGCCAGATCGGTGTAGCCGACGATGGTCACGCCGTGCTTGACCACGGCCTTGCCAGGTTCGGTCAGTTCGCAGTTGCCGCCTTGCTCGGCGGCCATGTCCACAATCACGCTGCCGGGCTTCATGCTTTGCACCATCGCAGCGGTGATCAGCTTGGGCGCGGGCTTGCCGGGGATCAGCGCGGTGGTGATGATGATGTCGCACTCTTGAGCCTGCTTGGCGTACATCTCACGCTGCGCGGCCTGAAAGCCCTCGCTCATGACCTTGGCGTAACCACCGCCGCCCGATCCTTCTTCTTCGTAATCCACCTTGACGAACTCACCGCCCAGGGACACGACTTGGTCGGCCACCTCGGCGCGGGTGTCGTTGGCGCGCACGATGGCGCCCAGGCTGGCGGCTGCGCCAATGGCGGCGAGACCCGCCACACCGGCACCGGCAATGAACACCTTGGCCGGGGGCACCTTGCCTGCGGCCGTGATCTGGCCGTTGAAAAAGCGGCCAAAGGCGTTGGCGGCTTCAACGACGGCGCGGTAACCGCTCACACCGGCCATCGAAGTCAGCGCGTCCATCTTCTGGGCGCGGCTCAATGTGCGGGGCAAGGCATCGATCGACAGTGCGGTGACCTTTTTGGCCGACAGCAGTTGCATCAATTCGGGGTTTTGGGCGGGCCACAAGAAGCCAATCAGCGTCTGGCCTTCGTGCATCAGCGCCACTTCTTCAGGGGTGGGGGCACGGACTTTGAAGACGATGTCACTGGCCTGCCAAAGATCGGCCGCACTCGCAGCGACAGAAGCACCGGCTTCGACGTAGGCCTCATCCGACAGGTCGGCCAACTCGCCCGCACCATGCTCGACCACCACCTCAAAACCGAGCTTGACCAGTTTGGTCACCACATCGGGGACGGTGGCCACCCGTTTTTCACCGGGAAATATTTCTCGTGGCACGCCTATGCGCATGGTTTGTCTCCT
>JBEEJQ010000071.1:0-13165 GCA_041169105.1 Pseudomonadota bacterium | reverse complement strand
ATCTCTGCTGTGTCTCTATCTGGAAATCGCTTGCTGGCGAGATCCCAAATGGGTTGTGTGCCGAGATCATTTCCGCTGCTCCAGCAATCGATCGGCCAAAGCGATCACATCATCAGCGCCCAGGTGGGTGTACTTCTTGAGCATGCCAACGGTCTTGTGCCCGGTCACTGCTGCGGCCTGGATGAGGTTCGCGCCACCCCTGATCAACTTTGTGGCGGCTGTGTGCCTGGTGGAATGCAGCACGACACGATCAAGCGAATCCGCCCGGTCGGATGCCAGCCCTGCGCGCTGGCGGACGTGCTTCCAGATGGTCTCGATGTTCTTGGGCTTGCTGGGGTCTTTGGGGTCGAAGAACACAAGGTCACTGGCCAGCGACTGCACCTTCTTGGTGGCCTTGAGGGAATCTCGGACCGACAGGACCAGCGGCAGCGTTCTGGCCTCTCCGTTCTTGGTCTTGGGCAAGACTGCAATGCGACGATCTAGGTCAATGTCAGACCAGCGAAGGCGTAACAGTTCGGACTTGCGGGCACCGGTCGTAAGGGCCAGCCGCAGAAAGAGCGCCATTGGTGGCCAGGTGCTACGCTCGGCCTCTGCAATCAATTTGTCCTCTTCCTCGGATGTCAGGATGCGGGTGCGGCCCTGGCCCTCAGTCAGCTTGCGCACCTGCCCACCCTTGATGGGATGACGGTCAATCAGGCCTGCATCCAGTGCGTAATTGAACACGCTCGATAGGCTTGCCAGGTAGCGGTTGACGGTACCGCTTGAGATTGGCTTGTCGGTGTGCTTGACCTGTCCGGTCATCGTGCGGTGCTCCACCTTCTTGACCTGCAAGGCAGACAAAGCCACGTTGATGTCTGCGCGGGTGATGGTCTTGATGTCGCGCGCGCCGAATTGCTCTTCCCAGTATTCAAGGTGAGTCGGGCTCCAGAACTTCATCCCTCGGCGCGGAGGTGTCTTGGTGAACAGGTCTGCCACCGCCGTAAAGCGATAAACCCCTTTGTCCCGCTCCTTCTTCTGCTCAGCGTCAGACTCGGCATTGCGCAACCACGCCCTGGCCTCGGCATGTGAGTAGAACGTCTTGGACTGTGAGTCGCTGCCAATGCGGCGCACGTGCGCCCGGTAGCGGGTGACTTGCTTGCCGCCCCTGGTCACGCTTTCTTTGACGATTGATCCCATGATTTGCCCCAAATACGGAATTGATGACTACGCACCAACTTACGCATATTCACGTAAGTCATTGTCAAGTATAGACACATAGCGGATTTTAAGTCCGGTGTGTCTACCAGTTTCACCACCGGGGCTGGGGCTCTATTGTGCCCTGATA
This sequence comes from Pseudomonadota bacterium, assembly GCA_041169105.1. Lineage (GTDB taxonomy): Bacteria > Pseudomonadota > Gammaproteobacteria > Burkholderiales > Burkholderiaceae_C > Limnohabitans_A. The sequence goes on along the minus strand of JBEEJQ010000071.1, from coordinate 11,841 downwards.
AAGCGCGTTTTCCGCTCTCAAGCGATCTGTAAATTCATCATGGCCAGGACGTACAAGGTCAGCACGGCCAGCAAGCCCACAGCCCAAAAAAGTGAACGAAACAAAGCTTTGTCCTTGAGGTAACACGCCACATAAGCCACGCGTGCTGCAGTGAACAAGATGCACAGCATGTCCACCACCACAGGCTCAACGCCTGTGATCAAAGCCAGGATCACAGCGACCGCAAAAAATGGAAACGCCTCCAGGCCGTTGGCCTGCGCGGCATTGGCGCGTGCGCGATGCCCCGTTTGCTGAGCCATCCACTCGCGCGGATTGTGGTTGTCGTAGCCTTTGGCACCGGCTTTGGCAATGCCAGCACACACCAATGGCGTCAACCCTGCGACCAAAATAGCGGCATAAGAAATGATCATCGCTGTCCCCTTACTTGAAATGCATGGCCTCAAAACACTTTGACACCAACAAAAAAGCCACTGAGGACTTCAGTGGCTTTGGATCAACATGGACCATCAAGGTCACATCTTGACGGATCAACCGCCTTTTTTCGAGCGCTTGCCTGGGTTCTTCTTGCTGCGGGTGGCCACGCCACGCTCGAGGCTAACGCGCTGGCCGCGGCCATGTGTGCGCAAGGTCACGCCGGGCAATGCTGGCAGTGGTGGTGTGAATTTACGATCTGCTTCGGTAACGATTTTGTTGCCCATCTGTGGCTCCAAGAAAATAATGCAAAGCGTTATTAAGCCACAAGAATGCAGCGTTTTCGCGAAAACCGTCCAGCAAACTGCCCAACTTGAGGCTGATCCGCACACGGCAGGCCGTCACCGATTGGCTGGACAAAGCGGCAGGCCGTCTGTGATGATGCGCCATCCACGCGATTCGATCGCGCTCACCCCACAGGACACGCCATGAGCACACCCACTTTTGAAACATTCAAGGCACAAGCCCAGGCCGAAGGCTTTGACGAAGTCATTGTCCGGGAGTGGGCGGCACATTTGGAACTGGCCACACACACGCACCCATTTGATGTGAGTGCCTATGTGGCACGCGGCGAATACTGGTTGACCGCGAACGATGTCGTCCAGCACCTCAAAGCAGGCGACACATTCCGCCTGGCCCGCGATGTGCCCCATGCTGAGCTGTACGGCCCAGAGGGCGCAACCGTTTGGGTGGCCCGCGCCCATTGATGCGGACAATGCGCGCACAAAAAAAGCCGCTACAGCACATGCTGCAGCGGCTTTTTTGATTGGAGGCGCGACCCAGAGTCGAACTGGGCTAGACGGATTTGCAATCCGTTGCATAACCGATTTGCTATCGCGCCAGATTCAGAAAAACTCTGACAAAAAAGGGAAGCTTTTGGCTTCCCTTCTTGCTGAAAGATGTTGGCACTTCTTTCAATGTTTGGAGCGGGAAACGAGGCTCGAACTCGCGACCTCAACCTTGGCAAGGTTGCGCTCTACCAACTGAGCTATTCCCGCATTGAAGCCTCAAATTATACATCGATCCGAATGCTTTTTTGCTTGGACAGAAGTTAATTCGCACTTTTTACAGCGCGGCCCCACTACCGCGCTGCAGCGCGTGAAACGATCTCGGCAAAGTCTGCGGGCTTGGGATGCAAATCTTGCCTGCGCCCTGCTTTGAGGACCTGGCTGGGCACGTCGTGGCCAATGAGGGCGGGCAGCCGACCCGCAGCTGCCAGCAGGCGTGGCAAATCGACCCCTGTGTCGTAGCCCATCAGGGCCAGGGCATGCACGATGTCCTCGGTACAAACATTGCCTGACGCGCCCGGCGCATAAGGGCAGCCACCCATGCCGCCCAACGAAGCGTCAAAGCGGTCGGCACCGGCATCGATGGCGGCGATCACATTGGCCAAGCCCATGCCGCGCGTGTTGTGAAAGTGCAGCGTCAACTCGCGCTCGGGCCAGCGCTCGCGGAAGGCCCGGGTCAGCTCCGCCACCTGCGTGGGGTAAGCCATGCCGGTGGTGTCGCACAGGGTCACGCCACCGGCCCCCAACTCGTCCAGAAAGCGGCGGCACCAGTCCAGCACCACGGGCACAGGCACATCGCCCTCCATGGGGCAGCCAAAGGCGCACGACAGTGACACGTTGATGGCCACGCCCGAGCCCTGCACGGCCCGCACCACATCGGCCAACCCGGCAAAGGACTGCTCGCGCGTCATGCGCAGGTTCGACAGGTTGTGGCTCTCGCTGGCCGACATGACCAGGTTGAGTTCGTCGGCTTGGGACTCGATGGCACGCTCGGCACCTCGCACATTGGGCACCAGTGCGGTGTAGACCACGCCGGGGACGCGGCGGATTTCACGCAGCACCTGCTCGGCATCTCGCAGCGCGGGAATGGCCTTGGGTGAGACGAAGGACGTTACCTCGATCTTGGCCAGCCCCGCTTCGGACAAGGCGTTGACGAGGGCAATCTTGTCCTCGGTCGGCACAAAGGCGGCTTCGGCCTGCAGGCCATCGCGGGTGCCGACCTCCTGCATGAAAATGCGGCGGCCTGCGCCCTGCCAGACCGGGCTGTTGGTAATAGTGTTCATGCCACCACCTTGTTGTTGCGCAATTGGGCAATTTGGTCGGCGCTCATGCCCAGCTCGGCCAACACCGCGTCAGTGTCGTCACCCAACTTGGGCGCCGACGAACGCACGGCGCCGGGCGTGCCCATCAGTTTGGGCACGATGCCGGGCACTTCGATCTCGTGGCCATCGCGTGTCTGCTGCTTCAGGATCATGTCTCGGGCACGGTAATGCGGGTCTTCGACGATGTCCTTGGCGGTGTAGACGCGGCCTGCGGGCACACTCGCCTCGCCCAGTGCGGCCAGCACCTCGGTGACGCTGCGGGTCTGCGTCCAGGCCTCGATGGCCGCATCCAGCTCCTGCACACGGCTCACACGGCCTGCGTTATTGCCAAGCTCCGGATCGTTGCCAAGGTCTTCACGGGCAATCACCTGCATCAAACGCTTGAAGATGCTGTCACCGTTTCCCGCAATCAAGACCACGCCATCCTGACAGCGGTAAGCGTTCGACGGGGCAATCCCCGGCAGGGCCGAACCACCCGGCTCCCGCACCGCACCAAACGCGCTGTATTCGGGCACCAGGCTCTCCATCACATTGAACACAGCTTCGTTCAAAGCCACGTCGATCACCTGCCCTTGGCCGCCGTTCACCTTGCGGTGATAGAGCGCCATCAGCACGCCGATGGTGCCGTGCAGTGCGGCCAATGTGTCCCCAATGGAGATGCCGCAGCGCACCGGGATGCGGCCTGGCTCGCCCGTCAGGTGGCGCAGGCCACCCATGGCCTCGCCGATCGCGCCAAAGCCCGGCAGGTCGCGGTAAGGGCCGGTCTGGCCGTAACCCGAAACGCGCAGCATCACCAGGCCGGGGTTGGTCTTGGACAGGGTCTCGTAGTCCATGCCCCAGCCTTCGAGCGTGCCGGGACGGAAGTTCTCGATCAGCACATCGGCCTGGGCGATCAGCTGGCGGGCGATGTCCTGCCCCTCGGCACTGCGCAGGTCCAGTGCGATCGAGCGCTTGTTGCGAGACTGCACCTGCCACCAGACAGAAGTGCCGTCCTGGATCAGTCGCCAGTTGCGCAGCGGGTCGCCTGCGCCCGGTGGCTCGATCTTGATGACATCGGCTCCAAAATCACCCAAAGTCTTGGCGGCGAAGGGGCCTGCGATCAGCTGGCCCATTTCGACCACGCGCAGGCCCTTCAAGGCGCCTGGCGTCAATTGCGGCATGTTCATTTGGTGTCTCCTCAGTCGATGGTGGCGCCAGATTCCTTGACGATCTTGGCCCAACGGGGCAGATCGTCACGCACCAGCTGCGCAAACTGCTCGGTTGTGGACTTGTAAGGCTCGCAGCCCACGCCCGCCAGGCGCTCTTGCGCGTCTTTGGATTCCAGCGCCTTGGCAATCGCTGCATTGAGCTGGGCAATGATGGGCTTGGGTGTGCCTGCGGGCGCGAACACGCCGTACCAAGGCGTGGTGCCAAAGCCCTTGACGGTCTCGCCAATCGTGGGCGCGTCTGGCAGCGCGGGCAGGCGCTTGGGGTTGACCACGCCCAGCACTTTCATCTTGCCCGAGCGGATGAAGGCAATTGACGAAGGCAGGCTCTGCACCGACACCTGCACCTGACCAGCCACCAGGTCGGTGGCGGCTGCCGCCGAGCCCTTGTAGGGGATGTGGACCAGGTCAATGCCTGCGGCCTTGCCCAGCATCTCGCCAATCAGGTGGTTGAGCGTGCCGTTGCCCGCCGAGCCGATGTTGATCTTGCCGGGCTGCTGCTTGGCCAGGGTGATGAGATCGGCCGTGTTTTTGGCGGCAAAGGCTGGATTGGCCACCAGCACATAACCGGCGGTGGCCACGGTGCCCACGGGCTCGAAGTCCTTGATCGGGTCAAAGCCGGTGCTCTTGTAGAGCGAGGGGTTGATCACCATCGAGCTGTCGGCTGTGACCATCAGGGTGTACCCGTCGGCTTTGGCTCGCGCTGCGGCCACGGTGCCCACGTTGCCGCCTGCTCCGGTGCGGTTGTCCACGATGAAGGACTGACCGAGTTGTTCGGTCAGCTTTTGCGCGATCACACGGGCAATCGCGTCGTTGGCGCCCCCGGCGGCCTGCGGCACGATGACGGTGACGGGTTTGCTGGGGTATTTTTCATCGGCCAGGGCAAGGCCTGTGGCGACCAGCGACAGGGGCAAGGCCAGTGCCATCAGGATTCGGCGTTGTTGAAACATGGGGTTCTCCTCTTTGAAATCGGTCAGTTGAAAAGCCAAGGGCTGGTCACGCGCTGGCGTGCCTCGTAGGCACGAATGCGGTCGGCGTTTTGCAGGGTGATGCCAATATCGTCAAGCCCTTCGAGCAGGCGGTGCTTGCGCGTGGCGTCGATGTCGAACGAGATGGACATGCCCGTGGACGAGCGGATCGCTTGTGAGGACAAGTCCACCGTCAGGGTGTAGCCAGGGTTGTACTCCACCTCATTGAACAGCTGCTCAATCAATGCATTGGGCAGCACGATGGGCAGCAAGCCATTCTTAAAGCAATTGTTGAAAAAGATGTCGGCAAAACTCGGCGCGAGCAGCACCCGGATGCCGTGGTCATTCAGCGCCCAAACCGCGTGCTCGCGGCTGGAACCGCAGCCAAAGTTCTCGCGGGCCAACAAAATTTGTGCGCCCTCGTAGCGGGCCTGGTTGAGCGAAAACGTCGGGTTGCGTGGGCGCTGGGACACGTCCTGCCCCAGCTCGCCCCGGTCCAGGTAACGCCATTCATCAAACAGGTTGTCGCCAAAGCCCGTGCGGCTGATTGACTTCATGAACTGTTTGGGGATCAGCGCGTCGGTGTCGACGTTGGCCCGGTCCACCGGCACCACCAAAGATTGCAAGGTGTTGAAATGTCTCATGCGGCCTCCGCTTGCAGGGGTTCAAGATCTTCCACGCGGGCCAGCCGCCCGGCAATGGCCGCGGCCGCGGCCAGCGCGGGGCTGAGCAAATGGCTGCGCCCGCCCGGGCCCTGGCGGCCTTCAAAGTTGCGGTTGCTGGTCGATGCACAGCGCTCGCCGGGAGAGAGGCGGTCATCGTTCATGCCCAGGCACATCGAGCAGCCCGGCTCGCGCCATTGCAGGCCTGCGGCCATGAAAATGTGGTCCAGCCCTTCGGCCTCGGCCTGCGCCTTGACCAGGCCCGAACCCGGCACCACCAGCGCCTGCAGCACATTGGCCGCCACACTGCGGCCTTGGACCACGGCGGCCGCAGCACGCAGGTCTTCGATGCGGGCATTGGTGCACGAGCCGATGAACACCTTGTCGATGGCGATCTCGCGCATGGCCGTGCCGGGCTGCAAACCCATGTAGGCCAGTGCCGCTTGCATGCTCGCGCGGCGCACCGCATCGGGCTCGGCGGCCGGGTCCGGCACGCAGCCATCGATACCCACCACCATCTCGGGCGAGGTGCCCCAGGTCACCATGGGCTGAAGGGCACTGGCGTCGATGAGCAGTTCGCGGTCAAAGGTCGCGCCCTCGTCGCTCACCAGCGTGCGCCAGGCGGCCACGGCAGCGTCCCACTGCGCGCCACGGGGCGCATGGGGACGACCGTGCAGGTAGTCGATGGTTTTCTGGTCCACCGCCACCAGGCCCACGCGGGCACCGGCTTCGATGGCCATGTTGCACAGGGTCATGCGCCCTTCCATGCTGAGGGCGCTGATCGCGCTGCCCGCGAACTCGATGGCATAGCCGGTGGCGCCCGCCGTGCCCAGCACGCCGATGATGTGCAGCACCAGGTCCTTGGCCGACACGCCGCCCGCCAGTCGCCCGTCCACACGCACCAGCATGCGCTTCATGGGTCGGATGGCCAGGCACTGCGTGGCCAGAACATGCTCCACATCGGAGGTGCCCACGCCAAACGCCAGCGCGCCAAAGGCCCCGTGTGTGCTGGTGTGCGAGTCGCCAGCCACCACCGTCATGCCGGGCAAGGTGGCCCCCTGCTCCGGCCCGACCACATGGATCACGCCCTGGGTCTTCTGGCCCAGGCCGTGGAAGGTGATGCCGAATTCCTGGCAATTGATGCCCAGCTGCCGCACCTGCGCCCGCGAGAGCGGGTCTGCAATCGCATCCAGCGAGGTGCGCTGCGCGGCGGTGGTGGGCACATTGTGGTCGGCCACGGCGATCGTGGTCTCAGGCCGCCAGGGCTTTCGGCCCGACAGGCGCAGGCCTTCAAAGGCTTGCGGGCTGGTCACCTCATAGACCAGATGGCGGTCCACATAGATCAGCGATTCGCCATCGGCGGTTTCATCCACCAAATGGCTTTGCCAGAGTTTGTCGAACAGGGTTTGCGGTGGGTGGGTCGTGGGCATCGGGACGTGGGTCAGATTGAAACTGGAGCGCAGTCTAAAAAGAAGACCGCCCCAGCGGAATGACCAGGATGCCAAACGAGCTTTCGCGTTTGGCGAAAGCAGGGCTTTCTGCCGCTCAGGCGCTGCCGGCCGTCAAATGGTCGAGCAAGCTGCGCACGGGCCGCGCCAGCGCACCCAGGTCACGTGCGCCCAGCAGCAGCTCGCGCTCGACCCAAGCGTCGGTCAGCTCGATCTTGCGCAAGCCCAAGGCCTGCACCAGCGGCTGCGCGGCGGCCTGCGGCAACACGGCAATGCCGAGACCAGCCGCCACCATCTGGCACATGGCGTCAAAGCTGCGCACATGGATGCGGATGCGCAGGGGCTTGCCGATGGCCCCGCTTTCAAGCGCCAAGCGCTGCGCCAAAGAAGTCGACTGCGTGAGGCTCACAAAGTCGCAGTCCACCGCCTCGGCAAAAGCCAGCTTTTTGCGTTTGGCCAGCGGGTGCGCTGCAGGCACCACCAGCACCAGACGGTCGCCCCGGTAAGGCAAGGTTTGCAAGCCCAGCGCCGGGGTGCGGTCGGCGAAGATGCCGACATCGGCACGCCCGTCGAGAATGGCCAGCACCACCTCATGACTGTCGGCTTCGTTCAGCTCGATGCGGATGCCCGGCTGCACACGCGCAAAGTCGGCCAGGTCCCCCGGCAAAAACTGTGTGATGGCTGAGGTATTGGCCCATAACCGCACCACGCCGATCAGGCCCTTGGCATGATCGGACAGGTCGGCGCTCATCTGGTCCACATCGCCCAGAATGCGCTGCACATGGCGGTGCAATGTCACCCCGGCCGCAGTGAGCTTGACGCCGCGCGAGTGGCGCTCCAGCAAGGGCACACCAAAAGCGGCCTCCAAATCCGTCATGCGCTTGCTGGCCGCCCCCACGGCCAGCATGGCCAACTCGGCCCCTTGGCTGATGCTGCCCGTGCGGGCCACCAAATTGAACAGGGACAGAGAGACGAGGTCGATGCGGTGAAGGTTCATGGATCCAGTGCGCGCCCCAGGAAATGCCAAACGCTGCAAGCAATGGTGACAAGCATAGCAAGCCGCAACAGACGCGGCCACAAAAAAGCCCGCACTGGGCGGGCTCTGTTGAAATGCTTAAGAGGAAATTTGGAGGCGCGACCCAGAGTCGAACTGGGCTAGACGGATTTGCAATCCGTTGCATAACCGATTTGCTATCGCGCCAGATTCAGAAATTCTGACAAAAAAGGGAAGCTTTCGGCTTCCCTTTTTGCTGAAAGATGTTGGCACTTCTTTCAATGTTTGGAGCGGGAAACGAGGCTCGAACTCGCGACCTCAACCTTGGCAAGGTTGCGCTCTACCAACTGAGCTATTCCCGCGTATCAGTGAACTTGGCATTATATGCTTTGTTCGCTGCAATGGAAGAATTATAGCGCAATTTCCGGCCCCTTTTGAGAGCGGCCAGGAAATTTTGCATCAATGTTTCACGGCATCCGCTTTAGGCGTGGCTGCAACAGCGGTCACAGCAGCGGCCACTTCTTCCTCGCTCAAGGGCACGGGCTTGGCTTCAAGCGCCACGTCCAGCACCTGATCGATCCACTTGACCGGCACGATCTCCAGACCGTTTTTGACGTTCTCGGGAATGTCCTGCAAATCCTTGACGTTGTCTTCAGGGATGAGCACGGTCTTGATGCCACCCCGCAAGGCAGCCAGCAACTTTTCCTTGAGGCCGCCAATGGCCGTGACTTCGCCGCGCAAGGTGATCTCGCCGGTCATGGCCACATCAGCCCGCACCGGAATGCCCGTCATGGCCGACACCATGGCGGTGGTCATGGCTGCACCGGCGCTCGGGCCGTCTTTGGGCGTGGCCCCATCGGGCACGTGGATGTGCAGGTCTTTCTTTTCAAAGACCTCGTCCTTGATGCCCAGCAGACGCGAACGGCTGCGCACCACGGTGCGAGCGGCTTCTACCGACTCTTTCATCACATCGCCCAAAGAGCCTGTGCGGGTGATCACACCCTTGCCTGGCATCAAAGCCGCTTCGATGGTCAGCAAATCGCCGCCGACTTCGGTCCAAGCCAAACCGACCACCTGACCGACCTGGTTCTTTTGTTCGGCGCGACCGTAGCTGTACTTGCGCACACCCAGGAAATCGTTGAGGTTGTCCACCGTCACTTGAACCTGTGGCTTCATCTGCTTGAGCAGCAAGGCCTTGACAACCTTGCGGCAGATCTTGCCCAGCTCGCGCTCGAGGGAACGCACACCGGCTTCGCGGGTGTAGTAACGCACGACATCGCGAACAGCATCTTCGGTCACGTTCAACTCTTCAGCTTTGACGCCGTTGTTCTCCATTTGCTTGGGCAACAGGTACTTCATCGCGATGCTGGTCTTTTCATCTTCGGTGTACCCCGACAAGCGAATGACTTCCATCCGGTCCAGCAAAGCCGATGGGATGTTCATCGAGTTGGAAGTCGCCACGAACATCACATCGCTCAGGTCGAAATCGACCTCGACGTAATGGTCGCCAAAGGTGTGGTTTTGCTCGGGGTCCAGCACTTCCAGCAATGCGCTCGAAGGATCGCCCCGGAAATCGGTACCCAACTTGTCGATTTCGTCCAGCAAGAACAAGGGGTTCTTGGTGCCGACCTTGTTCAGGTTTTGCAGGACCTTGCCGGGCAAAGCGCCGATGTAAGTGCGGCGGTGCCCGCGGATCTCGGCCTCGTCACGCATGCCGCCCAAAGCCATGCGCACGTATTTGCGGCCAGTGGCTTTGGCAATGGATTGACCCAGCGAGGTCTTGCCCACGCCGGGTGGTCCGACCAAGCACAGGATGGGGGCTTTGACCTTGTCCACGCGCTGTTGCACAGCAAGGTATTCCAGGATGCGGTCTTTGACTTTGTCCAGGCCGTAGTGATCCTGGTTCAACACGTCTTCGGCGTTGCCCAGATCGTGCTTGAGCTTGGTCTTCTTGCTCCATGGCAAACCGGTCAGCACTTCCAGGTAGTTGCGCACCACCGAGGCTTCGGCCGACATGGGTGACATGAGCTTGAGCTTTTTGAGTTCGCCCTCAGCCTTTTTGCGGGCCTCGGCCGACATCTTGGCGGACTTGATCTTCTTTTCGATCTCCTCGATGTCCGCGCCCTCTTCGCCTTCGCCCAGTTCTTTCTGGATGGCTTTGACCTGCTCGTTCAGGTAGAAGTCGCGCTGGTTCTTTTCCATCTGGCGCTTGACGCGGCCACGGATGCGCTTGTCCACGTTGAGGATGTCGACCTCGTGTTCCAGTTGCGCAAACAGGTTTTCCAGACGGGCTTTGATGCTGGCCAGGTCCAACACTTGTTGCTTGTTTTCCAGCTTGAGCGGGAGGTGCGCCGCAATCGTGTCGGCCAAGCGACCTGCGTCGTCGATGCTGGAAATCGAAGTGAGGATTTCGGGCGGGATCTTTTTGTTGAGTTTGACGTACTGGTCAAACTGCTGCATCACGGCGCGGCGCAGCGCTTCGATCTCGCTGCTGGGCTCAGCCTGCTCGGCCGAGGGCTCCACAGGGGTGACCGTGGCCACAAAGTGAGCCTCGCCATCCACAATCGACTTGACCATGGCCCGTTGCTGGCCTTCGACCAGCACCTTGACGGTGCCATCGGGCAACTTGAGCATCTGCAAGATGGTCGAGACGCAGCCCACATCGAACATGTCGTCGATGACAGGTTCATCCTTGGCGGCGGTTTTCTGGGCCACCAGCATGATGCGGCGCTCTGCGGCCATGGCCGACTCCAGCGCTTTGATGCTCTTGGGACGCCCCACAAAAAGGGGAATCACCATGTGAGGGAACACGACCACATCGCGCAAAGGCAACATGGGCAGTTCAATCGGGGTGGGCGGCAAAGGTGTGTGTCCAGACATGGTGTGTCCCTTGGTTCAATTCAGCTGCACATGGATGCTGCAACGGCGATTTCAACCCATCGAGATGAAGGGGTATTGATCACCGTGTCACACATGGGGGTCAGGCCTGTTTGGCCGACTCGCGATAAACCAGAAGTGGTGGCTTGTTGTCGTCGATGGCGGACTCGTCCACCACGACCTTTTCGACATTGACCGCATTGGGCAACTCGAACATGGTGTCGATCAGCGCTTGCTCCATGATGGAGCGCAGGCCTCGGGCACCGGTTTTGCGGGCCAGGGCCTTGCGGGCAATGGCCGTCAATGCATTGGGGCGCACTTCCAGCTCGACGCCTTCCATGGCCAGCAATTTGGTGAACTGCTTAACCACCGCGTTCTTGGGCTCAGTCAGGATCTGCACCAAAGCGTCTTCGGTCAGCTCAGCCAAAGTGGCCACCACCGGCAGACGACCGACCAATTCAGGAATCAGGCCGAACTTGATCAGGTCTTCGGGTTCAACTTCGTTGAAGACTTCGGTCAAGGAACGTTGCTTCTTGCTCTTGACCGTCGCGCCAAAGCCAATGCCGCCCGATTCGGTGCGGTTTTCGATGACCTTTTCCAGGCCGGCAAACGCGCCGCCGCAGATGAACAGGATGTTGGTCGTGTCGATTTGCAGGAAATCTTGGTTGGGGTGCTTGCGGCCGCCTTGTGGGGGCACGCTGGCCATGGTGCCTTCGATCAGCTTGAGCAAGGCCTGCTGAACGCCCTCGCCCGACACGTCACGCGTGATGGAGGGGTTGTCGGACTTGCGGGTGATTTTGTCGATCTCGTCGATGTAAACAATGCCGCGCTGGGCACGCTCCACATCGTAATTGCAGGTCTGCAGCAGCTTGGCCACGATGTTCTCAACGTCTTCACCCACATAACCGGCCTCGGTCAGGGTGGTGGCATCAGCCATCACAAAAGGCACGTCCAGCATGCGGGCCATGGTCTGGGCCAGCAGTGTTTTGCCAGAGCCGGTCGGGCCGATCAGCAAGATGTTGCTCTTGGCCAGCTCGACATCGTCTTTCTTGGCACCGTCTTTGTGCTTGAGGCGTTTGTAGTGGTTGTACACCGCCACCGCCAGA
>JBEEJQ010000070.1:0-13378 GCA_041169105.1 Pseudomonadota bacterium | reverse complement strand
AAGAACGCGCCTGGATGACCCAGCTGACCACCGAAGGCGGCGTGGTGGACGTGTACCGCCACCTCAAGCCCGACACCACCGACGCTTGCTACACTTGGTGGAGCAACCGCGGCCAGGCCTACGCCAAGAACGTGGGCTGGCGTCTGGACTACCACCTGGCCACCCCCGCTGTGGCCCACACGGCCCGGGCCGAGTCGATCTATAAAGGTGAGAAGTTTTCGGACCACGCGCCGATCACGATCGAGTACGACTTGAGTTTGTGAACCAGACTGTAGGAGCCGCACCCTGTGCGCGAAGGTTGGTGGACCGCGAGCGCTGATCGCGGACAGGGTCCTGCTCCTACGGGGTATGCATGCAGGGCTGTTGTAGGAGCCGCACCCTGTGCGCGATGGCGTGTGCTGGGGATTCAGCGTGTGTAGGTCAACATCCGCCCTTTGTAGGCCGGTGTATCGCCGAGAGCGGCTTGGTCAAGGACTTGTTCTTGCATCGCGAAGCCGACCCGCGCCATATGTTTGTGGAAGGCGGAGCGGTTGCCTCGGTTGGGGTCAATCACCCAGATCTCTGCGCTGAGCGCAGCGTGCGCGTCGATGAAGTGCGCGAGTGTGCCTTCGTCGTCGCGCTCGTAAAGGATGTCACTGCCGATGATCAGGTCAAACAAGCCGGTGAGCGGCGCGTCGTGTGCTTGTGTGCGCACGGGCTGCCCGTCGTCGCGAGCGGCAGCAGTGCCCCAAAGACCATGCCTGTACGGGATGGGCAGCAGATCATTCAATCGCGTGTTGTTGTCCAGAAAATCATGCGTGAGCGGGTGGCAGTCGCTGGCGGTGACGTTGGCGCCGCGCCGGTGCGCGACCAGACTGGACAGCGCCAGGCCGCAGCCGATCTCGAGGATGCGCTCGGCCGTGACCGGGCGCTGCGCCATGCGCGTGGCCATGCGGGCACCCGAAGGCCAGAGCAAGCCAAACAGCGGCCAAGTGGCCGACGAAATGCCCAAATTGAGCGCCTCGTCCAGCGGGTCGTGGAATTGGTTGTTGTCGAGCAGCGAGCGGATGAGCAAGTCATCCACGCCGGTGACGGCAATGCGTTCCTGTTTGGTCAGGTAGCCGATGGGCGATGTGAGCAGATGGGCAATCAAGGCCAGCGCGGATTCACAAGGTCAGCGGGCACTGGATGGGTGACTGTACCTCAGGCCGGTAATCCCTGTGCGCGATGGTTGGTGGACCGCGAGCGCTGCAATCGCGGACGGGGTCCTGCTCCTACGGGGGTCAGGCCCTGTCGCGCACGTAGGGGTTGGAATGGCGTTCGCGGCCGAAGGTGCTCTCGGGCCCGTGGCCGGGGATGAAGACGGTGTCGTTGCCCATGGGCCACAGGCGCTCTTTGATGCTGTTGATCAGGTCTTCGTGGTTGCCTTGGGGAAAGTCGGTGCGGCCGATGCTGCCGGCAAACAGCACGTCGCCCACAAAGGCGCGTTGGATCTCGGGCGAATAAAACACCACGTGGCCGGGCGTGTGGCCGGGGCAGTGGCGTACTTGCAGGGTGTGGCTGCCCAAGGTGACGGTGTCGCCGTCTTGCAGCCAGCGCGTGGGCTTGAAGGCGCGAGCGGGCGGAAAACCGTACATGGCCGCGGCCTGGGGCAAGCCGTCGATCCAAAACTGGTCGGCTGGGTGCGGGCCGATGATGGGCAGCTGCAACTGCTCGGCCAGCTCGGCGGTGCCTGCCGCGTGGTCCACGTGACCGTGGGTGATCCAGATTTGTTCGAGCTTTAGGCCCTGTTGTTTGACAGCGCTGAGCAAAACACCGAGGTCACCCCCCGGATCAATGACCGCCGCCTGGCGCGTCTGATCGTCCCAGACGAGGGAACAGTTTTGTTGGAAAGGCGTGACGGGAATGATTTGGTATTGCAGCATCGTCAAATTATGAAGGATGCGATCGCGTCTGCACCGGCTTCCAACACAGGACCACCCAAGGCTGCTCAGCTTGGTGAACAACTCAAATTGTTTTGTCGACCACCATGCCGGGGCGGCTGGAGAATTGGACCAGGCTGTCCATGGCTTCAAGCTGCACTTGGGCTTTGCGCTGACCGTAAACCTCGGCCCGTAACCAGGTGCATTCGGCCTGGAGCAGCTCGTCTGACGCGAGGCTGCACCACCAGACGCGGCCTTCGCCGTCCCAGCGGTAGCCGCGCGATTTGAGTTTGTCTTTGGCCTCGAACGGCGCACCGATGGCACGCAGTTTGTAGCGGGTCTGCCCTGCCCCGTGCAGCAGGCGTGTCAAGCCGGTCTGTCCATCGCTCAGGGGCGATGACAGGACTTGCAAGAGCGCGTGGCAGTCGACTTGGGCGCGGTGTGCGTCGTAGAACCAGCCGCGCTCGGAGGCGAGGAATTCGAGCTTGGCCGAGCCGCTGCCCTCTTTCTTCCAGTCGATACCAGCAAAAGAGCAGTTCCAGGCCTTGCGGGCAAAGACGGGCAGACGGGCTTCGACAAAGGGTCGGTCAAAGCCGGCGTTGTGTGCGACGATCAGGTCGGCTTGTTCGACCAAGGCGGTGACAGCGGCGTCATCGATGCGCTGGCCCTGGACCATGCTGTCGTCGATGCCGGTGATGTCGGTGATCTGCGGCGGAATGGGTTTACCGGGGTCTTCAAACGATTCGTACACAGTGACGGGCCCAACCGGCAGGCCGGTGGCTGTGTCCACCAGCACGGACAACATGGCCAGTTCGATGATTTTTTCGTTGCGGGCGTCCAGGCCAGTGGTTTCGGTGTCGAGCACGATGACGCGCTGGGTGCCCTGCCCGTTCAGTGGGCCGTAGTCGGTTTGCGGCACCAGGCGGCGCAGGATGCGGTAATCGGGGTGCTGTGACAACAGCTGCGCCATGGCTTCGGTGTCATGGTCAGGTGCGACGCTGGCATTCATGCTCTCGGATACGGCGTTCACGGGTGCCTGCGGCAAAGACGGGGCCGGTGCTGCGGGCATGATGGCGGGCATGTCGGACGGAGCCGACTCGGCCAAGATCAAATCAGGCATGCTGACCGCCGGTGCCGCGGGCTTGCGGGCCTTGGCTTTGAGGGGCTTGGCTGACACGGCAGCAGGCTCGGCCTCAAAGCCGAAAAAACTCATCTGGTCGGTTTTGTTCATGGCCACAATTAAACCGCAATGCACAAACATGTCGGGGCTGAAGCCACCGACCTACTACACACATCTGTGGCATTCAGTAGGTCGGCGGCTTCAGCCCCGACATGGTGAAGCGCTGCTCAGTCGAGCTTGATGCCCAGATCGACTGCCAATTTGATCCAGACCGGCACTTCGGCTTCCCAGTCCTTGCGGGTCTCGGCCAGGTTCTTGGGTTTGTTGGGGATGGCGAAGGTTTCGCGCAGTTTGGCGGCTTTGTCGGTGTTGGACCAGGCCACGGCTTCGTCGGCCAGGCGTTTGAGGATGGGCTCGGGCGTGCCGGCAGGCGCCATCATGGGCAGGCCGCCTTCGAGGCTGACGAGTTTGGCGCTGTCGCCCTGCTCCATCAAGGTGGGCACATTAGGCAGTTTGGGCGAGCGGTAGCTACCTGTGACGCCGATGGGGCGCACGCCGCGTGAGGCCACGGCGTTGAAGGCCAGGTAACTGCCGACCGCGATTTGCGATTGGCCCGAGGCGACGTCGAGCCACATGGCCGCTTCACCTTTGTAGTGGACGGACTGGATCTGGGTGCCAAAGCGGCGGTTGGTCTGATCGGCCACCATGTGCGGGTAAGAGCCGGGGGCGTAGGTGCCCATGGAGGTGGGGTTCTTTTTGGCCCACTCCACAAACTCGGCCATGTTTTTGGCGGGGATCTTGTCGTTGATACCGACCACTAGCGGGCCCGAGGGGAAGACGGTCACGGGCGTGAGGTCTTTGTCGAGGTTGTAGGGCAGCTTGCTGTAGAGGATGCGGTTTTGCCAGAAGGTGCCCGAGGTGCTCATGATGAGGGTGTAGCCATCGGCCGGGGACTTGGCCACCGCGTCGATGCCGATGATGGCCCCTGCGCCGGGTTTGTTGTCGATGACCACGGGCACGCCGAGTTTGCCCGAGAGGTGCTCGCCATAGCTGCGGGCCAGCGCGTCGGTCAGACCGCCAGGCGGGAATGCGACCACGATGCGGATGGGCTTGGAGGGCCACTTGGGCGCTTGCGCCAGAGCGTGGGTCAGCGGACCGCTGGCGGCCATCAGGGTGGCGGCCAGTGCGGCGGTCTGCAAAAGTTGGCGGCGGGCGGTACGGGTCGAGGTGGTCATGAGGTGTGCGGTTGAAAAGATGGTCTCAGTCTAGGGGCGATGGGGTGCTTGTTGAATTGGGGTTTGAACCCATAAACGATGAGCACGGGGTGCGGCGCCTACGGCGCGGCTTGGTTTGTGAGACAATGACCCGGTTGCAGCCTCCAGTTGCCGCAACATCAGCACTTCTGCTGGGGCCTGACCCAGGCATCGCTCAAAACAAGCGCCTGCGGTTTCCATGCCCACCCCAAGACTTATCGGCCAACACTGGACACTGCCAAACGCAGTTGAATGAGCCGATACCTGCGCCGGACATGGCGCTCTGTGAAAATGAACTTTGAAGAATTGAATTTGGCCCCGGCCATCATGCAAGCCGTGCGCGAGCTCGGTTATGAGAATCCCACGCCCATTCAGGCACAGGCGATTCCCGCCGTGTTGGCAGGTCAAGACCTGTTGGCTGGCGCGCAAACCGGCACCGGCAAGACCGCGGCCTTCACCTTGCCCATGCTGCACAAGCTGAGCTTGTCTGAGCCCGGCCAGAACCGCTTTGGCGGCAAGGCGATTCGCGCTTTGGTGCTGACGCCCACCCGCGAATTGGCCGCTCAGGTCGAAGAGTCGGTGCGTGACTATGGCAAATACCTCAAGCTCGACTCCACCGTGATCTTCGGTGGCGTGGGCATGAACCCGCAGATCAACAAGGTCAAGCGCGGCGTGGACATTCTGGTGGCGACACCAGGCCGTTTGCTCGACTTGCAAGGCCAGGGCTTCCTGGACCTGTCGACCATCGAAATGCTGGTGCTCGACGAAGCCGACCGCATGCTGGACATGGGCTTCATCCACGATGTGAAGAAGGTGCTGGCCCTGGTACCCAAAGACAAGCAGAGCTTGCTGTTCTCGGCCACCTTCAGTGACGAGATCCGCGAGCTGGCGAACAACCTGCTCAAGAACCCCCAGAGCATCCAGGTCACGCCCAGCAACACCACTGTGCAGCGCATCACGCAAGTGATCCACCCCGTGGGCCGCAGCAAGAAAAAAGACGTGCTGCTGCACATCATCCAGAAGAACGACTGGAGCCAGGTGCTGGTGTTCACCCGTACCAAATTTGGTGCCAACAATGTGGCCGACTTCCTGACCAAAAATGGCGTGAAAGCCATGGCCCTGCACGGCAACAAGAGCCAGACCGCCCGCACGCAAGCGCTGGCCGGTTTCAAGAGTGGTGAGATCCGCGCCTTGGTGGCGACCGACATCGCAGCTCGCGGCATCGACATCGAAGACTTGCCACACGTGGTGAACTACGAGATCCCGAACGTGTCGGAAGACTATGTCCACCGCATTGGCCGCACTGGCCGCGCGGGTGCCAGCGGCGAGGCCGTGAGCCTGGTCTGCCTGGACGAAGAAGGCTTCATGATGGACATCGAGCGCTTCACCAAACAAGAAATTCCGGTGCAGTTGCTCGAAGGTTTTGGTCCCGAGCCAGGCGAAGTGGCCGAGCCGATTGCCATGGGTCGCCAGACTTTGTGGGGCGGCGCGGGCAAGCCTCCGAGCCGCGATGTGATGGCCGCTGCCGCGAAGGCCGCACGCCAGGACATGATGCAGCGCATCCGAGAAAACAAGGCTTCTGGCGGTGGCCAGGGCCAACGTCAGCCTCGTGCCGAAGGTCAGGGCCAACCCCGTCCATCACGCAACAACCCGCCCCCCTCACGCCGCAATGGTCCACAGGCTGAGGCCCGTTTTGAAGGCCAGGGCGAAGGTCGTCGTTTTGACAACCGTGGCGAAGGCCAAGGCCGCGGTCCACGCAATGGTCCACGTCCTGAAGGTCGTGGTCCGAACCAGAACCGTGGCGGTCAAGGTGGCCAAGAGCGCCGCCGTGGCGATGGCGACGAGTTGCCACGCCACATCGATCCTTTGAAGACCACGCAGTTTGCGCGTCTGGACTTGCCCAACCGCAAGCCCGTGCGCACCAGCGGTCAACCTGACCCGACACGCACCAGCATCGACAGCCTGGCCAGCAGCGGTCGTCGCCATGGCGGCGGCGGTGGTGGTTACGGCGGCGGCAATGGTGGTGGCGGCAAAGGCGGCGGCCGTGGCTTTGGCGGTGGCGGTGGCAACCGCGGCGGCTTCGGTCGCTGATCGACACCCCCCATGACAAGAGCCCGCAGATGCGGGCTCTTTTTTTGTCATCGGCATCGCCGAGCAAAACCATGTCGGCGCTGAAGCTCCGACTTACTGGAAAATTTGTAGGTCGGTGGCTTCAGCCCCGACACGAAGCAGCAACCCAACATGCCGACCTCAGTCGCGCACAAACAAAGTCACGAGCGGATCGGGGCCGACCTGACGGCTCCAGTGGCCGTGCACGGTGGGGTCGAACGTGGCGCCTTCAGGCAAGGTGTCGCCCGAATAGAAAAATTCGCCTGGACCAAAGACGCGTGAGCTGCCGTCTTGCAAGAAGATTTCCATCTGGCCGCTGAGCACGAACAGCCATTGCGTGGCACCGGTGCAGTGAAAGCTGCTGCGAAAGCCCACCGGGCTTTGGCGCAACTGGTAGCCACCGCTGGGCAACAGGGGCGAGAGCTGGCTTTGCGGCGTGCCTTCTGTCAACTCCACCCACTCGTCGCGAAAGCGGGCGCGGCCATCGGTGTCGGTGAAGAGGATGACTTTTTTGAGTGCGGTCATGGCGAGCATTTCAATATCAAAAGAGGCCTCGATTGTCGCCGAGTCAACAGGTCAGGCCGTGCCCCGAGCTTAGACTGCACCCCAAAGGCTCCAACGCCAATGGCATTGAAGCCCCGCTGCAGCGTAGGAGCTGAACTGTGTTCGGCGATTTTCGGCTCCCACACTGATCAGCCCATCACACCGTTCAAATCCAACACGAAACACCATGAGCACTCCTTTGAAAATCGTCTTCCACGGCCAGAATGCGGCCAATTTTCGCCAAGGGTTTGAGTCCCTGATCGCGCCCGAGCACCAGGTGCTGGACCTGAGCGATGCGCTGGATCAGCCCGGTGAGCAAGCGCACTACGAAAGCGCCGATGTGGTGATTGGCATCAAGCTCAACGCCGACATGCCCCAGCCTGAGAATGCCCGGCTGTTTCATGCCCCCGCTGCGGGCACCGATGCGGTCAACACTGCGCTGTTGCCAGCCCAATGCACGCTGGCCAATTGCTTTGGCCACGAGAACGCGATTGCCGAATACGTGATCACCGCCCTCTTGATGCGACATGTGCCGCTGGCGCGGGCCGATGAAGATTTGCGCGCACAGCGCTGGACCTATTGGGCCGGTCGCCCCACCGCGCTGCGCACCGAGTTGGGTTCGCAGACTTTGGGCCTGGTGGGCTTTGGCCACATCGCCCAGACCGTGGCCCAGCGCGCAAAAGCCATGGGCATGCGAGTGCATGTGGCCAACCGCAGCCCCATCACGCATGCGGTGGTGGACCAGAGCTGGACGCTCGATGGCCTGCACGACTTCATGGGCTCATGTGACGCGGTGGTGGTGAGCCTACCTTTGACCGAGAACACGCAAGGCTTGATCGATGCCGCCGCCATGGCGGCCATGCGGCCCGATGCCGTGCTGCTCAATGTGGGGCGTGGCGCGGTGATCGATGAACAGGCCTTGTACGAGGCGCTGAAAACCCGCCAGATCGGCGGCGCGGTGATCGACACCTGGTACCAATACCCCACGCCCACGCAAGCCGAGTGCGCACCTTCGCGCTTTGATTTCGCATCGCTGGACAATGTGTTGATGACCCCGCACATGTCGGGCTGGACCTCGGGCACGGTGCGCCGCCGTCAGGAGACGCTGGCCGAGAACATTGGTCGTTTGAGCCGGGGCGAGGCTTTGATCAATGTGTTGCATGGCCCGGCTTGAGTGCACATGCTTGTGTGTCAGCGCAAGCGCACGGGCATCGCAGGCTGCATAACAGACGTCCGAGGGGCATGCAGATCGTCGGAGCTAAAGCTCCGACCTACAAGGAATTTGCAGGACGGTGGATTTGTAGGTCGGTGGCTTTAGCCCCGACATTTTTCAGCTGCTTTGCCGCTGCACGATGTCGAAGCCCAAATCGAGTTGTGGGGCAGCGGGTTCCTCGCCGCGCATGAGGGCCAGGAGCATTTGCGCGGCGGCTTCGCCGATCTGCGCACGCGGCGTGCGCACGGTGGTCAGGGCGGGCAGCATCTGGTCGCTGCCGGTCAGGTCGTTGAAGCCTGCGATGGCCACTTGAGTCGGCACCGACACGCCCAGGCGCAGAGCGGCCATGAGTGCGCCTTGCGCCAAGTCGTCGTTGCAGAAAAAGATCGCATCCACCGCCGGGCGCTGCTGCATGATTTGCTCGAACAACACGCCGCCCAAAGCCAGCGACGAAGGTGCGGGATTCAAAAACTCCAACGTGGGCTCGTAAACACCGGCTTCTTGCAAGGCGCTGCGCCAGCCGTACAGGCGTTGCATCACGCGCGGGTCGAGTTGTGCAGCGGCAAACGCGATGCGCTTGCGGCCCGTCTGCAAGAGGTGCCGCGTCATGGCCGCGCCCGCATCGGTCTGGCGAAAGCCCACGCAATACGGTGCGTCCACTTGGTCTGCGGCGGGCAGGTCCATCAGGTGCACGCAGGGCACCTGGCTGCTTTGCATGAGTTTGCGGGTGGCCGCGTTGTGGTCAAGGCCCGTGACCAAGAGGCCCGCCGGGCGGTGCAGCAATTGTTCACGCAGCAGCTGCTCTTCTTCGCTGGCGTCGTAGTGGGTCACGCCCATCAGGGTCTGGTAGCCGCCAGCGCGCAAGGTTTTCTGGGCGGCGTCGAGCAGGTCCACAAACAGGGCGTTGGACAAGAGCGGAATCAAGATGGCCACGTGGTTGCTGCGCTGCGAAGCGAGCGCCCGCGCGGCCGGGTCGGGCACGTAACCGAGCTTGGCGGACACGGCCTGCACGCGTTCGATCAGCGCCGGGTCCACCGCCCTCTCGCCGCGCAAAGCGCGTGAGACGGTGCTGGGGCTCACGCCTGCGGCACGGGCCACATCGCTCAGGGTGATGCGGCCGGTGGCGCGGTGGCTTTTGATCGGCTTGGGCGATGAATCAGAGGCGTTGGGCAAGGGTTAATCCGGAGAAAAATTCGGTGCGGCAGTCGATAGGATAGCGCTATCCCAAAGTTTGGAACGTTGATTTTGAAAATTCGTGGAAAACCCTGATCCACCTGATTCAAGCTGACATCGACGCCCTGACTCTTTTTTTGATTTCTTTGGACAGCGCTGTCCAAAACCCGTTTCCGACTGGAGTGATTGACGTGTCCAAACCCGATGTGCTGGCTGTGGCCAAGCTCCACCCTTTCTACCTGAAGCACCTGGAGTCGGTCTACACCGTGCACGACCGCACCCACATCACCGACCCCGCCGCTTTTGCCGCACTGGCACCACGCATCGTGGGCGTGGCCGGCACGGGCGAGGCCAGCGTGCCGCGCAGCTTGCTGGCGCAAGTGCCCAACGCCAAAGTGGTGTCGGTGTTCGGCGTGGGTTATGACGGTGTGGATGTGGCCGCCGCCATCGAGCACGGCATACCTGTGACGCACACGCCCGATGTGCTGACCGACGATGTGGCCGATCTGGCCATGGGCCTGGTGTTGTCGGTGGGCCGCACCATCCCGCAAGCGGACCAGTTTGTGCGCACAGGGCAATGGCCCAACGGCCCCATCGCCTTGGGTCGCAAGGTTTCGGGGGCGCGCCTGGGCATTGTGGGTCTGGGCCGCATTGGCAAAGCCATTGCCCAGCGGGCCAGTGGCTTTGGCATGTCGATCGCCTACACCGCACGTTCTGCCAAGGCCGATTCGGGTTTTCAGTTCTTTGCAACACCCGCCGAGTTGGCCGCGAATGTGGACTTTCTGGTGGTCATCACGCCCGGCGGCGCGGGCACCAAACATTTGATCAACGCCGAAGTGCTCCAGGCCTTGGGCCCACGCGGCTTCTTGATCAACGTGGCCCGTGGCAGCGTGGTCGATGAAGAGGCGCTGATCGCCGCCCTGCAAAACGGCACCATCGCAGGCGCGGGCCTGGATGTGTTTGCCAACGAGCCGAACGCGCCCGAAGCCCTGTGGAGCATGCGCAACGTGGTGCTGACCCCGCACATGGCCAGCGCCACGACCGAGACCCGTCAGGCCATGGCCGATCTGGCTTTTGCAAACATGCAGGCGGGCACATCAGGCCAGCCCTTGCGCACGCCCGTGCCCGAGTGTGCGGCGCTGCTGAAGTGATCTGCAGGCCAACGTCATGAGCACCACCCTGAGCACAACACCCATGCGCCTGATCGTCATGGGTGTGTCTGGCTGCGGCAAGTCAACCATGGCGGCTGCACTGGGCGAGCGTCTGGGCCTGGACATGGTGGACGGTGATGACCTGCACCTGCCAGAGAGCGTGGCCAAGATGCGCTCGGGCATTGCCCTGGAAGACGCCGACCGCTGGCCTTGGCTGGACCGGATTGGCGACTACCTCACACAGCCGCATCCGCAAGGCCGAGTGGTGGCCTGCTCGGCGCTCAAGCGGGTGTACCGCGACCGCATCCGCGCCCAAGCGGGCGATGTCTGCTTTGTTTTTCTGGACGGCGACTTTGAACTGATCAACCAGCGCATGCGCCAGCGTGTGGGCCACTACATGCAGCCGGGTTTGCTGGACAGCCAGTTCCGCACCCTCGAAATTCCCCAAGCCGATGAGACCGATGTCATCCGCCTGCCCATCACCGAACCGGTGCAGGACATGGTCGCGCAAGCGCTGGCCGCTTTGCAGGCCAGAGCGTCTTCCAGTCTGCACCCTGCCCTCTGATTTTCAAAAGGACTCCTCATGTTCATCCGCTGTGCTTTCTTCCAAGGCAACGTCAAACCCGGCATGGAAGACGCTTTCAACCGTTACATCCGCGAAAAGCTGGTGCCTTTGTGGACACGCTTTCCGGGCGCTCAAGAAGTGCGCGTGCTGCGCCAGGTCGAGAGCGATGTGAGTGACCCGCACTTTGGCATGGTGCTCTCGGTGCGCTACCCCAGCCGCGAATCGATCGAGATCGCGCTGGCTTCGGCCGTGCGCATGGAAAGCCGCGAGGTGTCCAAGGATTTGATCGCCATGTTCGATGGCACCGTGTTTCACACCGTCTTCAGCGCAGACGAATATGCGCTGCCCACCGATTGAGTTTTTTCTTTTTTCAACCAGGAGACAACACCATGAAAATTTCCCGTCTGCTTCTCGCCTGCCTGATCGCTGCCACCGGCTCTGCCGCCTTTGCAGCCAAGTTCAACTTGAAAATGGGCCACGCTGTCAACACGACCGACGGCCAACATGCTGCAGCCATGAAGCTGGCCGAACTGGTGAAACAACGCACCAACGGTGACGTTGAAATCACGATCTTCCCGTCCAACCAATTGGGCAACGACGGCGCCATGATCAACGGCGTGCGCGGCGGCACCATCGACATCGTCTCGAGCGGCGCGTCCAACTACAACGGCCTGGTGGCCAACACCGCCGCCATGGAGCTGCCCTTTGTGTTCCGCAACGCCCAGCACGCCTACCATGTGCTGGACGGTGACATCGGAACCGGCGTGCTCAACGAGCTGGCCCCCCACAACATGAAGGGCCTGGCCTACTGGGAAAACGGCTGGCGCGCTTTCACCAACAACAAGCGCCCCGTCAACAAGCCCGAAGACCTGAAGGGCCTGAAGATCCGCTCCACCCCCAACCCGTACCACATCCAGGCTTTCAAGCTGCTGGGCATGAACCCCTCGCCCATGCCGATTGCCGAGCTGTACACCGCACTCGAATCGGGCGCTTTTGACGCACAAGAACACCCCATCAACGTGACCTGGTCGTCCAAGTTCTACGAGGTGCAAAAGTACCTGACGGTGAGCAACCACGTGTACTCGCCCATCATCGTGGCGATGAACAAGGCCAAGTTCGACAGCCTGCCTGCAAACTACCAAAAGATCGTGGTCGATGCCGCGCGTGAAGCCGCCACCTACCAGCGCAACCTGAACGCGCAAAACGCGGGCAAGGTCGTGGCGGACTTGAAGAAGTCGGGCATGCAAGTGATCGAGAACGTGGACATGGCCCCCTTCCAGAAGATTGTCTCGGCTGAAATCGCCAAGACCTTCGGCGAGAAGAACGGCACAGCCCTGCTCAACGCCATCGAAGCCACCAAGTAAGTTGTTGTCATCCGTCCCCCTCGCGTGAGGGGGACTTTTTTTCAGCCGGGCAACCGGCTTTCTCGCATGAGCATTCTTGAGTCTTTTCAGCTGAACGGCCGCAGGGCCCTGGTGACCGGATCGTCCGGTGGCATTGGTTTTGCGCTGGCCCGCGCCTTGGGGCAAGCGGGCGCGCACGTGGTCTTGAACGGCCGCAACGCGGGCAAACTGCAGCAAGCGGCCGCGACCTTACAGGCCGAAAATTTGTCGGTCAGCACCAGTGCCTTTGACGTGACCAACGCCGCCGAAGTGCGCACGGCCATCGACGCGCTGGAGACGCAAGAGGCGATTGACATTCTGGTCAACAACGCGGGCATGCAAATT
This sequence comes from Pseudomonadota bacterium, assembly GCA_041169105.1. GTDB lineage: Bacteria > Pseudomonadota > Gammaproteobacteria > Burkholderiales > Burkholderiaceae_C > Limnohabitans_A. The sequence continues at coordinate 623 of JBEEJQ010000070.1, read as the reverse complement.
CGCGGCCCACTGCACGAGTTTGCCGACGACGATTGGCTCACTCTGATGAAGACCAACCTGGACAGCGTCTACTTCGTCAGCAAGGCCGTGGCGCAAAAAATGATCCCGCGCGGCCAAGGCAAGATCATCAACATCTGCTCGGTGCAAAGCGAGCTGGGCCGCCCCGGCATTGCGCCCTACACCGCCAGCAAGGGCGCGGTGAAGATGCTCACCAAGGGCATGGCCATCGACTGGGGCCAGTTTGGCCTGAACGTCAACGGCCTGGGCCCGGGTTATTTCAAAACCGAGCTGACCGAAAAACTCGTCAAGGACGAGGCCTTCACCGCTTGGCTGGTGGGTCGTACGCCCAGCCGCCGCTGGGGCGATGTCGAAGAGCTCGGCGGCGCAGCCGTCTTTTTGGCCAGCGACGCCTCGCGCTTCATGAACGGCCATGTTCTGTACGTGGACGGTGGCGTCACCGCCACGCTGTGACCGAAATGATCACCCCCTGCCCTCATTTGTATTCCATGATCACGCATCTCTTCGATCAAACCCAAAGGCTTTCCCATGATTGATCAATTCATCGACCATTTTTGCAAGCTCATCAAAATCATCATGGTGGTTTTTCTGGCCGTCATGGTCGT
>JBEEJQ010000069.1:0-13422 GCA_041169105.1 Pseudomonadota bacterium | reverse complement strand
TTTGGGTCGCATTGTTCATGGGCATTTGCTTGGTGACCACCACCTGTTGGTACACGTTTTGCGCGTGCTGCTTGATCAACTCGGGGCTGTCCAGGCGCACATTTTTCATTTGGACCTGCTCGCCATGGCACATGTAGCATCGTTGCTCAATCACGGTCTTGACCTGAGCGAAAGCCACCGGTGCTGCGGGTGCGGCTGAGGCCACAGGCGCGGCAGGTCGCAGTGCAATGATCACGCCCAAAATCAGCACCACGCCGACGGCGGCAAACGGCCAGGGGTTGGCGGCGCGGCCCAGGTGATAACCGTGGCGCTGCACAAAGAACTGGCGGATCAAGGCACCGGCAAACATCATCACAAACAGCAGCACCCAGCGGTGCTCGTGCGTGTACAAAAAGCTGTAGTGGTTGCTCAGCATCGCAAAGATGACGGGCAAGGTGAAATAGGTGTTGTGCACGCTGCGCTGTTTGCCGCGCTTGCCGTGGATGGCCAGGGCATTGGCGTCATAGGCTTCACCACTGGTCATGGCGGCGACCACTTTGCGCTGGCCAGGGATGATCCAGAAGAACACGTTGGCGCTCATGCTGGTGGCGATCATCGCGCCCACCAACAAAAATGCGGCGCGGCCCGCAAACAACTGGTTGGCCAACCAAGAAGCGAAGGCGATGACCACGATCATCAGGCCCGCCACGATCAGCTCGCCGTTTTTTCGAAAGCCAAACACGCGGCAAACCAAGTCGTAGACGATCCAGAACGCCGCCAAAAAGCCCACCGCAGCCGAACCAGCCACCACTGGGGACCAGTCCATCAGGGATTTGTCGATCAAGAAGGTGCCCGCGTTGTAGAGGTACAGCACGGTGAACAGCGCAAAACCGCTCAGCCAGGTGGAGTAGCTTTCCCAGTAAAACCAGTGCAGCTTGGTGTGGATCTTTTTGGGGGCCACCATGTACTTTTGCGGGTTGTAAAAACCGCCGCCGTGCACCGCCCACATCGCGCCGCCGACGCCTTTTTCGAGCAGGTCGGGCGAGTTGGGTTTTTGCAGGTTGTTGTCCAGAAAGACAAAGTAAAACGAGGAGCCAATCCAGGCAATGGCGGTGATGACGTGCACCCAGCGCAGCAAGAGATTTGCCCATTCCAGCAGATACGTTTCCATGAAGGATCTCCAACCACCTCACCACCGCGGGCCCTGTGAGCGGTCATTCGGTCGCGAACATGAAACCCGGAGGATTCTTGCGCCGCTGCGACCAGTGCACCGAAGTGTATACAGTTTTTACTTGCAAATCCAGCACACCAGAACCCTAAGCCCTCAGGGAAAACCAGTGCGCCTGGCCTACAAGGTCTGCAAGAGTTGTGCCGCCACCGCCACGGCGATGACTTCGGGCTCTTTGCCCGTGATGCCCGGCACCCCGATGGGGCAAGTGATGTGAGCAATTTCTTCAGCGCTGAAGCCCCGGTCTTCGAGCCGATGACGGAAAGTGGCCCATTTGGTTTGGCTGCCAATCAGGCCCACAAAGGGCAAGTCGCCCAGCTCACGCTGGCGTTTGAGGCAGGCGATCACCACGTCGAGGTCTTCGGCGTGGCTGAAGCTCATGATCAGCACACGGCTGCCGGGCTGCAAATCGGCCACGGCGGCCTGCACCGGGTTGGAGTGCTCGCATTCCACGCCCTCTGGCACATCGGCCGGAAAAATCTCGTCGCGGCTGTCCACCCAACGCACCGCAAAGGGCAAAGGGGCCAAGGTTTTCACCAAGGCCTTGCCGACGTGACCACCGCCAAACAAGGCCAGCGGGGTGCACTCAGGCGTCAGCTGGGCTTTCAGCCGGGCCACATCGGCAGCCCCCACAGGCTCGAACTGCAACTCAACGGCTCCGCCACAACATTGCCCCAAACTGGGGCCCAAGACATGGCGCAGCGTGGTCACATCGGTCTGACCGGCCAAGAGCAAACGGGCATGGGCCAAGGCCTGGTACTCCAGATGCCCGCCACCAATGGTGCCCTGCTCACCTTGAGCAAACACCACCATGCGCGTGCCCGGGCCACGCGGCACCGAGCCTTTGGTGGACAACACGGTCACCACCACCGCCGCCTCAAGGGCGAGTTGCTGCAAAGCCAATTCCATCCAGTTCACGTGCGTTATCCATTTCTGCGTCAGGCAATTCACACCGCTGTGTGTCGGTGCCACAATTGATGTGTCAACACCGAGTATGCCAAGGACCGAGACCGCGATGCCCCCAAACCGTACACCCCTCCAAGCCCTCGCCACTGCCCTGATGAGCTTGGGCGCAGCCGGTCTGGCCCTGCTCAGCGGCTGCAGCGCAGACCGCGCCAAACCACCCAGCGGCTATTCCAGCCAGAGCTGGCCAGACCTGCCAGAGACCAAACCCCAAGTGATTGCCCCCGCCACCGCGTTGACCGCCAAAGAGTACCGCAAAGACGCCGCATCGCACCTGTACGGCATCAACAAGGAGCGTATCTTCAAGGGGCGCATGCCGCCCATGCTGAAAGCCGTAGGCGTGCTGGACGTGGACATCGACCGCCAAGGTCAAGTCAAAGCCCTGAGCTGGAAGCGTGCCCCCAAGCACGCACCGGAAGTGATGGCCGAGATCGAGCGCATGGTCAAAGCCGCAGCGCCCTACCCCGCCCCCAAAAATCTGAGCCAAGTCACCTACACCGACACCTGGCTGTGGCACAAGAGCGGCAAGTTCCAGCTCGACACGCTGACCGAAGGCCAGGACTGAAGCCTCAGCTCAGGCAGGCCTGCAGTTGGTGCAGGTTGTCGATCAAATGCACACGCGCGACCACATCGGCTGGCAAGCCTTGTCGGGGATGCAAGCTGAACACCCGCATGCCCGCAGCCAAGCCCGCCTGAATGCCGGGCAGGCTGTCTTCGATCACAGCGCAGTGTGAAGGATCAATCCCCAAGGCGGCGGCCGCGTGCAGGAACAAACCCGGCTCGGGTTTGAAGCTGCCCACCTCGGGCGCACAAAACAGGCGCTCGCCAAAAAAGTGGCGCAGACCGGTGACGCCCAGCGTGATCTCGGCTTTTTCTCGCGGGCCATTGGTGCCGATGGCAAAAGGCATTGGACGCTGTTGCAATGCCTGCAGCAAAGCGGTGGCCCCCGGAATTTCGTCCAGACCTTCGCGAAAGCGAGCGGCCATGTTCAGGCGCAGTTGCTTGAGAAAAGCCACCTCATCGAGCGGCTGGTGATGATCTGACACATGCTGTGCGATGGTGCTGACGCAACGCGCCATGGGCACACCGCCAAAACGCGCATGCATCTCTTGCCTGCCCCATGGCGCACCCAGGTCAGAAGCCATCTGGTGCAGCACGTCCAGGCCCGGCGCTTCGCTGTCCACCAGCGTGCCGTCCAGGTCAAAAATCAGCGCAGCAATCGGCATGATGAACTTTTGCATTGGCCAAAGAAAAAGGCCGCCTGATGGAACACCAGGCGGCCCGGAGGGCTCAGGTCACAGACCGGCTTGGGCCTTGACGCTTTCGCACGCCATCAAGATGCGCTCGGGCGTGGCCGGTGCGTCCATGTGCACCACCACTTTGTGGTCGGCGCTGGCGGCCACCGCATCGCGCAAGGCGAAGAAGGCAGACAGGCCCAACATCAAAGGTGGCTCGCCCGTGGCCTTGCTGTTGAAAGGCGTGGGCTTGTTGTTTTGGTTTTCAAACAAAGACACTTTGAAATGCTCAGGGATGTCACCCGCCACTGGAATTTTGTAGGTGCTGGGGCCATGCGTGAGCAGCTTGCCCTTCTTGTCCCAAATGCACTCTTCCATGGTGAGCCAGCCCATGCCTTGCACGTAGGCGCCTTCGATTTGGCCTTTGTCGAGTGCTGGGTTGATGCTGCGGCCCACGTCGTGCACGATGTCCACGGCCTTGAGCCACCACTCGCCGGTGCGGGTGTCGATTTCCACTTCACTCACGGCAGCGCCGTAGCAGTAGTAATAGAAAGCGCGGCCGTTCAGGGTGGTGAAGTCGTATTTGATTTCGGGCGTCATGTAGAAGCCGGTCACGCTCAAACCCACGCGGTCGAGCCACGCTTGCTTGGTCACGTCGGCCCACTTGACCGACTTGCCCCCCGCGTTCACTCCATCGTGGACTTCGTTGTTGGCAAAGGTCACATCGCCTTCAGCACAACCGAGCATGCGGGCAGCCACAGGCTTCAAGCGCTCGCGCATTTGCGCGGTGGCGTTCATGATGGCCGCGCCGTTGATGTCAGCACCGCTCGAAGCGGAGGTAGCTGAAGCATTCGGCACTTTTTGTGAGTCGGTCGCGGTGATGCGCACGTGGTCCACGCTGATGCCCAAACCATCTGCACACACCTGCGCCATCTTGGTGTTCAGGCCCTGGCCCATTTCGGTGCCGCCGTGGTTGCAGCTGACCGAGCCGTCCATGTAAACCACCAGCAACGCGCCGCCTTGGTTCAAGTGAGTGGCGGTAAAGCTGATGCCGAACTTCAAAGGCACGAGCGACAATCCACGCTTGCGTGTTTTGCTCTTGGCGTTGAAGGCTTGCACCGCAGCGCGGCGCTCGGCGTATTTGGATTCATGTTCGACTTGCGCGATCACCTTGTCACCCACCCAGTCTTCGATGAGCTGGTTGTATTGGGTGGTCATGGTGTCAGGCGTGCCGCTGATGGCGGGGTCTTTGTAGAGGTTGAGCTTACGCACTTCCAGTGGGTCTTTGCCCAAAGTCATCGCAATCTCATCCATCACTGTTTCAATGCCGAACATGCCTTGTGGGCCGCCGAAACCGCGGAAAGCGGTAGCGCTTTGTGTGTTGGTCTTGCAGCGGTGGCTCACCAGCTTGAGTGCTGGCAAGTGGTAGGTGTTGTCGATGTGCAAGCAAGCGCGGTCGTTCACAGGGCCCGAATAGTCGGTGCTGTAACCGCAGCGAGACATGAGCGTGATGTCAGCACCCAAAACGCGGCCGTTGTCGTCAAAGCCCACTTCGTAGTCGATGCGGAAGTCGTGGCGCTTGCCCGTGATGGTCATGTCGTCATCGCGGTTGACGCGCAGCTTGACGGGCTTACCCAGCTTGTGAACGGCAAGGGCAGCGCTTTGGCTGAAGATGCTGGCGTTGCCTTCTTTGCCACCAAAGCCACCACCCATGCGGCGGCAAATCACTTCGACGTCGTTGGTGTGCAGGTTCAAGGCGTGCGCGGCTTCGCGTTGGTTGCCATCGGGGTGCTGGGTCGACACGTACAGCGTGAGCTGGCCGTCTTCCTTGGGCACGGCGTATGTAATTTGACCTTCGAGGTAAAACTGCTCTTGTTGGCCGGTGCGGGTCGTGCCCTTGATTTTGTGAGGTGCATTGGCAATGGCCGCTGCGGCGTCACCGCGCGTGATGCCCTTGGCGGGCATGATGAAGCTGTTCGCTTCCATCGCCTCTTCCACGGTCAAGATGGGCTTGAGTGCTTTCACCAGCACCTTGGCTTTTTTGGCGGCTTCGCGGGCGTAGAGCATGTTGCGGGCCACGACCACGGCCACAGCCTGGCCCACAAACTCGACCTTGCCAGCAGCGAGGAAGGGGTCGTCATGGATGATGGGGCCGCAGTTGTTTTCGCCGGGAATGTCTTTGGCGGTGTAGACCGCCACCACGCCGTGTTCTTTAAGGATGGCTTCGCGGTCAATGCCGTCGCCAATCAGCTCACCGTGGGCCACAGGCGACAAGATGAGCGCGGCATACAAAGTGCCGGCGTGCTCAGGAATGTCATCGATGTAAGTGGCAGAGCCCGTGACGTGCAGATGCGCGGACTCGTGAACAACGTCGGTGCCTTGCTGAACGCCCGAGACAGGCAGCAGGTTTTTGAGTGCGGTAGGAGCGTTCATTCAAGCCACCTCTTTCTGTTCTTCGATGAATTCCAGGGCCAAGTTGCGGGCCACCAATGCGCGATACGCCCATGTGGCACGCAGACCGTCACGCGCGGTGAAGCTGCTTGCAATCGCGGCGTCGAGATCGGCCGACTTCACATCGGCAGGCGCCTTGCCTTCGAGCACGGCTTCGAGTTGGGGGGCCCGAGCCGGGAAGGGGCTCAGGCCGTTGTAGGCCAGTTTCACGCCAGCCAACTTACCGCCTTGCAGCGTGTAGCTGATGGCCGCGCAGGTGGCCGAAATGTCTTGTTCAAAACGCTTGCTCACTTTGTGGGCGCGGAACACTTGGCCGGCCACAGGCTTGGGCAACTCAACGGCTTCGATGAACTCACCGGCTTCGAGCACGCTTTTCTTCATGCCGGTGTAGAAATTTTCCAGCAAGACGTTGCGGGTCTTCTCGCCGCGGCGCAGCACCAAATTGGCACCCAGCGCCAGCAAGCAAGGCATGGAGTCGCCGATGGGCGAACCGTTGGCAATGTTGCCAGCCAAGGTGGCCGTAGAGCGGATGGGGGGTGAGCCAAAGCGGCGCAGCACTTCGGCAAAGTCGGGGTAGGCCTTGGCGATCAGCGACTCGACTTGCGTGAGCGACACAGCAGCGCCGATGCGCCAGACCTTGTCGGTTTCTTTGACCTGGCGCAGCTCGGCCACATTGCCCAAATACATGATGTGGTCAGGGCGTGCGAACTGCTTGTTCACCTGCAAACCAATTTCAGTGCTGCCCGCCAACAAGGTGGTGGTGGGGTTCTTGACCAGGTAGTCGGCCACTTCGGCCACCGTGGCGGGCGACACAAACTCGTTGCCCTTCTTGGTGCGCACCACGGGCTGCACGATGATGTCGCCGTCCAGGCTCAGCGTAGGCACCTTGGCGCGTTGGATTTCCTTGAGCAAAGGCACATCGGCGCTGTCGTCCAGCTTGAGCGCCTCAGGCTTGGCGCAGGCCTTGGTGGCTGATTCGATGATTGGCTTGTAGCCGGTGCAACGGCACAGGTTGCCGCTGAGCGAATCGGTGATCTGCTGGCGGTTGGGCATGGGCAAGACCTGAACCAAATTCACCAAGCTCATCACGATGCCGGGGGTGCAAAAGCCGCACTGCGAGCCATGGCACTTGACCATCTCTTCTTGCACCGGGTGCATCGTGCCGTCGGCCTTTTTCAGGCTCTCGATGGTTTTGACAGATTTGCCATCCAGCGAAGGCAGCAACTGGATGCAGGCGTTGGTCGCCACATAGTCCACGCCCGTGCCTGCGGCGTTGAGCTCACCCACCATCACCACACAAGCGCCGCAATCGCCTTCGGCGCAGCCCTCTTTGGTGCCGGTGCGGTGCAGTTGCTCGCGCAGGTAATCCAGAACAGTGGTGGTGCGGCGCTCGCCTTGGGCTTCGACGATTTGGCCGTCGAGCACAAAGCGCACGGTGTTGGTGACTTGGGTCATGGTGCGATGGGGGGGATAAATAAACGGTAAGGCCCTGATTTTAAAGAACCAGGGCCCCGTTGGCAGGCTTTTTCAGCGGATTAATTGGGATCTGACCCCAATTAAATCAATTGGGGTCAGATCCCAATTGTTAAGAGCCTCGGTAGGTGGAGTAGCTCCACGGGCTGGCCAGCAAGGGCACGTGGTAGTGCTGGTCTTCGTGGGCCACGCCGAAGTCAAGGCTCACTTTGTTCAAAAAGTTGGGCTCGGGCAGCTCCACACCCTTGGCTTTGAAGTAGCCCGCCACGTCAAACACCAGGCGGTAAGTGCCTTTGCGCAAGCTGGCATGGTCGTACAGCATGCCGTCCGGGTTGCGCCCGTCGTGGTTGAGGGTGAAGCTCTTGACCAAAGTGGCCTGCTCGCCTTGTGTGGTGTACAGCGCCACCTGCATGCCCGCAGCGGGGCAGCCGTGCATGGTGTCCAAAACGTGTGTGCTCAATCCCATGGTGTTGCTCGCTTATCAAGGGGTTTTTGAAAGGTCTTTGGGCATGGCCCAGTCCGGTCGACCGAAGTGTATACAATTTTGCATTTAGTGGCTATCATTTCGAAAAACAGCCCACACAGGCCCTCCGAGACATGGAAACTTCCACCACCCACCACATTGTCGAGTCCCTGACCCGGGCCATCGTTGAACACCGGCTTCTGCCCGGCTCCAAACTGGCCGAGCAAAAGCTGGCCGACCACTTTGGCGTCTCGCGCACCCTGGTGCGCCAGGCGCTTTTTCAACTGTCGCAAAACCGTTTGATCAAGCTCGAACCGGCTCGCGGCGCTTTTGTCGCCGCCCCATCGGTTGAAGAAGCCCAGCAGGTCTTTGCGGTGCGTCGCATGCTGGAGACCGAGATGACCCGCGCCTTTGTGGAGCAGGTCACGCCCGAACAAATCAGCGCACTCCAAGAGCACATCAAGCAAGAGCGCGAAGCTGTGACCCAGGGCGATGTGACGGGCCGCACCGAGTTGCTCGGCGACTTCCACGTGCGCATGGCCGAGTTGATGCACAACGATGTGTTGGCTCAGGTGTTGGGCGAGCTGATCTCGCGCTGCGCCTTGATCACGCTGATGTACCAGTCGCGCAATGAGGCCGAGCACTCGACCGACGAGCACGAAGCCATCGTGGCTGCACTGGCCGCCCGAGACGCGGACCAGGCCGTGCAACTGATGCAGGAACACCTGCTGCATGTGGAGCAGAGCCTGACCTTTGACCGCCAAGTCCCCACCCACGACATCTCTCTGGCCTTGGCCTGAAACCATCGAGCAAAAAACCATGAGCGTTTACGACTCCACCCTGCCCTACCCCCGCGACCTGAAAGGCTACGGCCGCCATGTGCCGCACGCCCAATGGCCTAACGGCGCACGCATTGCGGTGCAGTTTGTGCTGAACTACGAAGAAGGCGGCGAAAACTCGGTGCTGCACGGCGATGCGGGTTCCGAGCAATTCCTGTCCGAGATGTTCAACCCCGCGTCCTTCCCCGAGCGGCACATCAGCATGGAAGGCATTTACGAATACGGCTCGCGTGCGGGCGTGTGGCGCATCCTGCGCGAATTTGAAAAACGCGGCCTGCCGCTCACCGTGTTTGGCGTGGCCACCGCGCTGCAAAAGCACCCCGAGTTGACCGCCGCCTTTCAAGAGCTGGGCTACGACATCGCCTGCCACGGCCTCAAGTGGATCCATTACCAAAACATCGACGAAGCCACCGAACGCGCCCACATGGCCGAGGCGATGGAGATCATTCAAAAGCTCACAGGCGAGCGCCCCCTGGGCTGGTACACCGGGCGCGACAGTCCCAACACACGCCGCTTGGTGGCCGACTTTGGCGGCTTTGAATACGACAGCGACTATTACGGAGACGACCTGCCTTTCTGGATGGAAGTGAAGAGGAGCGACGGCACCGATGCGCCCCAACTGATCGTGCCCTACACGCTGGACTGCAACGACATGCGCTTTTCGCTGCCGCAGGGTTACTCGCACGCCGACCCGTTCTTTCAGTACATGAAGGACACCTTCGACGCGCTGTACGCCGAAGGTGACCCGAATGGTGACAACGCCCCCAAGATGATGAGCATCGGCATGCACTGTCGCTTGCTCGGCCGCCCCGGCCGCATCACCGCACTGCAACGCTTTTTGGACCACATCCAGTCACACGACAAGGTCTGGGTGGCGCGGCGCATCGACATCGCCCGCCACTGGAAAGCCACCCACCCCTACAAGGACTGAGCATGCCCATCACTTTGGAACAACTCAACAGCGCCAGCCGTGAAGACGCCGCGCAAATGCTCGACGGCCTGTACGAGCACTCGCCTTGGATCGCCGAGCAAGCGCTGAACGAACGCCCTTTCAAATCTCTGGCCCACCTCAAACACGCCATGTGTGAAGTGCTGGCGCATGCCGGGCGAGACGCGCAGCTGGGCCTGATCCGCGCCCACCCGGAGCTGGCGGGCAAGGCCATGGTCAGCAAAACGCTGACGGCCGAATCCACCAACGAACAGACAAAGGCGGGCCTGACCGACTGCACGTCCGAAGAGTTCGCCAAGATCCAAAAGCTCAACGCCGACTACAACGCCAAGTTCGGCTGGCCCTTCATCTTGGCCGTGCGTGGCCCGCGTGGCGTGGGCTACAACAAGCAGCAGATCATTGACGCGTTTGAGCGCCGCCTGCATGGCCACCCCGAGTTTGAGCTGGCCGAGTGCCTGCGCAACATTCACCGCATCGTCGAGATCCGCCTGAACGACAAGTTTGGCGTGGAGCCCACGCTGGGCCACCAGGTCTGGGACTGGCAAGAAAAGCTGGCCCAACACTCTGACCCCGGCTACGCCGAACAAGGCCAGCTGACGGTGACGTACCTGACCGATGCCCACCGCGCCTGCGCCCAACGCATCACGCAAAACATGCGCGATTGCGGCTTTGACGAGGTCTATACCGACGCCGTGGGCAATGTGGTGGGCCGCTACCACCCGGCCACGTCCGGTCGGAAATACCTGCTCACAGGATCGCACTACGACACCGTGCGCAACGGCGGCAAGTACGACGGCCGTTTGGGCATCTTTGTGCCCATGGCCTGCGTGCAGCAGCTTCACCAGCAAGGCAAGCGCCTGCCCTTCGGCATCGAAGTCGTTGCCTTTGCCGAAGAAGAAGGCCAGCGCTACAAAGCCACCTTCCTCGGCTCGGGTGCCTTGATTCGTGACTTCAAGCCCGAGTGGCTGGAGCAGCAAGACGCCGACGGCATCACCATGCGAGCCGCCATGCAGCACGCGGGCTTGTGCGTGGACGACATCGCCAAAATCCAGCGCGACCCGGCGCAGTACCTCGGCTTTGTCGAAGTGCACATCGAGCAAGGCCCGGTGCTCAACGAAGTGAACATTCCGCTGGGCGTGGTCACGTCCATCAACGGCAGCGTGCGCTACCTGTGCGAGGTCATCGGCACCGCCAGCCACGCGGGCACCACCCCCATGGACCGCCGCCGCGACGCGGCTTGCGCCGTCGCAGAACTGGCGCTCTACATGGAGCAACGCGCCGCGAAAGACGGCGACAGCGTGGCGACGATTGGCCAACTGCAAGTGCCCAACGGCTCCATCAACGTGGTGCCCGGTCGCTGCAGCTTCAGCCTGGACATGCGTGCCCCCACCGACGCCCAGCGCGATGCACTGGAAGCCGACGTGCTGGCCCAGCTGCAAGCCATTTGCGAGCGCCGAGGCCTGCGTCACACGGCCGAAGAAACCATGCGCGCCGCCGCTGCCCCCAGCGCCCCCGAATGGCAAGCCCGATGGGAACGCGCTGTGAGCGCCTTGGGCGTGCCGCTGTTCAAACTGCCCAGTGGCGCAGGCCATGACGCGATGAAGCTGCACGAAGTCATGCCACAAGCCATGCTGTTTGTGCGCGGCGAAAACGCGGGCATCAGCCACAACCCGCTCGAATCCACCACCAGCGACGACATGCAGCTGTCTGTCGACGCCTTCACCCATGTTTTGAACCAACTCTCTCAGGAATTGTCATGAGCGCCACCCCACAACAATACGCACAACTCGACGCCTGGATCGACGCGCACTTTGACGAGCAGGTCAAGTTCTTGCAGGCCCTGGTGCAGGTGCCCACCGACACCCCGCCCGGCAACAACGCGCCCCACGCCGAGCGCACCGCCGAGCTGCTGGCCCCCATGGGCTTTGTGGCTGAAAAGCACGCCGTGCCCGCTGCTGACGTGAAGGCCTATGGCCTGGAGTCCATCACCAACCTGATCGTGCGTCGCCCATATGGCGAAGGCAAAACCATTGCCCTGAATGCCCACGGTGACGTGGTGCCCCCCGGCGAAGGCTGGACGCACGACCCCTATGGCGGTGAAGTCAAAGACGGTGCGATGTACGGCCGCGCCACTGCGGTGAGCAAGTCGGACTTTTCCACCTTCACCTTTGCCACCCGTGCGCTCGAATCGCTGAATGCCCCGCTTAAAGGCGGCGTGGAACTGCACTTCACCTACGACGAAGAATTTGGCGGAGAAATGGGCCCCGGCTGGCTCCTGGCCCAGGGCCTGACGAAGCCTGACCTGATGATCGCGGCCGGCTTCAGCTACGAGGTCGTCACCGCCCACAACGGCTGCCTGCAAATGGAAGTCACGGTGCAAGGCGAGATGGCCCACGCGGCCATCCCGGACAGTGGCACCGACGCGCTGCAAGGCGCGGTGCACATCTTGAGCGCACTGCACGCACTGAACGCCGAGTACAAAAAAACCACCTCATCGGTCAAAGGCATCACCCACCCGTACCTGAACGTGGGCCAGATCAGCGGCGGCACCAACACCAACGTCGTGCCCGGCAAGGTCGTCTTCAAACTCGACCGCCGCATGATCCCCGAAGAGAACCCCGCCGAAGTGGAAGCCTCGATCCGCCAAACCATCGAGGCTGCCGCCCAAAGCTTCAACCCACCACGCGGCGGCAAGCAGCTCAAAGTGGACATCAAACGCCTGCTGCTGGCCAACGCCATGAAGCCGCTGGACGGCAACAAGCCCCTGGTCGACGCCATCCAAAAGCACGGCCAAACCGTGTTCGGTCAAGCCATCCCCGCTGTGGGCACGCCGCTTTACACCGATGTGCGCCTGTATGTGGAGCGCGGCATCCCCGGCGTGATCTACGGCGCAGGCCCCCGCACCGTGCTGGAGAGCCACGCCAAACGCGCCGACGAACGGGTGCAGCTGGAAGACGTGCGTCGGGCCACCAAGGTGGTGGCCCGCACGCTGCTGGATTTGCTGGCCTGAGCGCAAACCCCGCCCGGATGCACGCCGGGCAGGGTTTTCACGCATCTCACCGCCTTTTATTTTGTATACAGTTCAGCGCACAAGACGGCACACATTTAGTCGCCTTGGGTTTGTCCCTCCCCCGTTTACTGCTAAGGAGTCCCCTCCATGAGTTCAACCATCCACCCCGTGGACGAGAAACTGCCTTCGGGCCAACTCGCCGCTTTGGGCCTGCAACACGTGCTGGTGATGTATGCCGGCGCTGTGGCCGTGCCCCTGATCGTGGGCCGCGCCCTGAAACTGAGCCCGCAAGACGTGGCTTATTTGATTTCGGCCGACCTGTTTTGCTGCGGTCTGGTCACGCTGATCCAGTCCCTGGGGGCCACCCAGCTGTTTGGCATTCGCCTGCCCGTGATGATGGGCGTGACCTTTGCATCCGTGGCGCCCATGGTGGCCATGGCCAACGCCAACCCCGGTGAGGTGGGGGCACAACTGATTTTTGGCTCCATCATCGGGGCGGGTCTCATCTCCATCCTGATTGCGCCACTGGTCAGCCGCATGTTGCGCTTCTTCCCGCCCGTGGTCACCGGCACCATCATTGCCGTGATCGGCATCAGCCTGATGCGCATCGGCATCAACTGGATCTTTGGCAACCCCTTTGGCCCCACGGCCCCGAGCGTGGTGACGCCTGAGCACAAGGCCTGGCTGGACGCCGCCACCGCCGCTGCGGCTGCGCCCGGCTCCACCTTGCCAGCCGTGCCCAAAGACCTGGCCCTGCTGCCCAAGATGCCCAACCCCAAATACGCCGACTTGGGCGGTGTGGGTGTGGCCGCTTTGGTGCTGGTCTCGATCT